>JAGAFM010000140.1 GCA_017612655.1 Clostridia bacterium | reverse complement strand
GATATCGTCTGCGTAGCGAATCACTTTGACCCCTCTGTTTTCGAATTCGTGGTCGAATTCGTTGAGGTAAATATTCGCCAACAATGGTGAAAGCGGTCCGCCTTGCGGTGAGCCTTTCCGTAATCTTGTACACTGTCCAAAAGGTACCGAATTGTGATGAACCAACGACAAAGGAGAGGCCTTCTAGCCTCTCCTCAAATAACTGCAGAAACAGGAACCGCCTGATAGGACTCACCGACTCCGTCAGAGACAAATCACTACAGGAAGGATCATCGGGCTTCTTTTTGTCCTGGAATAAAGAAATTCGCTGAGATCCTCCTTGACACGGTTCTTGATCCGATTCACGTCAATGCTTCCCCGAATCAAGGATTCCTGAATGGAATCGGTCGCTATGGAGCGGATTTCGTCCATGAGTTCTTCTGCCTCTCTGACATAGACGAAACCTCTGGAAATCAGATCCGGGCCGGAAAGAATCTCGCGGGAGTCGCGGTCGATCGATGCCGTCACGACGATCAGACCATCCTGTGCCAGATGTCTCCGGTCTCTGAGGACCACGCTTCCAACGTCTCCGACTCCGTATCCGTCCACAAGAACTCTTCCCGCGGGAACAGGCTCCCCGAATTTGGCGGACCGGCGGTCCAGCTCCAGAGGCTTTCCGAGTTCCGGAACAAAGATATGATCCGGTGCCATCCCCATGGACACGGCCAGTTTCCGGTGTGCTTCCAGGTGACGGCTCTCCCCGTGGATCGGCATAAAGAATTTCGGGCGCAGAAGAGCGTGCATCATCTTGATCTCTTCCTGGCAGGCGTGTCCGGACGCATGGATATCTAGGATGCCGGAATGAAGCACCGTAACACCGCGTTTGCACATCTGGTTGATGATTTTGTCAACCAGTTTTTCGTTTCCGGGAATCGGAGAAGCGCTGATTACCACCAGATCCCGGGGGGACAGTTCCACTCTGTCGTGTTCTCCGCATGCCATCCGGTAAAGGGCGCTCATAGGCTCTCCCTGGGAACCGGTTGTGATGAGAGTAATCTCTTCCGGCTTAAACCGCTTCATCTCCGAAATATCGATCAATACACCCTTCGGAACCGTCATATACCCGAGTTCGATTGCCGCGGAGACGATATTCATCATGCTGCGGCCCGTAATCGCCACTTTTCTCTTATACTTCGCGCTTGCGTTGATAACCTGCTGAACGCGGTGGACGTTGGAGGAGAACGTTGCGATAATGATGCGTTTATCCTTGTTTTTGAAGAATATATCCTCCAGAGAGGCTCCTACCGATTTTTCGGAGGGTGAATAGCCCGGGCGCTCGACATTGGTGGATTCGCACATCAGGAGAAGAACCCCCTCCGTGCCCAGTTGAGCCAGACGGTGAAGATCGAACACTTCTCCGTCTACCGGCGTCAGATCGATCTTGAAGTCGCCGGAATGGACGACTGTTCCAACCGGAGTGTGAACGGCAAAGCAGACCGCGTCGGCGATGGAATGGTTGACGTGAATGAATTCAACCCGGAACACGCCGGCCCGGACGGTCTCCCCTGCTCTGCAGACATGAAGATCCGGTTCCTTTTCGTAATAATGTTCGGACAGTTTGTTCTTCAGAACCCCGATAGTCAGGTTTGTCGCATAAACCGGGACATGGAAATCCTGGAGCACATACGGAAGTGCCCCGATATGATCCTCGTGTCCGTGGGTAATAAAAATGCCCCGCAGCTTCTCCGCATTCCGCATCAGATAGGTCGTGTCCGGAATGACGTAATCGACCCCAGGCATCTCTTCGTCCGGAAAGCCCATCCCGCAGTCGATAACAATCATGTCTTCCCCATACTCCAGGACGGTCATGTTTTTCCCGATTTCCTCCAGGCCGCCGAGGGGAATGACGCGAAGTTTCGGTCGCTGTTTTTTTTCTGTATTCTGTTTTGTAGTCGCCATGTTGAATGTCTGTTAAAATCCTTTCTGTTTCAATGGTTATTGTTTATCCGGGCCACGCCAGAGGCACAGAGGTCCGGTCATTTTTCTTTTTCGGTTCCCTTCCTTTTTTTCGGGTTCTCTTGCATTTTCCGAGCAAATCCACTATAATGGAAAAAACGGGAAAGGAAAGTGCTTTCATGGAAGTAAGAGAATTTGGAGTGCTTCCGGACGGAACTCCCGTCCAGTCTTATACATTTGGCAGCAGTACCCTTCAGGCAACGGTTCTGACCTACGGGGGCGCCCTTCAGAAACTGTGCTTCCGGGGAACGGACATTATCTGCGGATTCGATACGCTCGAGGACTATCTGAACCACTCCGGATGTCAGGGGGCTCTGATTGGAAGATACGCGAACCGGATCGCAGGGGGATCCTACTCCTGGGGAGGGAAAGCAGTCACACTTCCTGTCAACGAACCGGACAGGGGAAACTGTCTCCACGGGGGCAGCGGGTTCCATACGAAAGTCTGGGAGGCCGAACCCGTTACCGGCGAGAGCGGAGAAGGCCTGATCCTTTCAAGAATCTCCCCGGACGGAGAGGACGGATTCCCAGGAACGGTCGCAGTTTCCGTCTCCTACCTGATTCTGGACACCTGTCTGTATCTGCACTATCTGGCGAAAAGCGATGCGGACACCGCGTTTAACATGACCAATCACAGCTATTTCAACATGAATGGTTTCGGCTCAGGTCCGATTGACACACAGACCCTGCAGCTCTTTGCAGACAGAATGTCGGTCGTCAATTCGTCCCTGATTCCGGTCGGTACGCAGTCGGTCGAAGGGACGCCGTTTGATTTTCAGTCACCGAAGGCCCTCTCCCCCGATCTTCTAAACGGCTCCGATCCGCAAATGATTTTGGGGAACGGCCTGGATCACAATTTCTATCTCTCCGGAGATGAATCTGTCGCTTTGGCGGGAACCGAGCTGAACTGTGCAGCGGTCCTCTCCGGAACCGCGGGACGTCTTACCGTCTGTACCGACCTTCCCTGCATTCAGGTCTATTCCGCAAATTTCATGAACGGTCCGGAACCGATGAAAGGCGGGATTCCCCAAAAACCCAGGCACGCAATCTGCCTGGAAACGCAATTCGCGCCTGACTCTCCCAACCGTGGGGAGGCCATCCTCCGGGCAGGGGAACTCTTTGATTCAACCACAGCGTTCTGTTTTGAAAGCATCTAAGCAGAAAAGCACCCTGCCCGCTGACAGGAAAGATACCGAACGGGAACCGTTTTGATAATGGTTCCCTTATTCTTTTTCTTGTTTTTCTTGAGATGGCTCGATGGAATATGTTACATTCGGGTTAAAGTCGTGAACATCCTCCAGCATCTGCAAAAAGGTGTTGTAGTGTCCAACCATACGGGACGATTCCTTCTCGCGGTTGATGATCCGGAAATGGCACGGAGCCCCCCCGTTCACCGTACTGAGAACATCATAGAGAGCATCCAGGTTTCTTCCGAAATAAGCCGGAAGATCCATCACTGCTTCAAGATAGTCGTTAAACACTCTTCTCGAGCGTAGTTTTTCACAATCAATCAGGATTTCCATTCCTTCCTCCCTCTGTCCTCCTTTTTGGATCTCTCAATACAATTTCTGGAAGGTATTGTAGTGATCTCCGGTATACCAGATCTGCCCGTCTCTTGTAAAGATTAGGCGCTCGGCGCCCCGGAAACCGCCCGAATAGTTCACATCACATTCGTAGTAGGTTCCGTTGTTTTTCGGCAGTTTGCCCTCGTAATTCCCGAACCGGTCCCCGCCGATGCAGTATCCTTCCGCAACTTCCCACAGGTTCCCGGCGGAAGAATCCCAGCCACGGCTTTCAGCCTGCTGCTTGGTCAGATAATTCGATGGAAGCTTGCCATAGGTGTGCAGATACAGGGCGACGTCCTCCGGCGAATAGTACCAGCCGTCTTCGGACAGCGCTCCCTTTTCGCCCGCGTTCTCCCCTTCGGAAGAGACCGGGCTCTTCGTCCCGGCGGGTTCCTCACCCTGCGCGGCAGTTTCTCCGGGATCCGTGATCAGGTTGATGATCTCGCCGATTGCCTCCTCGGAGCAGCCTGTGAGGAGGGGCAGTACAACCAGAGAAAGGGCAAGAAGCAGAGGAAGCAGGATTCGGATCGTGCGTCTCATTTGGATTCCTCCTGACTCTCTTCGCCGAGCTCTTCGTCCGTCTGCGTCCGTTTGACGCTTTTTTTGAAGGAAAACCTGCTTTCCTCCCCCTTCATCAGCCGGCGGATGTTCTCCCAGTGCTTCACAACGATCATGACCATCAGCAGGAAGGACACCAGCATCGGAATGACCGGTTCCCCCTCCGTGTGATGAAGCAGGACATACATCCGGTTGAGAAGCAGGGGATACAGGATCATGCACATTACGCTGCCCAGGGAGATAAACCTTGTCCCGAGGACAATCAGGACAAAGATCACAATGAGAATCAGAAACAGGATCGGTTCCGTGCAGCATACCAGCGCCGCGGCGCAGGTCACGCCTTTTCCGCCCCTAAAGTGAAAGAACACGGGAAACAGATGGCCGATTACCGCACCGAGTCCGGCCACATAGGACCCGTCCTCTCCCAGCAGCAGGGCACCCAGAAAGACAGCGATCGCCGTCTTCAGAAAATCCAGGCCGAATGTCGCGAGCGCCGCCCGGTTGCCGAACGTGCGCATGACATTCGTCGCTCCGCCGTTTCCCGAGCCGTGCTCGCGGATGTCGTCGTGATAGAAGATCTTCGAGATCAGAATCGCGGAATTCACGGAGCCGAGCAGATAACCGATCGCCAGGGGAATCAGAAGAATCAGCACGTAGTACAGAACGATCAAATGCGGCGAGGAAGCGGTAATTCCATCCGGAAAGAGGGTTTCGAACAGACTGAACTTCAGAAATGAAAACATTTCTCTTCCTCCGTTTCTCAGTTGGTGTCTTCTTTCTGACGGATGATAAACCGGATCGGAGTTCCCCGGAATCCGAACACGGACCGAAGCTGGTTTTCCAGATATCGCTGATAGGAAAAATGAAACAGTTCCGCGCTGTTGCAGAAGATGACGAAGGTGGGGGGCTGAATGGAAAGTTGCGTCCAGTAGTAGATCTTCAGGCGTTTCCCCTTATCGGAGGGTGGCTGAACGCGCGCGGTCGCGTCGGCCAGCACGTCGTTGAGCATTCCGGTAGAAATCCGGAGAACGGACTGCTCATATACCTCGTTGATCAGCGGGAAGAGCCTGTCCACCCGCTGGCCCGTTTTGGCGGAAAGGAAGCAGAGCGGCGCATACTGCATGTAGGACAGTGCATTTACGATCTTCTCTGTGTACTGTTTTACGGAATCAGTATCCTTTTCTACCGCATCCCATTTATTGACAACGATGACGGAAGCCTTTCCCGCCTCATGAGCAAGGCCCGCGATTTTCTCATCCTGCTCTGTGATGCCTTCCTTCGCATCGATCAGAATCAGACAGACATCGGAGCGCTCAATGGCCAGTTTGGCCCGCATGACGGAGAATCGTTCCAGTCTGTCTTCCACTCGGGACTGTCGACGGATTCCCGCGGTATCGATAAAAACGTACTTTCCGAATTCATTTTCAAATCTCGTGTCGATCGCGTCCCGGGTCGTCCCTGCCATGTCAGCAACGATGCACCGTTCCTCCCCGATCAGCCGGTTGACAATTGAGGATTTTCCGACATTCGGCTTCCCGATGACCGCTACGCGAACCCAGTCCTCCTCTTCACCGAAAGCCTCATCAGAGGGGGCAAGTTCCAGAATCCTGTCCAGCAGATCTCCGGTACCGGTCCCGTGAAGAGAGGAAAGCGGAATCAGTTCCTCCTCAAACCCGAGTTCGTAAAATTCATAGAAAGCAAGCGGAAGATCTCCGACCGAATCGACTTTGTTCACGATCGGAAGAATCGGTTTCCCAGACATTTTCAGCATCATGGCAATGTCCCGATCTTCCGGCATCAGCCCACTTTTGACGTCCAACATGAAGAGGATGACATCTGCCATCTCGATCGCAAGCATGGCCTGCTCCCGCATCTGCTTCAGAAGGACATCCTCGGAATTCGGCTCGATTCCGCCCGTATCAATCAGATAGATTCCCCGCCCGTTCCACTCCATTTCGAAAAGGATCCTGTCTCGTGTGACGCCGGGGGTGTCTTCAACTATGGAAATGCGGCTTCCGACCAGCTTGTTAAAGAGCGTGCTTTTCCCCACATTCGGACGCCCCACGATTGCCGCAACCGGCTTTGCCATCTTCAATCCTCCCCCGACAGTCCGTTCCTCTACGGTCCGGACCAGTATTTCCGGAAATGTAAAGCGGAACTCCGTCCCGACTCTTCCGTGCGATCAGAGACTGATCCCGAGGACAGCGGAGAGAAAAGACCTTCCGCTTCCTGCCTCCGAGACCGTGATGGGAACTCCCAGTGCCTCCTCTGCCTCGGGCAGGGATACATCATCCAGGAAAAGATCGCCTTCATACCGGAGCATGACAGACGGGATGCAGAGAGTTTCTCCCAGCTCCTTCTCCCGAAGCTGACGGATCAGATCCCCTCCGGTAACCAGACCTGCGACCGTGATTTCTTCGCCAAAGAAATCATTCCGGATCGGATAGACGAAAACAGAAAGTCCGGGAATCCGTTCCGAGAGTCTGGCGCACTGTTGCTTTAAAAAGGGATACGCAGCCTCACCGGTTGCCACCGATACCGTTCTCCTTATGGCATAACACTCGTCGGGAAGAAGCCTCAGTTCTTCTTCCAGCTCTTCGCGCATGGACGGAATCATCCCCACCCCGTTCTCAATCTGCGGGAAGCCGCAGTAGAATGAAGGCTCCGGAAAAGGCCGTCCCGACTTAAGATAAAACTCGTCCGAACAGTAAAACACCGGCTTTCCCGTTGTTGAGATGCAGTGTTCCTGATGAGCGGATACCTGATCCAGGATCGAGAGGCAGTCCTCGGGTGAAAACGGTTCGATCTTCGGGAGTTTTTCCCTGTGGCAGGTCAGTCCGCAGGGAACAATCGAGCAGGAATTCAGCGACGGAAGGTAGGCCTCCAGATCGGTAAGTGTCCTCTCCAGCGCCATTCCGTCATTGTACCCCTTGCAGAGAACAATCTGACATTCCATGGTAATATGGGCGTCGGCAAAGCGGCGCAGATAAGACAGCACCTCTCCGGCGCGCGGATTCTTCATCATGGAAACGCGCAGCTCCGGATCGGTCGTGTGAACCGAAATCCGGATCGGAGACATGTGCATGGCCAGAATCCGATCGACGTCCTCTTCCTTCAGGTTGGTCAGGGTAACATAGCTTCCCATCAAGAAAGACATTCTGGAATCGTCATCCTTGAAATACAGCGAATCACGCATCCCATCCGGGAGCTGATCGATAAAGCAGAAAATGCATTTATTTCGACAGCTTTTCTGGGTATCCATCAGAAAGGTCGAGAAATCAAGTCCGATGTCATCGTACTCTTCCTTGCGGATAGAAACCTCAAGCAGATCCGGACCTCGATGAATCAACAGTTTGACGGAACGTTCCGCCAGATAGTAACGATAATCGAGAACATCCCGGATTTCGTGTCCGTTGATTGAAATCAGGTAATCCCCGGGGAGGAGATGCTTCCGGTCAGCAGGAGAACCGGGGGCGACCTTTGCTATCTGAACCATCGCTTCCGATCTCCTTTTCTCTTATCCTTTTCTGATTCGGAACATACGGGTTCCACGAAAAAACGGAACTACGTCACGGGGCAAACGGCTCCATGCGCAATTCCGTCTCTTCAAACCGTATCAAATCAGGCATCCTTCTTTTCCACAACAACCTTGCCGGCGTAAGTGCCGCAGGCTCTGCAGACTCTGTAAGCGAGATTGTATTCTCCGCACTTGGGGCACTTCACCATTCCGGGAAGCTCGAGTTTCCAAACGCTGGAACGTCTTTTATCTCTTCTTGCCTTTGATACTTTTCTCTTCGGAACTGCCATCGTTCTCTCCTCCTTCTAAACCTTATGAGTCGCGCCGGAGCGCGCAATCAGCACCTTCATGGTCCTACGCTTCCGTTCCCTCCTCATCGTCGGGCATGGTTTCCAACAACGAAGACAGGACGGCAAATCTGGGATCCAACGCTTTTTTGCAGGAACAAACCGCCAGATTCAGGTTGACACCGCATCCCGGGCAGATCCCTGCACAGTCCTCTCTGCAAAGAACCCTGGACGGAAATTCCTGCATCAATTCCTCCATCAGGGGCTCGCCGAGATCCAGAATGCCACCTTTTGCCTGGATATAATCATCATTTTCCTTATCAACGAGCTCGGTTTCCCCATGATCCTCGGCAACGGCCTTCTCAACATGAAGAGCAAGGGAGCCCCGAATCGGAGCAAGGCATCTGGCGCAACCGGTTTCATAGGTTACGGCCGCGTCTTCTGTCAGCAGAACGTAACCGCCCTCACTCACAACAGTCCCGTTCACCTGGACCGGCTCGTGAAAGACAACGTCGGAGAAGGTCAGCGGCATGACCTGAGCCAATACGGGATAATCCGATTCCGAATCAGAGAATTCCGAAGTGGCGGAAAGACGCATTGAAAAGGAAAACGGGATGGAAGTCGCAAGCCCGGAGAAAAGAGACGACACATCCAACATCATCTCAAAGTACCCTCCGTTCATGCGAAACTTTCAAATTATTATATCGCAAAAGAGTCTCCTTGTCAATGGTTTTCTTATATTTTTCGTGGATTCTGAAGGTCCGTCACTCAGAATGACCAGGCTGACGGGGTGACTTCCCGCCTGCTTCCTCCCAAAGCGGGACGAATTCACTCAGTAATCGACTGCCGGAACCAGAAAAATGCTGTTCTCGCTAACCCTGTCTTCGTCGCACACAATTTCCAAAATCATGGGGGCGATCTTCTCCGCAAACACTTCCGAAGTCACGTACTCCTGGATCGAACCCAGAAACCCCTTCCAGTTTTCGTCTTCCCATCCCCGCTCCGGAAGCGGTTCCCGAATCATGATATGGGTGGCGTACGAAGCATCCACTCGGCGGAGTTCCCCGATCTGCATGTCGAACGCGTTTTCAAGAAACTCCTCGGGAAGAGAAGAGGAACGGGATACAATGTAACCGTTCGGATAGTTTCGTCTCCCTGCGTCCTCGCTGTATTCCTGCATCAGTTCGTCAAAATCCGCCCCGCCGGAAAGCAGCTCCATCAGGCTGTCGCAAAGGGCGTACTTCTGCGCGGACTCCTCTTCGGAAAGGGGTTCGGTCAGAACCGTTCCGGAAGAAGTATACTGAACGTTCCCGTCCGCATCCAGAACATTGCGGTCTTTGGTACGGATATAGATGTGCTTGACCAGAACGTAATGCGCCTGATAGAATGCATCGTACTGCTCTTCGGAAATCGGTTCCGCTCCGCTGGAAACCGTCACGCCGTTCGCCGTTTCGCCGTAAAGGTAGGAATAAACGCAGTTGATCTTCTCCTCCGCCAGTTTGAATTCCCGGAGCTGATCGATCGTAATCCCGATGGCTGCAAGCTTTTCGTTCAGAGCTCGTCTGGAGCCTGCGTTTTCGATCTCGCTCTCTATCAGCACCTCTACATCTCTCCGTGCGGAATCGGGGAGGCTCAGTCCGTATTCCTCGAAGAGACGGAGCGAAATCAGATTGGAGCGGATCACGCCGAGAATGCGCTCCTGAAGATATTCTCCCGCGGTCATGGAAACGACGGAACCATCCTCATTTGAGACGGACCATTCCCCGTTGAGCCACGCATCGCTGTCCTGCCCTCCGACCAGCTGAAGAAAGTATGCTTTATATGAAGCCATCCAGTACCGAAACAGATTCTCGGAAACGGTCGTCCCGCGGAAAGTCATCACAGCGGGGGAACGGTCTGAAGAACAGCCCGTCAGGCAAACGCCCGCAAGCAGAAGAACGGCGAGAAGAAGGGAAAAAGCAGGTCGGAATCCGGTTCGAGACATGATGCAATCATCCTCCGTTGACGTCAGGAATGGGCGGTATCCTTTGCTGCGCGCTGCGCCTTGATCTGTGCCTGTGCCTTCAGGCGGAGCGAGTTGTCCAGTATTTTTTTGCGGATCCGAAGAGACTTCGGAGTGACCTCGATCAGTTCATCATCCGCGATGAATTCCATGGCTTCTTCAATCGACAGGATCTTGGGGGGCGTCAGAATCAGGGCTTCGTCAGCTCCCGTAGAGCGGATTGCCGTCAGATGTTTCTTTTTGCAGACGTTGACGGCAATATCCTCGACCTTCGGGCATTCCCCGACAACCATCCCTTCGTAGACTTCCACCTGATTGGAGATGAACATCGTCCCGCGGTCCTGAGCATTGAAGACGCCGTAGGAGGTCGACTGGCCCGTTTCGGAGGCAATGAGGGATCCGGTAAACCGGCGGATGATCTCTCCGCAGTAAGGCTGATAACTGTCGAAGATGGAATTCATAATTCCCTCCCCGCGGGTATCCGTCATAAAATCGGAACGGTATCCGAACAGGCAGCGGGTCGGAATCGTGTACTCGATGCGCATCCGGTTGTCATGTTTCTGCATGTCAACCAGCATGCCTTTTCTCTGCCCCATCTTCTCAATCACCGTTCCGGAATACTCTTCCGGGACGTCAATGAAAACGCGCTCGACCGGCTCGCATTTGACCCCGTCGATCGTCTTCATAATGACACGCGGGGTAGACAGAGCCATTTCGTATCCTTCTCTGCGCATCGTTTCCACAAGGATGGAGAGGTGCATTTCTCCTCTTCCGCAGACCTCAAAGCAGTTCGCCGTTTCCCCGTCCGAAACGCGGAGAGACACGTCCTTGAGCAGTTCCTTGTACAGCCGTTCCCGCAGGTGACGGGATGTAACATACTTTCCCTCCCTCCCGGCAAACGGACTGTCGTTGACGGAAATGGTCATTGCCAGAGTCGGTTCGGAAACTTTCACGAATTCCAGCGGTTCCACGCAGGAGGGAGCGCAGATGGTATCGCCGATGTTGATGGACTCACAGCCGGAGAAGCAGACAATATCACCGACCGTGGCGGATTCGACCGGGATCCTTCTAAGCCCGTCAATCTGGTAGAGTGCCTGAAGGCGGGCCTTGGAGGAGAGGTTCGGATTGTGCCAGTTGCAGATGGATACTTCCTCGTTGACATGGAGCACGCCCCGCTCAATCCTGCCGATTCCGATCCTTCCGACGTAGTCGTTATAGTCGATCGAGGAAACCAGCATCTGAACCGGTCCGTCCGGATCGCCCTCGGGAGCAGGAATGTACTGAAGTATGGTATCGAACAGGGGTCGCAGATCCGTCGCCTCTTCGTAAGGAGAATAGGATGCGGTACCGGACCGTCCGGAACACCAGATCATGGGAGAATCCAGCTGCTCGTCTGTCGCTCCGAGTTCCAGAAACAGTTCCAGAACCTCGTCCCCGACCTCGTCTAGCCGGGCATCCGGCTTGTCAATTTTATTGATCACGATAATGACCGGATGATTCAGTTCCAGCGCGCGCTGCAGCACGAAACGCGTCTGGGGCATGGGACCTTCCGCCGCATCGACGAGCAGAACGACCCCGTTCACCATTTTCAGAATCCGTTCCACCTCGCCCCCGAAGTCAGCGTGCCCCGGGGTGTCAACAATGTTGATTTTGGTCCCGTTGTAGTGAACCGCTGTATTTTTTGCCAGAATGGTAATGCCGCGCTCCCGTTCCAGCGCGCCGGAATCCATGACGCAGGTCTGCGTCTCCTGATTGTCCCGGAAGATGCCGCCCTGCTTGAGCATTCCATCCACCAGCGTCGTTTTTCCATGGTCGACATGCGCGATAATCGCAACATTTCGCAAATCCTCACGAACCAAGGGTACCGCCTCCAATTATCGTATTACTCAAAGTTAACCCACAAGGGCGTATTGTATCACGTTTTCTGCAATCTGAAAAGGGCTTTTGCTTCTTTTTTTCGTTTCCTCGCAAAAGATCCGTTCGGGCTTTTCCCCGAACAGCCGCGATTGTCTGGGGGCTTCCGCTTTTCGGAAGGCGGTCAGAATGCCGTTCCGCGTTTCTGCAGCAGCAGGAAGGATCCGGGGGAAACGGCTCCGCCGCAGGCATGTTCCGTTTCCGAAAAAAGATCCCGGTATCCGTACGGGAGCGAATAGGTTTCCGTACCGCGGTTCACACAGATCTCCAGATGCTCGGCGGAATCGGTAAGCGCAAAATGAAAAATGCCGTTTCCTGCCGTAATCAGCCGGTAGATACCGTCCGAAAAGCAGGGGTGACCCCTGCGGATTCTTCCCAGCCTGCGATACCACTCCTGTAGATCCCTGTTTTCCTTCCCCCAGGGAAACGGTTTCCTGTTCAGGGGATCTCCGTAGCCCTCCGCTCCGACCTCGTCCCCGTAATAGATACAGGGAATCCCCGGGAGGGTAAACTGAAGAAGGGAGGCGGTCATCAGAAGCTGAACCCCGGTGCGTTTCTCCTCTTCCGAGAGGGATTCTTCCGCCAGCTCGTCGTTGGTTCTGTTTCCCGCTTCCGATCCTGCAAGCGCGGTAAGGATTCGTTCCGTATCGTGGGTGCCCAGAAGATTCATCATCATGCGAACTGCCCCGTCCGGATAATGGCGGAGAAGGACTTCCACGGTTTCGGACAGCCCCGAGCAATTCCCCGTGCGGAGATACTCCAGGATTCCCTTCCGGAACGGATAGTTCATGACGGAATCCAGCTGTTTTCCGCGGAAATACCGTCTCCTTTTTCCGTATGCGACCTTAAAGGAGGCGTCCTCCCAAACCTCACCCCAGAGGAGAGCATCCGGGTTTTCCGATTTGACGCGGGAACGGACCGCAAAGAGGAACGAATCCGCGAGTTCGTCCGCCACGTCCAGACGCCATCCCCAGATCCCTTTTCTCATCCAGTGTGCTATTATTCCGTTTTCTCCGCAGAAATACTCCCGGACGGAATCGGAACCGCTCCGGATCGCTGGGAGTGTTTTGACGCCCCACCAGCAGTCATACCGATCCGGGTAGGATTGAAAGCGGTACCAGCCGAAATAGGGAGACTCCCGGGACTGGCAGGCTCCGGTATCCGGATAGGTCCCTTTCCGGTTGAAATACCGGCTGTCGTCCCCGGTATGATTGAACACACCGTCCAACACGATCCGGATTCTGAACCGTTCCGCTTCGCGGATCAGATCATCCAGGGCGTCGTCGCCGCCGAAACCGGGGTCGATCCGTTCATAATCCCCGGTGTCATACTTGTGATTGGAGTAAGCCTGAAACACGGGAGAAAGATAAAGGATGTTCACGCCCAGCGAAGCAAGATAGGGGAGCTTCTGCGCAACACCCCAGAGCGTTCCGCCGAAAAACTCGTTGTTCGGGACCTCTCCGCCCGGTCTCTCGGCGTGCTGGGGGACCCCGTTCTCCCAGTCCGGATTGTACAGCGCGTCCTTCCTGCGGGGAACGGAAACGCCGTATTGTTCCATTCTTTCACTGCCCCGGCAGAATCGGTCGACAAAGACCTGATAAAGGATTCCGCCCCGGGCCCACTCAGGGGTCCGATACCCCGGAGAAGTCACTGTCAACTGAAACGAAGAGATCTCCCGATCCTCAAACCGGAGAACCGGGAAAGGCCGCACAGGATCCTTGCAAAAAAAGCAGTGACCCCGGACGGTCTCAAATTCCATCCGGTAAAAGAACAGTCCGGACTCTTCTCCCTGGCAGAGAGAGGACGCCTGAAGCGAGGCAGTAAACCGCCCGGCTCCGCAGTTCGCAATCGGGAAGCGGAGAATCGCCCCGTCGTCATCCCGTTCGATCCGGAGAATGCCTTCCGAAGCGCCCAGATCCGGCGGCAGGCAGACATCCATTTCCAACCGGTCATTCAGGGAACAGACATCCCGGATGAGCGGTTCTCCATTACAGGAAAGGGAGAGGATCAGTACCTCTCCTTCCACAGTTTGACCGGTAAGATGGGACCGTTCTCTTCTGGCCGCCTCGGGGGATGTCGTAAGATCCGAAGCAAGAATCATCGGGAAACTCCTTCGGCGGAAACGGGTCGGATGTGCCAGATGGAATCCGCATATTCCCTGATCGCCCGATCGGCTGCGAACGGACCGGAACAGGCCGTGTTGGACAAGGCCGTTTTCGTCCAGCGGTTCCGGTCGGCATAATCCCGTATCATTCTTTCATGGACACTGCAGTAGGAATCGTAATCGGCCAGACACATGTAAGGATCGGCGATTCCCTGACCGGCGACCAGATACTCGGCGAAGTCCCGGTAGGAGATTCCGTTAAAGCCCCGTACCAGTGCATCTACGGTTCGACGAAGCTTTTCGGAACCGATGTAATAGGTCGTGGACTGGTAGCCCCGTCTCCAAAGCTCCTCCACCTCTCCGGCCGTCATCCCGAAAAGATACATATTATCTTCGCCGACGCTTTCCAGTATTTCCACATTTGCCCCGTCCAGAGTCCCGATCGTAACGGCGCCATTGATCATCAGCTTCATGTTACCGGTTCCGGAGGCTTCTTTTCCGGCGAGAGAGATCTGTTCGCTGACATCCGCGGACGGAATCAGGATTTCCGCGAGCGAAACGTTGTATTCCTCCATAAAGACGACGCGCAGTTTTTCCCGGATCCTCGGATTCTTCTCAATTTCAGCGGAAAGATCGCAGATCAGACGGATCGTCCGCTTCGCGATTGCGTAACCGGGAGCGGCTTTCGCGCCGAAGATGAACGTCTGCGGGGTAAACGGGCGATCCGGATCGTCCAGAAGATCCAGATAGAGAGAGATAATCCTCAGAACATTCAGAAGCTGGCGCTTGTATTCATGAAGGCGCTTGACCTGAACGTCAAAGACGGAATCCGGATCCAGAAGGATTCCGCTCCTCTTTTCGACGAGACGGGCAAAACGGATCTTGTTCTCGCGTTTGATTTCCGCAAAACGGGAAAGAACGTCCGCGTTCTCCCTGTAGCGAAGAAACTCCGACAGCGCTTCCGGCTTTTTTCGGTAGGCAGGCCCGATGGTTTCGTCCAAAAGACCGGCAAGAAGCGGATTGGCTCCGCAAAGCCACCGGCGGTGCGCAATTCCGTTCGTCACGTTGGTAAACTTCTCAGGAGTCAGTTTGTAGTAGTCGTGAAAGACTGTTTTGGTCAGAATCTCCGAGTGGAGCTTCGAAACCCCGTTGACGGTATGGGAAGCCACCACCGACAGATTTGCCATCCGTACGGAACCGTACCCGATGATGGCCATTCGGGAGATTCTGTCCCAGTCCCCGGGGTAGCACTTCCAGAGATCGGCGCAGAATCGGCGATTGATTTCTTTGACAATGTCGTAAATCCGCGGAAGGCGGAGCCGAAACAGGTCTTCATTCCAACATTCCAGGGCTTCGGGCATAACCGTGTGGTTGGTATACGTGATGACGCGGTTTACCACATCCCAGGCGCGCTCCCAGGGATAACTGTAAACGTCTATCAGGACGCGCATCAGTTCCGGAATAACCAGAGCGGGATGGGTATCGTTGACATGGATTGCCACCTTGTCGGGCAGATTCCAGAGAGATCCGTACCTGCGAAGATGATCATCCAGGATGCTGTTTAAGGAGGCGCTGACCAGGAAATACTGCTGCGTCAGCCGAAGCAGTTTCCCCTCCATGTGATTGTCGGCGGGGTAAAGCACCTTGGAAATGATTTCCGCATTGGTGTTCTGCTCCACGGCCTGCAGATACGCCCCCTGGGAAAAGAGGCGCATATTCATATCGCAGACGCTCTTTGCGCGCCAAAGCCGCAGAATATTCACTGCGCTGCAGTCCGCCCCGGAAATCATCATATCGTACGGGACCGCCTGGATTTCCTCGCAGTTCTCGTAAGAGATATCGCACTTTTCGTTGTTCCAGGTCTCGACCACCCGTCCTCCGAACCGAACCGTGCATGCTCTGTCGTTTCGCGGAACCAGCCAGACTTCCCCTTCCGGGAGCCAGTTGTCCGGAAGTTCCACTTGTTCCCCGTTCACCAGTTTCTGGCGGAACAGTCCGAATTCGTACAGGATTGAGAAGCCGCGGGCGGGATAGTCGAGAGTCGTCAGGGCATCCAGATAGCAGGCGGCGAGTCTGCCGAGTCCTCCGTTCCCGAGTCCGGGGTCCGGTTCCCGACTGCAGATCGCATCCAGATCAAAGCCGAGAGACTGAAGCGCTTCCGCATACGCCGCGGTCAGACCAAGGTTATTCAGATGATTCTTCAGAGAAGGACCGACCAGAAACTCCATGCACAGGTAGTACAGGGTTTTTCCGGATTCCTTCTTTACTGCTTCCTTGAAGGAGGAACGCTTTTCCGACAGAAGTTCCCGAACGGTCAGGATGACGGCTTCGTAAAGCTGTTTTTCGCTGGCTTCTTCGGAAGAGACGCCGAAACAGTGAGCAAGTTTTTCTTCGATTGCGCTGCGGACAGCGGAGGCACCGTTGCTGAACATTGGCTACCACACTTTCATTATTGTTGAAATACCGGGAAGATGCTAAAAAAACTGGTGATAGAGGGAGAGATACTGTTTGGCGGAAGCGTTCCAGGAAAAATCCATTTCCATGGCGTTTCTGCGAAGAACCGCCCATGACTCACGGTCTTCGTACAGATTCAGTGCCCGGTGAACCGCGTCCAGCATATCCATGGCATCGTAGGAATAGAACGTCACCCCGTTCCCTGTTCCCGTGGTGGGATCGAACGCATGAATGGTATCGTAGAGGCCTCCCACCTCCCGGACAATGGGGATCGCACCATATCGGGATGCGATCATCTGAGCGAGTCCGCACGGTTCGCTTTTTGAAGGCATCAAAAACAGATCGGCTCCTGCGTAAATCTGTTTGGACAGGGCCTTGTTGAATGCAAACATGACCCCGACCCGATCCGGATGCAGCCGCGCGACGCTTTCGAAAAACGCCTCCAGTCCGGATTCTCCCGTTCCCAGGAGAACAAACTGTACCGGTTTCTCGAGAATCCGCTCCATCGCGTATCGCACCAGATCGAATCCCTTGTGGGAGGCAAGCCGCGAAACCATGGCGATCACGGGGACGGAGGGCGACTCCGGAAGGCCGAAAAGACGCTGAAGCTCCGCCTTGTTGTCGGCTTTTCCCTTCTCCGCGTCAGAAACACCGTAATTGACAAGAATATCCGGGTCGTTTCCGGGGTTGTAATAATCCGTATCGATTCCGTTGACAATCCCCGTGATCTTTCCGGAATACATGCGAAGCACGTACTGAAGGCCGGAGGCATAGTAGTCCGTCTGAATTTCCTCCGCGTACCGGCGGCTCACCGTTGAAAGTTTATCGCAGCATACAATGGCGCCTTTTGTCAGATTGATCAGACCGTTATATTCCACGATGGAATGTTCATAATCGGACAGGCCGAACACGTCCCCGAGAATTGCAAAATCGTAGATGCCCTGATACTCGATATTGTGAATGGTGTAGATCGTCCGGATGGAGCGGTATTCCTCCAGCCAGTTGTACTTGGTCCGAAGATAGATTACCGTCAGGGCGCTCTGCCAGTCGTGCGCATGGAGAATATCCGGGAAGAAGCCGATCCGGGGCATCATTTCCATGACCGCCATGCAGAAAAAGGCAAACCTTTCTCCGTCGTCGAAATTGCCGTACAAGTTTCCCCTGGTAAAGTAATAGGAATTATCAATGAAATAGTAAATGACCCCGTCCAGATCATAGCTCCACAGCGTGCAGTTCTGGTTTCTCCAGGACAGCTGGACCCCGAACTCGGCAACTTTCGTCATCTTTTCCCGGTATTTTTCGGACACGGACTGATACAGGGGGATGACAACGCGCAGATCCATGTCCTCTTCCCGCTTCAGTGCGGCGGGGAGGGACCCCATCACATCCCCGAGTCCTCCGGTTGAAACGAACGGGAGAGCCTCTGCTCCCACAAACAGTACTTTCACGATTCCCACTTCCTTTCCCGAAAATCCGCGCGGCAAGTGCGTCTGAAACGCTTCGGCGGGGGACTACAGCACTTCGCTCTTGGCGATAAAGAACGGCTTCAGAGGATGACCCGAGAGGACGCATCCTTCCTGAAGGACTGCATTTTTGTCGGCAATCAGGTAATTCAGGGAACAGCCCGGTCCGACCCGGTCGTTCTGAAAGAGGATGCTGTTCCTCACCACGGCGTTTTTCCCGATATGAACGCCACGGAAGAGGACACTGTTCTCAACAACCCCTTCAATGCAGCATCCGTCCGCGACCAGCGAGTTCCGTACGGTTGCGCCTTCCAGGTATCTGGTCGGAGGGGAGTTGTGAACCTTGGTTAAAATCGGCCTTTCCGGGATACCGAACAGGGCATGCCGGAAGGAACCGTCCGCAAGAAGCTTCATGGAGTAGGAGAAATAGTCCTGAAGGGAATTGATAAACGCAAAGGTTCCGTCATACCGGAACACCCGGTAGACGTAATTCCCGATCTGTTTCATCATGATATCCATGGTGAGGGAGTGGTAGTCCCTGGAAAAGGCTTCCTGGAGAATCAGGCGAAGATACTGCCCGGAGATGACGGCGACATTCATGAAAATGTCGTATTCTTCGCTTCGGTTCCCCGGTTGTCTAGCCAGCCCCGTGATGTTGCCGTTTTCATCCGACTCCACCAGAGTGATCCGGTTTCCGAGCGTTCCGGTCAGGGGACTCCGCTTGACCATCATCGTAATGTCGGCGTGATGGTCTATGTGATCCTGAAGGATGGCAGAATAGTCGATGTTGCAGATCCCGTCACAGTCTGCCATGATCAGGTAGTCCGCTTTGATGGAAGACAGGCTATCCCGAATGGATTTCAGGGTTTCCAGGCGGGATGCGCCGTGTCCCGGGCTTCCCTGCTTGTCAGGCGGCAGAACCTTGATTCCTCCGGAGTGGCGGGCAAGGTCCCAGTTTTTGCCCGACCCGATGTGATCCATCAGGGACTGGTAGTTGTACTGAGTTGCGACCCGGATGTCCGTAATCCCCGAATTGACCATGTTGGAGAGGGTAAAGTCAATCAGCCTGTACCTGCACCCGAACGGAATGGAGCCGACGGTCCGGTCGGCGGTCAGTTCCGGAATGTTCCGCTCATGAAGATTGGCAAAGACGATTCCGACGACCTTCATCTTTTATCACCCCCTCTTCGGATTTCGTCAAGGCGGGACGCGTTAACCATTTCTCCTGCTTCTATGACGGTTTCGGGAGGGATTTCCAGGCTCCCGCCCACTACAGCGATGGGAGCCCTCGGACTCTCCTGAGAGCCCACTCTGGCGCCTTCGCCGATCACGGTTTCGCTGTCCACGATCGAATACCGTACCGAGGCGTTTTTCCGGATTACCGCACCGCTCATGATGACCGATTCCCGGACAACCGCACCCGCTTCAACGATGACGCCGTCTGAAAGAACCGAGTTTTCCACGGTTCCGTAGATTTCGCACCCCTCCGTCACCAGCGAATTGGAAAGGGAGGCGTCCGGACCGATCAGGTGAGGAGGCTGTGCGGTGGAACGCGAGTAGATTCTCCAGTTCTGGTCGAACAGATCGAAGGAAGGGGTCACCCCAAGCAGATCCATGTTCGCTTCCCAGAGGCTCTCAATGGTCCCGACATCCTTCCAGTATCCCGAAAAGGGATAGGCGAACAGCCGCTTTCCGTCCGCGAGCATTTTCGGAATGATGTCTCTCCCGAAATCCTTGGTCGACTTCGGATCCGCATCGTCCGAAATCAGATATTCCTTCAGCACATCCGTGCCGAAAATGTAAATTCCCATAGAGGCGTTCGTTGATTTCGGATGCTTCGGCTTTTCTTCGAATTCGACGATTCGACCGGTTTCATCCGCGTTCATGATTCCAAAGCGGGAGGCTTCGGCGAGCGGAACCTGCAGGACGGAAATCGTGCAGTCCGAGCCGGCCTTCTTGTGGAAGGAAAGCATCGCCTCATAGTCCATTTTATAGATATGGTCTCCGGACAGAATCAGAACGTAATCCGGGTCGTAGCGGTCGATAAACTGAAGATTCTGGAAGATCGCATTGGCGGTCCCGGAATACCAGTCGGCAGATTGCTGCCGCTGATAAGGAGGCAGAACCATCACCCCGCCGCGCGTACGGTCAAGGTCCCAGGGCTGCCCGTTTCCGATGTACTCGTTAAGCTGAAGCGGTTGATACTGGGTCAGGACTCCGACCGTATCCAGGCCTGAATTGACGCAGTTGGAAAGAGGAAAATCGATAATCCGGTATTTCCCCCCGAACGGAACAGCCGGTTTCGCTGTTTTTTCCGTCAGCGTATAGAGCCGGCTTCCCTGCCCGCCGGCAAGCAGCATGGCGACGCACTCTTTTTTCTGATACATAACTCTCCTCCCGATCAATTTGAAAGAAGAACAACGGACGAAGCGGCCGGAAAAGGCACGGGTTGTCCCGGTGAAAAGAGGATGCTGGTTTTGCTCGGAAAACGAAAAAGGGGAGCAAAAGCGGGAAACGTGTTTCTCCAGGCAGAGGATAGTGCGGTTTGTTCTCTTTATATTTTAGCATAGAACAGGAGCAAAAGCAATCTTTTTTTCCGTTTCCGGAGCATTTCCATTCCGCGCTTTGGAAAACGCAGGCCGCCTTTCCGCGGAGTTTCCCTGCTTTTCCGGGAAGCGGAACCGCAGGTTCGAAACAGAGAATTCAAAATGCCGAAAGCTCTTGCAGACAAACCGAAAAGATGGTATAATATCAGGTGATTTTCAGAAGTGAGCATTTCCCTTTTTCTCTCTGATCCGATCATCGTCCGGAGGGTGTTTTGTCCATGGATAATTCGCAGAAGATACCGAAGAGGATTCTTTCAACACTGATGAACGCCGTTTCCGCCGGAGTGGTTCCGCGCACCGGCGCTCCCTATCTTGCGATCGGAAGAACGGAGGAAATCGCGGCCCTGGCCGGGGATCTGGACTCCGTTTCCGAAGGCGCTTCCACCATCCGCTTTCTGATCGGCAAATACGGCTCAGGCAAGAGCTTTCTGATCCAGTTGATCCGCAGCTCCGCCATGGAAAGGAATTTCGTCTGTGCGGATGCGGACCTTTCCCCAGAGCGGAGAATCAGCGGAGGAAACGGTGCAGGTCTCGCGACGTACCGCGAGCTGATCAAAAATCTTTCCACAAAATCCGTCCCCGACGGGGGCGCCCTCCCTTTCATTCTGACCCGCTGGCTCTCCTCCCTCCAGTCCGAAGCCGCCTCCTCCGGGCTGTCGCCGGAAACCGAAGCCTTCGCGGAATTCGTCCGGGAACACATCTTTTCGGTTGCAGACGACGTGTCCGGCGAGGTATGCGGATTTGATTTCGCGAGAGTTCTCCACGTGTATTATCAGGCGTATCTCGACGGAGACGACGAAAAGAAGAACTGCTGCCTTCGCTGGTTTCGAGGAGAATATTCCACCAAGACCGAAGCCAGGGCGGATCTATCCGTAGGAGCCATTATCACCGACGAAACCTGGTATGAGTTCTGCAAGCTCTGGGCCGTCTTTTTCCGCAGAATCGGCTATGCGGGTCTTCTGATTGCCGTCGACGAGTGCGTCAATCTCTACAAGATCTCGAACCGGGTCGCCCGCGAGAAAAACTACGAAAAGCTGCTGACCATGTTCAACGATGTCCTTCAGGGAAAGGCGGAGGGAATCTGCCTCCTGTTCGGAGGCACTCCCCAGTTTCTAGAGGACACCAGACGGGGACTGTACAGCTATGAGGCTCTCCACTCCCGTCTGGCGGAAGGTCAGTTCAACGGGATTTCCGCTGATAACCGAACCGTCTACAAGAACCTGATCGGCCCCGTCATCCGGTTGCGCAGACTCTCAAAAGACGAACTGTTCGCACTCGTCACGAGGGTCACCCGCCTCCATTCGATGCAGTACGACTGGACTCCTCCCGTCTCCCGGGAGGAAATGGTTGAATTTCTCGACATCTGCCTTTCCCGGATCGGCGCGGATTCCATGATTACTCCGCGCGAGATCATCCGGGATTACTGCACTATCCTGAATATTCTGCTGCAGAATCCCGGGACGCAGTTCGTGCAGGTTCTGAACGGAGGAGCCGTCCGGCTGGAATCCCGTCCAAACAGTGCGGAAGCGGAAGAGGAGTCTCCCGTTCCAAAGACAGTTTCCCCCGAAAACTCGCTGTTTGAAGAAATCGAACTGTAGGAGGGCCCCCTTTGAACGCCATGTGTGCCCCTCAGGACAAGGGGGAACTGGCTCTCCGCATTACGGAGGCGCTTGAATCGGTCTATCCGGACGCCTCCTGCGCGCTGGAAGCCGGATCCGACCCCTGGAAGCTCCTGATCATGGGAATTCTTTCCGCCCAGTGCACAGACCGCCGCGTAAACGAAGTCAGCAGAGAACTGTTCCGGTACTATCCGAACTGCAGTTCCCTGTCCCGGGCAGACACTGCCACCGTCGAGACGCTGATCCGCCCCTGCGGCCTGTTTCGAACCAAAGCCAGAAACATCATCGCCGCGTCCGCCATGCTGATGGAACGGTATCAGGGATCCGTCCCGGAGGACATGGAGGAACTTGTCGCGCTCCCGGGCGTCGGAAGGAAAATCGCCAATCTGGTCCGGGGAGACGTTTTCGGTCTCCCGGCCATCGTGGCGGACACGCACTGCATCCGAATCGCAAACCGGTTGGGGCTGTGCAGCACTTCCGATCCCGAAAAAGTGGAGCGTGCGCTGATCCCCCTGATTCCCCCGAACCGTTCCGCCGCCTTCTGTCACCGTCTGGTTCGTTTCGGGCGGGACTGCTGCGCGGCGAGATCCCCCCGCTGCGGCGAATGTCCCCTGCGGTCGCAGGGACTCTGCCGCTGGTCCGACGTCCGTTTCGAAAACAATCCGAGATAACAGGATCCCGGGAAGAATGATTCAGAAAGGAGCCCAGAATAGATGGGGACCTTCTCCAAATACCACCGTTACCGGGAACCAGGCGAGGGAGTCAACGTCAACCACAGCGAACGCTTCGGCCTGCCCGTCCGTTCCCTTTTCACTTCTTCCGAACTGTTCTCTCTCCACCACAGAATCGACATCACCGATGAGCAGGAGAACATCGTTTATCGGGCGGAAAGCCGGTTTTTCTCACTCCGCGACAAAACAGATCTGACAGATGCATCCGGATTTCCCGTCGCCCACATTGAGCGCAAGTTTTTCAGCATCCACGCGAGGCATTTCATCGACATGGCGGACGGGCTGACCTTTGAGATGTCCAGAGAACTGTTCCACCTGATCCGGGACATCACCAACATCGAGGGACTAGGCTGGCAATTGCGCGGAAACATTGCCGCTCTGAACTTCGAACTGTACGATGAAAGCGGAGACATCGTTGCCGTCATCTGTCAGAAGATGCTCTCGCTGCACGACAAATACTGCGTGGACCTCTACCAGCTGGACAAGGAAGCGATCGTGGTTGCAATTCTGATTGTCCTTCAGCATATGGTTCGCGATCGAGAATCTGCCTCCTCCGCCTCGTCATCTGGTTCCGTCTCTTCCAATTGACATCATTGAGGAAACTGAAGTGCTAGCCCGAAAAATCATGTATACCGAGGCGTGCTACCCGGCCGGGATTCTGCTCCTTGCGTTCGGCACCATGATGATGCAGAAAGCGGATCTGGGGATGTCCATGGTCGTAGCTCCCGCCTACCTCATCTTCCGGAAAATCTCCGGCTTTCTCCCGTGGTATACATTCGGGATGTCGGAGTTCCTGTTTCAGGCTGTTATCCTGCTTCTTCTCGGAATACTTGTAAAACGGTTCCGGTTGAGTTACCTTTTTTCCTTTCTTACGGCGTTCCTTTACGGACTGACCCTCGACCTTTTCAGCCTCGTGTTCTCTTTTTTTGAACCGTCCTCGCTTTCTTTCCGCATTGTTTGCTATTCGGTGGGCATTCTGGTGGTCGCGCTGGGAGTTTCCTTCTTTTTCCTTTCCTATTTCCCTCCGGAGGCCTACGAGCTGTTCGTCATGGTGCTTTCCCGCAGGTACCGATGGAAGCTTTCCACAGTCAAAACCGTTTACGACGCGGTCAGCTGCCTGACCGGCGTGATCCTTTCCTTTTCATTTTTCGGTTTCGGACGGTTTGAGGGTGTAAAGATCGGGACTCTGGTCAGCGCAGTTGTAACCGGCCCGCTGATCGGACTCTTCGGCAGGATGCTGGAAGCCGGTTTTTCCTTCACTGATCTTTGGGGAGGACGCCGGTTTTTTGATAACCTGGACGGCGGTTCGGATTTGTCTCCCTGAGATAGAACCTTCCGCTTCGCATTCGGATTTCGGGATGGATTCCCGTCATTTCGGGAGCCAATTCCTGCGTTTGAGCGCAGGATTCTGTCATCCTGGGAAAAATCCCTTGAAAAAACGCGTCCCTTATGATATAATTCCAAGCACTGAATCTTGATGATCCGGGCATTTAGCCTTTCAGAAAGGAGGACTTCAGTTTGAGCAAAGAGAATCTGTATCAGGTCATGAAGGAGCGCTTCCTTGCCGCCGGTTTTACCGCGGAGGAGACCAGAGTGCACATCAGCCGTTTTACAGACCGATATGCCGATATGGACGATGCCCAAATCGAACAGGACCTCAATTCTCACGGAGGGGCCGAGAAGGTCATTGCTCACGTCATTCGATACCGGAACGACGTTCTGATGAAAGATGAAGAATACCGTAAGTTCGTCAAATCTTCCGAGTCGCCCCGCGCGACGGAACCGCTTCCGTCCGCACCGGAACCGGTTTCCCCGGATAATCCTGACGTTCCGGAAAGCCACTCTTCCCCGGAAGAGTCCGACGGATGGACTCCCGGATTCACCAGAGAATCCCGGGAGGCGGCTCTCCGCAGGACCGACGAACCGGGCCGCGACGATTCCGACAAGGCCGGTTCCTCTCCGAGCGGAGAACAGAACGCAGACGCGATTTCGGCCGATTCCGAAGAAGACGGAGAAACCCGTCTCATCCCCACTGCCCAGACGCCGACAGCCGTTTATCAGACTTCCGAAAAAGAGATTGCGAAAGCTCCCGCAAAAAGCAGACAGAGTCTGGCTGATCGGACTTACTGGGGAGAAGCCTCCCCGGAAGGGTTCCGGAAATTCTGGCTTCTGTTCGCTGCCACGCTCCCGATCACCATCCTTATCGTTGCGTTTTTCACTGTTTTGTGTCTTTCCGTCATTCTCGTTCTGGTTATCGGGATTGTCGCACTGATTGCCGCTCTGGTAGGCGTCGTCGCAGCCGGTTCCGCCATCGCGCTGATCGGCCTGATCTACGGGGTATCCCAGCTCTTTATTTCCCTTCCGGTCGGGTTGTTTGAAACGGGAATCGGAATCACCGCGGTCGGCCTGACCATGCTGACTTCCATCCTGATCTACAACCTGGCGGTTCGTTTCCTCCCGTTTGTTCTCCGCCAGTTCATGAAATTCGTCAAGTTTATTCCCAGACACTTCCGGGATGTCTTTCATTATCTGAAAGGGGAGTGCTACAGACAGTGAAACCGGCTTCTATTATCTTCCTGATCGTCTCTGTGGTCATTATCATCGCAGGCCTGGCGCTCTGCAGCGCGGGTACGGCGAAGGCGAAGGAAGCGAACATCTCCCTGTTCTCTACCGATGTCTCCATGAAAGACGGGGACGTTATCACCACAAACGCGGTCACAGGAGAACTCAACAAAATTCGGATCAATCTGTCCGATGCCAATGTGAAAATCTGTCCGTCCGAAACCGGAGAATCCTATCTTGAGCTGGTGAATTTCACCATCGGGACTTATGATTTCTCCATCCAGAACCGGATGCTCATTCTGGACAACGAAACCAGCATTTTCTCACTGCTTCATCTGACGGAAGGCAATTTCAACTTTAACGGGCTGCGCCATTACCTGACCTATCGAATCACCAAAAACAGCGGAAAAACCGCTATCCTTTACCTGACGGACGATGACAGAATCAAAAATGTCGAAGTCAACGTCAAGAAAGGCAAGGTCCTGATCGAGGGCTTTTCGCACTCGGCGGACTACATCTTTGATGTCTCAAACGGCTCCGTCATGCTCTCCAAGCTGTCCACCCAGTCCAGAATCCGGGTCAAGGTGGGAAAAGGAGATTGTATTCTGAATGACGTCTCCGCCGGGAGTTACGATCTCTCCGTCGACCAGGGGACCGTCGACGTCTATCTGAAAGCCCTGAACTATACCGTTCTCGGGAACAATACGCCCAAACTGAAAATTACGGCCAAGTCAGGGGCGATCTACGTCGGACTGGCAACCCTCAACACCTCCATTCTTTCCCTTGATTTCTCCGTCGGCGAGGGCACAATTTCCTATAACGGAGAACCGGTTCAGGGTTCCACCTTCAGTCAGTCCGGTCATTCCGGGAATCTTCCCATCATTCTTCAAACCGAGAAGGGGGATATTTCCTTCCTGCTTAACGCTCCGGGAAACGCGGGAGACTACAAAGATTTCTTCCTCCAGGAAGAACCGGAAAGAAATCCGGAAACGGAATCCGAGCCCGGTACGGAACCGGACTCATCTGCTGAATCCGCCGAGTGATTTCCCAATTCAGATCCTAAATCAGGAGGTCTATCCGTGAAAAAACAGTTCGCTCTCGGGATCTATCCGACCATGATCACTCCCTACAACAAGGACAATACCGTTGACGTCGGCGCACTTCGCGCGCTGACGGACTGGTACTGGGAACAGGGATGCGGAGGAATCTTCGCCACCTGTCAGTCCAGTGAGATCCATTTCATGAATCTGGACGAGCGGGTTCTGCTGACCTCGGTCGTCAAGGAAGAGGCGGAAATGCTGGCGAAGAAGGATCCCTCGCGCGCCCCCATGACCGTTGTCGCCTCGGGCCACATTTCCGAATCCTTCAAGGCGCAGGTGGAAGAACTGACCGCGGTCGGAGCGGCCGGAGCCGATGCACTGATTCTGATTTCGAACAGACTGGATACTTCCATCACCGACGATTCCCGCTGGTGCAATGAGCTCGATTTTCTGATCTCGAGACTGGATCCGGACCTTGCGCTCGGCATCTATGAGTGTCCCCGTCCGTATAAGAGGCTGCTGTCCGAACAGATGCTGCGTCACTGCACTTCGACGGGCCGGTTTGCCTTTATCAAGGACACCTGCTGCGATGCGGATCTGATCGCGCGGCGGATTCAATGGATCGCGGACGAACCCGTTCCGGAAGGCGGGATCCGTCCCCTGCTGTTCAACGCGAATGCACAGACGCTCCTCCGAACGCTTCGTGACGGAGCTGCAGGCTACTGCGGAGTGATGGCCAATTTTCATCCGGACCTCTACGTCAGGATGTACCGTACCTTCCGGGAAAAGCCGGAAGAGGCGGAAATCCTTCACGGATTTCTCACTACAGCCGCCTTCCTCGAGGCGCTGGCCTATCCGTGCATTGCCAAATACCACCTGAACAAGATCGGAATCACCATGAATACCTTCGCGCGTTCATGCAATCCTGTCAACATGACGCGGTATCATACCGACTGCGTCGACTCCATGGACGCTGTTGCCGAATACTTCCGCAACACTCCGTCCCTCAAGGGATAATACCGGCGGAGGATCCCGTCAGGTTCGTTCCGGGAATCGAGTAGGAGGGGGTGGCTAACCCCCGTCCTCTCACCGCACCGTACGTACCGTTCGGTATACGGCGCGTTCAACATTTGACAGAGTGTATAGACTCGTAAGCTTCCAGGATACTGTAGTACCCTGCTCTTGCGAGTCT
>JAGAFM010000139.1 GCA_017612655.1 Clostridia bacterium | reverse complement strand
CTTTTCCTCTCTCTATGAGTTTTTCACTTCTGATTTCCCGTTTTTCCCCTGAATCCACATGTGGAAAACCGGGCTTCAATCTGGACAGAATCCTGATTGGTACCGGATGAAGAAACTCAGCGAATATTTCTTTCAGAAAGGAACCGACCATGAAACGAATGACCGCACTGCTCCTGTCCGTTCTTTTGCTGTTGACCGTGCTGGTATCCTGCGGAGAAGCGACCACCCCTTCGGGAGAGTCCGAGATTCCTTCGAACGAGCCTGGTTCTTCCTTCGAAGCAACGGATTCGACGGATTCTTCCGAGCCGGAAACAGAACCCCAGACGGAGCCGGAACCTGAAACCAAATATCCAACCGAATACGTAGCCCCGGAGGACGGATCCTTTACGATCTGCGGGATTCCGCTGTCCGAGTACTCTCTAGTCCTTTATTTTCCGTCCACGTCCGACTATACCTATATGGAACGAAACCAGCTTACCCGACCCCTGAAAGAAACGATCGGGAAGGCGACCGGAACCGAATTGGATCTCAAGGTCGTGAAAAATGAAAAATACGACACGGAGAAATGGGCGGAGCATGAAATTCTGTTCGGCTCAAATTTCAACCGGGAGGGCATGCCGGAATCCGATCTGAAAAAGAATTATTACGGAGTCACGGAAGACGGAACAGTTTACTTTTCCTCTCCATCTCCGTTGCTCTACCGTCATCTTTGGAAACTGTTTCTGGAAGAGTTCTTCGGAGTTCCGTACGATTCCGGAGAGGCGAGTCTCGGCTGCGCGATCGAACCCTGCTACCGGGAACTGCCTGTCCTGAATGACGCTCTTCTTGAAAAGATGGGTTATACAGTCGTGCTGGACGAAACCTTTGACGGAGACGAGCTGAATCCTGAGATCTGGGAATTCCGGAAAGAGCCCGGAAAGCGGCGCGCCGGATACAACCATCCCGATCAGGTCAGCGTCAAGGATGGGTGCCTGATCTTGACCGCCGAATACAAGGAGGACGGTGCGTTCGGGCCCGCTTGGTATACAGGATGGGTTCACCTGAAGCAACAGTACTGCCGCGGGTATTTTGAGGCGACCATCCGGTGCAGCGAGCGGATCGGCAGATCACCCGCGGATTTTTGGTCTGCCTTTTGGATTCAAGGTCCCGCGCCTTACACCCCGGAGCAGTCTCAGGCGGGAGTCGGGCCGGGCGGATGCGAAATCGATGTGATGGAATGCTGGGGGACGGATCACCAGTCCTGCTGTCTCTGGGTTTCCGGAGAAGAAGGAAAAGGAAACGATCTGACCAGTGAGGTCCACGAAATAATCGGAATGGGAAATGACTACTCCCAGGAGTTTCACACTTATTCAATCATCTGGGACGAGGCGTACTACCAGATCTACATTGACGGAATCCTGGTCTGCTATACAAACGTCATCTGCGGAACCTCTTCGGTGGAGCAGGAAGTGATTCTGTCTCTTGAAGACCCGTCGGATATTCCGTTGGAGCCGGGAACAGTCCGTCAGATGATGGTGGATTCCCTGAGGATCTGGCAGAAGCAGTAGGCATGGGCAGGCCGGAATCTCATGCACCTCGAATACAAAAGGCCGGGAGTCATGCAAAAAAGGAGGGGGAACACCGGGTTCCCGCCTTCAAAACAAAGGGGCAGGCCGGATGCGGCTTGCCCCTGTATTCGTTTCCCTCAGGCCATGCGCTGACGGGCGGAATCCATTGCTGGAAGATGAGGATCCCGGTCGACCCCGTCTGCTATTTCTTATCGAAAGCCGTCCGTGGAGCCCAGCGAACCCGCTGTCCTCCACGGACGGCTTCTCTCATCTTATTTTGTGTAGTCCTCAGCGCTTTCTCATTTTTCCCATGATCAGAACGACAACGATCAGAACGGCGCAGGCGCCCAGGATGATCCACCAGAGCGTCATGTTGGCGGAGTCATTGGTCGCGGGAGTTCCTTCCGCGCTGATCGGGAAAACGGCAGTAACTGCGGAAAGAATGGCAAACAAGACGGCATAGAGAGCTTTTTTCATCGATAATACCTCGTTTCCTGTATTTTCCGGGCCTATTATACCACAAAGGCTTAAGAGAAGCAATACCGGAACGCCAAAACCCGGCCGGCAGCGTCAAAAGAAGACGGGGACGGGATACGGAAATCAGTTTCGGCTTCTTTTTCGGGCTCGGATCGCGAAAAGAACCGCGCCTGTCACGGCCAGAAGGGAAAGGGCTGCAATTCCGGCAGGGAGGAACCACTCTCCGCCCCTGTTTTCCGTTTCCGCCGGGACGGCCCGAAGAGCGAGATTTTGGTCGTACAGCCACTCAATCAGTTCCGGATTGGACAGGACCCGGTTCCAAATGTCGTGCTCCCCGTCCTCAACCAGGGTAAAGATAATTCGCTCTTTTCCGTATTGAGAAATGGATTCCACCATCTCCCGGGTCCCCTCGCAGGGAACAATCGGGTCGTTCGCGCCGTGAAAGCACCAGATCGGGATTTCGCAGAGGACCTCCGCTTTTCCGGGATCTCCGCCTCCACAAATCGGAACGCCTGCCGCGAAGCGTTCACCGTGTCTCGCGAGCAGGTCCCAAACGCCGAACCCTCCCATCGAAAGGCCAACCGCGTAAACGCGGTTTTCGTCACAGGAATAATCGGATTCCACCAGCGAAAG
>JAGAFM010000138.1 GCA_017612655.1 Clostridia bacterium | reverse complement strand
GGATGCGGGTGGCAGAATGCCGGAACCTGATAACGCCCTGCTGTCTCCTTTCAGCTCAGATTGTAAAGATCGAACCCCTTCCTTCAGGGGAATTAGCCAAACAGGGGAAGGGGACGCGGATTATTCCGAATCGGTCGTGCCGGGAATCAGATAGGATTTGCCGCCGCATTTTGTGACTTCGTCCATGGAAATCCCCAGTTCCCGGGACAGTATTTCCATTACCCTGGGAGAGCAGAATCCCGATCCGCAGCGACCCATTCCGGCCCTGGTGCGCCGTTTGACCATGTCCAGATCGCGGGCTCCCAGCGGACGGCGGATGGCATCCACGATTTCGCCTTCCGTAACGGTTTCGCAACGGCAGATAATCTTTCCGAACGCGGAATTCATGGCGATCAGGTCTCTCCGTTCCTCGTCGTTCATTTCACGGAAGCGGATTTTCCTAGGTCTTCCGGGACGGTATTCCGGATTAGGGTCTGCCTTCAGCCCCATGGAGAACAGGAGGGACACGGCATATTCGGAAACCGCGGGGGACGAGGCAAGCCCAGGCGATTCGATTCCCGCCAGGTGGAGCAGCCCCGGTATCTGATCCGATGGGCGGATCAGAAAATCGGCGGAGGCGCCGTTCCGGTCGAACGGGGTGGGGCGGATCCCCGAAAACTGTGTAATGACCGTATTGGTTCGGATGCCGGGAACGAGTTTTCTGGCGCCGTCCGCTACGGCAGCCAGTCCTTCTGCGGTGGTTGCCGTGTCGTTTCGATCCGGTATCTCAGCGGCGGTCGGGCCCAGGAGGAGGTTTCCGTCCACAGTCGGGGAGACCAGAATGCCCTTGCCGTTTACGGAAGGACAGACGAAAAGCACGTGAGATGCTGTGTTGCCGACGGACCGGTCCAGCAGCATGTATTCTCCCCGCCTCGGAACGATTCGAACGGGGAAATCCTTTTCTCCCGCGAGGGAAGCAATCTCATCGGCATGAACGCCCGCGGCATTGACCAGATAGCGCGTTTCCACTGTTTCGGATCCGTCTGTGACGCGAAAACCTTCCTCCGTGCGGAGGATCCCCGAAACACGGAAGCGGAAATAAAAATCGACGCCGTTGACGGAGGCGGATTCCGCGGCAGCGATACAGAGTTCGTACGGACAGACAATTCCGGCGGTCGGGGCGTATAGCGCAGAGGAGGCTTCTTTGGAAAGATTCGGTTCCTCCCGGGTCAGCCTTTCACGATCCCAGAGCTCCAGTCCGGGAACACCGTTTTCGATACCGCGCTCTTTCAGGGCGAGCAGCGTCCGGTCATCCTCTTCGCCAAACGCCACCACCAGAGATCCGATCCTGCGGAAAGGAACGTCCAATTCTTTTGTGAGGGTGCCCATCTGTTCGCACCCTTTCACATTCAACGATGCTTTCAGGGAGCCCGGCTTTGGGTCAAATCCTGCATGGACGATGGCGGAATTTGCTTTCGTTGCTCCCATTGCGACATCGTCAGCCGCTTCCAGAACTGCGACGCGAAGGCGGTATCTGGAGAGGACGCGCGCCGTCAGAACACCGGTGATTCCGCCCCCGATGACTGCGACGTCGTAGCGGATCTGCTTAACCTCTTTTCCCATTTGAAAACCTCACACAGCTTCTTTATTGATGAACTCATTATACCACGAAGGGAAAAAATAGCAAGGGGTTTTTCGGGAAAAGAACCCGGGGGGCGTTGCACAAACAGAATATAATTTACAAAAAATTAATAACGGTCTTACGATATGGAAACGTTCTTGTGTTAAAATCAAACGCTGTCCTTATCCGAAGGGAACGGCAGGGAGGTGACGCCGGTTGTTTGGTTATATCCGGGTTTCCGCGGACGATCTGAAGGTCCGGGATTATCGGTACTACCGGGCAGTGTACTGCGGCCTGTGCCGGTCCATGGCCCGCGAGATTTCTCCTCTCTTCGCCCTGACGCTCCGCTTTGATTTCGTTCTCTTGATTCTGGTACGCATGTCCCTGACGGGAGAGCGCGGTGCGATTGAAAAAAAACGCTGCATCATCCATCCTCTTCACCGTCATCCCTCCATGACGGACAACGAGGAACTGAGGTATGCCGCAAGGTGTGCCGCCGTTCTGACAGATGAAGTGGTAGCGGATCACATACAGGATGAAAAAGGCTGGAAACGGGTCGGTTACCGGGTACTGAGACCTCTGACCCGCCGATGGTCGAACAAAGCAAAGAAGAAAGGGCTGCCTGCCGGTCTGGTGGAATCCGTATCGGAACAGCTGGAGTCACAGGCCTGTCTGGAGCAGAAAAAAGAACCGGTTCCGGATGCTGCAGCCGAGCCTTTCGGACGACTTCTTTCCCTCCTGTTTTCCGCCGACTTGAATGGAGAAAATGCTAGGATCGCGGGAGAGATCGGGAAACACGTCGGACGGTTCATCTACCTGACGGACGCTTTGGATGATGCGGAGGAAGACGAGAAGAACGGGAAGTATAATCCCTTCGTTTTGGCTGCCGAAGAGGAGAAAAAGCCGCTCTCTTCCTGGCTTTCAGAACAGAAGGACAGCATTCTGACGGCGCTTCAGATGGAGGGCGTTTCCTCCATGCGGGCTCTGGAACTGTCGGAGAATCAGGAAAAGACCCCTGCGCGTGCCTGCGCGGAGAATATCTTCGTTTGCGGAATGCACGGAGACTCCGTTCTGCATATGACGAGAAAAGAGAGAAAAGCAGAAAAGCGAACAATGAGGAAAAGAATTCATGACGGATCCGTATAAGGTGCTAGGCGTCAGTCGGGACGCGAGTGACGAGGACATCAAAAAGGCCTATCGTACGCTTGCCAGAAAGTATCACCCGGACAACTATGCGGGGAGCGATCTCTCGGACCTGGCGGAAGAGCGGATGAAATCCATCAACGACGCGTATGATACCATCCAGAAGGAGCGTGCGGGGAAGGGAGCGGACTTCAACTCTTCCCAGAACGCTTCGTATAACGCCGGAACAGCGGGGGCTTCCGCTGCGGTTATCCTCCAGCGTGTACGGGAACTGATGCACGCGGGACGTTTTGCAGAAGCCGGAGTTCTTCTGGACAGCATCCCCCAGAACGAACGCAATGCTGAATGGAATTACCTGAAGGGCTGTCTCCAGATGCAGCGCGGATGGTATTTTGATGCGCAGAAATATTTTGAAATTGCCTGCTACATGGAGCCGGGAAACGCGGAGTATCAGGCTGCGCTGGCAAATATCAAAAATAGCGCGGACCGATACGGAAAAACGTACCGTTCCACCGAGGGAGGCTGTGATGTGTGCGATCTGTGCACGGGTCTTGCCTGCATGAACTGCTTCTGCAGAATGTGCGGGGCGGATTGTTTTCCCTGCTGATAAAGGGATTGAAAACAGAGAGGGAGATTCGATAACTCGATCCCGATTGCCCCGATTGTGCAGGAAAAAGAGAAACAATCTCTTGACAACACTCCGCAAAGATGGTATAATCCACCAACAGCGCCCCCTGAAACGCCCCATTAGCTCAGGCGGTAGAGCACTTGACTTTTAATCAAGGTGTCCGGGGTTCGATTCCCCGATGGAGCATAACCTCGGCTGGTTTACCAGATCGGGGTCTTTTTGTTTCAAGAACGGGGAAAGGAGGGAACTCATGACGTCGGAAGCGATTCAGGAATGGATTTCCGCTTATCGGATCAAGATTGAGCTTCATGCGCATACCCGCCCCGCTTCGGAATGCGGAAAGCAGACGCCTCATCACCTGATGGCTCTCCTTCACAAAGAAGGGTTCGACACCGTGGTTCTCACCAATCATTTCCACGTTCACGGACCGTTCGCGAAAAAGCCGGATCCGGTCGGAGCCTATCTGGAAGATTATTACGCATGCGAAGAGGAGGCAAAACGGTACGGAATGACCGTCATCCTCGGTGCGGAGTACCGGTTCGCGGAAAACAACAATGACTATGTGGTATATGGTCTGGACGAGGCCTTCCTCCGGGAAACCTATCCGAGGCTCGGTATGACGTACCGGCAGTTTTACGAAACCTATCATTCCCCCGATCTCCTGATTCTGCAGGCTCATCCGTTCCGGGACGGATGCAGATGTGAGGAGACGGATCATATGGACGGCCTTGAAGTCTTTAACTGTCATCCCGGACACAATTCTAGGATGGCCGTGGCCGCCAGAGTGGCGCGCCAGCGCAATCTGGACTTGATTACCGTCAGTTCGGATCAGCATGAGTGGGGACAGGAGGGGATTTGTTCCCTTCGGGCGAAAACCAATCCGCAGAACGGTGCGGAGCTTGTATCCCTGCTTCGATCCAAGGATTATCTGTTCGAAATCGGAGGAATTCCGGTTCTGCCTTATGCCCGCTTTGAGGACTAGCCCATGACGAATGCAGAGTTACTGGAACAAAAACGAGCTGTTTGCGCTGCCTGCACCAGATGCAGTCTGTCTCAGACGAGAACGAAATGCGTTTACGGGACGGGTTCCCCGAACGCAAAACTTCTATTTGTCGGCGAGGCTCCAGGGGAGCAGGAGGATCAGACCGGTATCCCCTTTGTCGGACGTGCCGGACAGCTGCTGGACAAATATCTGTTTGCGGTCGGAATTCCCCGTGAAGCGGTTTATATTGCGAACATTCTTAAATGCAGGCCTCCGAAAAACCGGGATCCTCTCCCGGAAGAGGAGGACGCGTGCCTTCCCTATCTGAGGGAGCAGGTTCGGATTCTCCGCCCTCCGATGATCGTCTGTCTCGGTCGGATCGCCGCGATGCGGCTGATCCGGGAGGATTTCCGGATTACGAAAGAGCATGGGGTTTGGTTTGAGAAGGGATCCTTCTCCCTGTGCGCCGTCTACCATCCCTCCGCGCTGCTTCGGGACCCCTCGAAACGGGAAGATATGATGAAGGACATGATCGAGATCAAGCGTCGCTATGATGCTCTGACAGGCGACGGGAGGAGCGGAAATGACTGAGACGTTTCTCTCCGCGGTTACTGCCGTCTGTCCCATGATTCTTCTGCTTGCGCTCGGGTGGCATGCAGGAAGAATGCATTACATCGATGAAGACCTTTCCAAAAAGCTGTCCACGGTTATCATCCGCTTCTCGCAGCCTTTTCTGCTGTTCAACGCAGTTGCCACCATGGAGTATTCGGACGAGGGGTTGCGGTCCGGCGGGGAAACGGTTCTCATCGCCCTCGGTTCTCACGTCCTTCTCGCACTGTATGCGCATTTTGCCGTGAAATACGAGCGGGACAAGGGGCTGAGAAAAGTCACAGAATGCGCCGTTATTTTTGCAAACGTCGGTTTTATCGGACTTCCGATCATGCAGACGATGCTGGGCGACATCGGGCGGTTCTGGTGCGGATTCTACATAGTGGCATTTAATCTCTGCCTCTGGTCCTACGGAATCACGATCTACGCCCGTGGGCGGACCGATATTCATATGAATCTCAGAAAAGCCGTTTTGAACTTCGGGACGGTCCCGTGCCTGCTTGGCGTGGTGTTTTACGTTCTTCGGATTACGCTCCCCACGGTGGTTGCCTCAGCGGTCAATATGATGGCGAACATGTGCACCCCGCTGATTCTTCTGGTGATCGGCTCCAATCTGTCCCGTCAGAAAGCACGGGAACTGTTCGGCAATCCGAAGATGTACCTGCTTTCCGCGTTGCGGCTTCTGGTTCCTCCGGTGTTCATCTCGCTTCTGTTCCATCTTTGCGGAATGCCGGATGACCGGGTAGTGTTCTTCGGAATCATGGCGGGAATCCCGACAGCAGCCATGACGGCGCTGTTTGCGGAGCAGTATGATGAGCATCCGGGCTTTGCCTCCTGTGCGGTCAGCATGACCACCGTTCTGTCCATGATTACCATTCCGGTTTCCGCTTTGCTGATCGGGTGGATTGTTCAGATTTAGCTTACTGAGCGGATTGTTACAACGAAACGATTTACGAAAGAGAGGACTTCAGCAAAATGGCAGACAGCAATTCCTGTACGCATGACTGTTCCACCTGTTCGGCAAACTGTTCGAGCCGGGAGAACGCAAAAACGGATTCTCTGCAGGCCCCGCAGAACGAATGGTCGAACGTGAAGCACGTGATTGCCGTCATCAGCGGAAAAGGCGGTGTCGGGAAATCAATGGTCACTTCCATGCTCGCGACGCTGATGCGCAGAAGAGAGTACAAAACGGCGATACTGGATGCGGATGTGACCGGTCCGTCGATTCCCAAGGCATTCGGGGTCAGAGGAGAGGTTTTCGGAACGGAAAACGGAAGCATGCTGCCCCTGATGACCAAAACGGGAATCGAACTCATGAGCGTGAATCTTCTTCTCGATGACGAGACGACGCCGGTAATCTGGCGCGGGTCTCTGATTTCCGGAACGGTGAAACAGTTTTGGACCGACGTTGCCTGGAACGAAGTGGACTATATGTTTGTGGATATGCCTCCCGGAACCGGAGATGTCCCCCTCACGGTGTTCCAGTCGCTTCCCGTTTCCGGTGTGATTCTGGTGACGAGTCCCCAGGAACTCGTTTCCATGATCGTGGAAAAGTCGGTCAGGATGGCTCAGATGATGAACATTCCGATTCTTGGCATCGTGGAGAACATGAGCTACGTCAAGTGCCCGGACTGCGGACGTGAAATCCGGATCTTCGGGGAAAGCAGAATCGAAGAGAACGCTACCCGTCTCGGCATTCCCGTGCTCGGCCGGATTCCGATGGATCCCTCGCTTGCGCGGAACGCAGATCAGGGGCTGATTGAACTCTTTGAAGGTGATTATCTGGACGTGGCTGCGGATCGGATCGAGTCGCTTTCCTGACAGGTTCGTTCCATCAATTACGTTTTTTCTCCCGGATCGCAGAAACAGCGGTCCGGGTTTTTTCTTGCAAAAAAGAGCCCGCAGAAGCGGAAAAGCTTCTGCGGGAGAGGAAAAACTGCGTCAGGTTCCGTTCTTTTTCGGGGGATCTTTGTGAAGATCCGAGGAGAGGAACCGAATGGTGCGCTCGATGGCATCCCGGGAGTTGTTCCAGGGTTCTTCCTTGTACCGGTAATCGAACTTTTTGCAGAACCAGGACACGTCTTCGCTCAGGGACGCGAGGTAGGCTTCCTCCTGAGAGGAAACCGCTTCATAAAACTGGGCAAACTGTTTTTTGTTCATCCCCGCCCGGGCAGCAGACAGAAACCTGCGGTAATGGGGCAGGCAGAAGAAAGGCTGGGCCGAGGTCTTTTCCCGAAAGTCTTTTTCCGTTGCCCAGAGGATGACGGCGGTCTTGATCATCTTTTCGAAGGAGAACTCGATTTTCTCACAGACATAGCATGATTTTTCCAGCTTCTCCATCGCTTTTTCCGCTTCAGACCCCGGGGCCTTCAGAGACAGAAGAGGAGTGTGCAGCCCTTTTCGGACTTCCGCCAGGTGGCTTTCCAGAATCAGACCCAGACCGAGACGGTTTTTGCGTACAAACATCATCTGAAAGTGGGTATTGCAGAACCCTTTTTCATTGGTTTCGATCCGGATATCGGGTTCCATCATGGAGGCGCCCAGAATCCGGTCCAGTTCTGTTTCTTCCAGCCGGTTGTACAGCGCGCAGAACGGACATCCGGCGGAAGGATCAGCGGAGGAAGCTTCGAACGCTTCGTTGACAGGGATGGTATAGATTTTTTCAGTCATAGAGTTCCGTCCCGCAGTTCAGCGGGCCCCCTTTCGGTTCGGGTCGTGTTACGGTTTCGGAGTTCTGCTGTCCGGGGAGATCCCGGACTCCGGTTCTTTCTCGAAGGTGCCTTCCAGCGTCAGAGAATCCGAGTCCAGAAAAGCCTGCGTGGAGAGACTGCCGTTGCAGCAGATTTCTCTTTTCGCTCCGCAGATCTCGCAGATCACGAAAAGCCGGTCCTTGTCGTAAACGACATCGTAGACGCCGCTTTCTCCCTCATCGGTGCAGCGGCACCGGATTTTTCCCTCTTCCTGAAGATCCCGGACCACGAAAAGCACCATGTCGTAGATGTGATTGTCCGTAAAATTCACATCCCGGTCGGTTTCGCCTTCTTCTTCGTCCTCACCCGGTTCGTACCCGGTTTCCCGAAGCATCGACATCAGGGCGTCTCCGGCCTCGTCCAGGGCGTCCGAGACCTCCTGCTCCTGTCCGATGAAACAGAGATCTAGCCCCGTCATTTCACAGGACAGGGTAAACAGGTCCTCCCGGAAGAACAGTCCTTCCGAAAGGGTGTAGTGATGCGGGCGAGGGCAGACCATGCAGGGCACGGCCAGGTGAACGCGTCCGTCGGACGTTTTCTGTAGAATCAGCTCGCTTTCCCCGCAGGTGCATTTCAGCTTCAGCATGTCTCCCGAAAGCGAGAAGACGCCGATCGGAGAAAGGACGCCGTGCCCGCAGTGCGGACACCGGTACCCGACCACCGTCTGCAGATTGCTTTTTCTCTTGTCCATGTCCTGCCCTTTCTGATCCGCCGCTGAAGCGGCGGTCATGACGTTTGCCGTTCTCTTGCGGAATCCTCGGCGTCATCCTGTTTCATGAAAGTCCCCGAAGGACGTTTGAAATACTGGAAAAAACCGCAGGGAATCATTCCGTTGTACAGCTTTCGGACCTTGTCCGCTTTGCGGCCGAAGTCCTTTTCAAATGTTTCATCCGACGAAATCACGTAAATCTGCCAGCGGTCCAGCGAAAGGAAGTGCGCTCCCATCTTCCGGTACAGACTGCGGACTTCCTCGGGCGTCATCATCCGCTCTCCGTAGGGCGGGTTGCAGACAATGGTTCCCCGCCTTCCCCCGGTTTCGATGCTGAGAGCGTCCCGGCGGAACGTCCGGACATGATTCTGCATTCCCGCGCGGCGAATATTTTCTTCGGCGATCCGGACCATTTCTCCGTCGATGTCGGAAGCGTACGCTTCAAAAGAGGTATCCGGACAGGCAATGTCCCGCGCTTCGGCTCTTGCGTCCTGCCAGACCGAGCCGGGAATCCAGGGGTAGTCTTCCGCCGCAAAGGAACGGAGAAGTCCGGGGGCCGTTTGGGTCATGAGGAGAGCCGCTTCCACCGGAATGGTACCGGAGCCGCAGAACGGATCCCAAAGCAGCACATCCTCCCTGGGTCTGGACAGTTTTACCATGGCGCATGCCAGAGTTTCCCGAAGAGGAGCAATCCCGGCGGCAGGCCGGTATCCCCGTTTGTGAAGGGGAATCCCGGACGTATCGATCATCAGCGTGACGGTGTCGTTCAGAAGAAAGAAGACAATCTGGAACCGGGTTCCTTCTTCCGGAAACCAGGAAATGCCATAGGTTCGCGAAAGGCGCCTGACGACGGCTTTTTTAATAATGGACTGACAGTCCGGAACAGAGGCAAGCCTGCTTTTTACGGAGTGGCCCTTGACCGGAAAGGCGTCATTTTTCCCAATCCACCGCTCCCAGGGGAGAGTTTCCGTTCCGTCAAACAGTTCGGTGAAGGAGCGGGCGGGAAAACTGCCCAGAGAAAGATAGAGGCGCTCCGCGCAGCGGAGCCAGAGGCTGCACCGGGCAATCGCGGAAAGATCCCCTGAGAACTCGACTCTCCCGTCCATTGTTGAGAGATGCCGGTATCCAAGAGATTCGATTTCCTCCCGGACAAGACGCTCCAGCCCGAAAAGGCAGGTCGCAACGAATGTATAGCTTTCTTCCATTGTCCCTTTCACCCGATCCGCGGAGTAGACGCGAAACGGGCAACTGCACAGAGCAGAGCCCATCTGCAGCCACCCGATTGACAGTCCGATATCCGATTACTTTGCAAAAGGGGGATTACTCCTGCTTCTGCTGCTGTTCTTCTTCCATGAGGTTCTTGAGCGCTTCCTGCTTGGTGCGGACGGTCTGACGGTAGATGACGTCAATGGCCTCATCCACATCGGAATCGTTCCGGACGCAGTACGTGTACTCGGAACCGTCTTTCAGTCTCAGGTGGTAAACATTGACGGGAAGGGTCACTTCAGAGCCGTCAACCAGATGAACCGTTACTTCTTCTTCCTCCAGGCTGGAACCTTCGATGTCCTCCCAGGCAAAGTGGAGCAGATCGATCTTGTTGTCATCTTCCAGAATGGAAAACTTCTGAGAGTCGATGCGGAGTCCGTCATTGGTGAAATTCATAAGCAGCGCGCAGTAGTAACCGCAGCGATACTTCAGATCCTTCCCCCGTTTTGCGACAAACTCTTCTTTTCTGGTGAAATCGTATCCGCCCATCGTGACGGCGGGATGGAGCACTTCGTAACGGCGCGGGAACTTGAAGTTCTCGTGCGCATGCTCCGGAAGACGGTTGGTAACCGTTGTGACGGATGCGTCAATGTCGGCGTCTTTCATTCCGCCTGTCAGGGAGGCAATCAGGGCAACAACGCCCGCGATGGTCAGAAAGATTGCCCAGAGTCCCTTGCGAAAACCGAGGAGCGCAACAAACACGATTCCGACTACGATGACACCGATCGCAATGTAGGCAAGAATCCAGTTTTTCTTCATGAAATACTTTTTATTCTTTTCGAATTCAATTTCCATAGGGACTCCTTTCAGCCGGTCTGCCGACTACACAATAGTTTCAATTCATTATAGCATGGTTCTTTTTTTCCGTCAAGCAGAAAAGAAAAAATCGTTGCCTCAATTCCCGGGATTCGGGGTTCCTGACGGTTCCGTTCCTCTGTGCTCCCTGCTAAAGTCGCGGGGAAGCCCCGTGCGAAGGCGGAAACTTCTTGAAAACCAAAGAAGAATGAGGTATAATGACGTTGATACAAAAAGGGACATCGTTCCGGAAGGGAGGGGCTTGCATGGAATCTGGAAATCCTTCTTCCGCTTACGGAAGAAGAGATGTTCTTTTGGTTGCTTTTTACAACCGGAAGGCACTTGGCGTCCGGTTTCTCGAAAGCGCGCTCCGCCGGGAAGGTTTTTCGGTCCGCACGGTTTTTTTCAAAGACTTCAACAGCATCCGTCCGACGGAAGCGACTGGACGGGAACTGGATCTTCTGGAATCCGTCATCCGTGAGACCGGTCCGGGGCTAGTATCTCTTTCCGTGATGAGTTCCATGTATTTTCAGACGGTGGAACTGGTCCTGGAGCGGGTGAAAACCTGCTTTTCGGGCCCGGTTGTGTGCGGCGGCGTTTTCGCAACCATGTTCCCCTCCGTCTTCCTTTCCCGCGGGGTGCCTTATGTCATCCGCGGAGACGGAGAGCGGGCGCTGCCCCGTCTTGCGGGGGCGGTCCAGAATGGAAAATCTCCCGAAACGATTCCGGGGCTGTGTTTCCGCAAAGAGGGAGAGGATGTCTGCAATCCGATCGGCGACCTCCCGAATCAGCTGGATGAATACGGCATTCCCACGGTGAACTCCGAGGGTTCCTGCCTGATTGAAAACGATCGTCTGACCTGGGGGGATCCCCAGCTCTCTTCCCGCAGTTACGAAACGATTACCTCGAGAGGGTGTCCTTTCTCGTGTTCCTACTGCTGCAGCGCCCCGCTCCGCAGCCTCCTTCCTCCCGGTGTCCACGGGATTCGCTTCCGATCCGTGGAAAGCGTGATGGAGGAACTGAGAGAAGCGAAGAAGCAGTGCAAACACCTTGCATTTATTCATTTTTATGATGAAATCTTCCCGACCCTTCCCGGATGGATCGACTCCTTCGTGGAGGCATACAGGAAGGAGATCCGACTGCCCTTTACGATCTGGTCTCATCCGAAAACGACGAATCCTGAAACGCTGAAGAAACTTGTTTCCGCCGGCCTGACGGAAGTGATCATCGGCATCCAGTCCGGGTCGGATCATATCCGGAAAGAGGTCTTTGACCGGCAGGAAACGCGGGAGGAAATTCTGACTGCGGTAAACGCAGTCCGCGAAAGCGGAGTGTTCTGGGCCAGCTACGATCTGATGCTTCTTCATCCTTTTGAGGATCTTTCGGATCTGAAAGAAACGTTCTGCCTCCTGAAGGAAATGAAACTCCCGTTTGAACTCCAGATCCACGGACTGAATTTCCTTCCCGGGACCCCGATTGTGCAGAAAGCGATCCGCGCAGGACTCTTTACCGAGGAACAAATGGAACGGGCGCTGTTTGCCCCGATGTCCGAACAGTTCGGGAACTATTGGAGCCGCGTTGCTCCGGAAGCAAACGAACTGCTGTATCGACTGATTTACTGCATGCAGTTCCGGTTCCTTCGTACCGTCGCTGTTCGGTGGGAATCTTGCCCGGAAAACCACAGGAAGGGGATCGCGGTTCTCTACGGATTTGCCAGGAGGCAGTCCCGAATCCGGTATTATTCCAAAAAAGCCCGGGTGGTTCTGCGAAGTGCTTTGTACGGCCTTTTTTACCGAACCCGAGAGGCATTGTGAAAATCGCGCAGTCTGAATTAACGAAAAATCCGAACCCCTGGCCGGGCGGCCGTGGGTTCGGATTTGTGCTGTTTGGTGCCGGTGGCGGGGGTCGAACCCGCACGTCCTCGCGGACACGAGATTTTGAGTCTCGCACGTCTGCCAGTTCCATCACACCGGCCTAAGAAGTGTAATAAGAGCGAAACGGAGCAGTCCCTTCTGAAACCGGAACAGGGAAACCGTCTCCGAATTGCCTGTGGAATTCTATCACAGTACATGAGAAAAGTCAAGCAGAGGGTCATTGTTTTTTTACAATTTGGACTTGACTGCTTCTGAAAAATATGCAATAATTAGCTGGAAAGATCGTATGTCAGAAGCTGTCCGGCCGTTCTTCTGACCGCCCGGATGCGTACGGTCTGCCCACAGTCCGCTCGGATCAAGCTCGAACCGAACAGGACATTCAGTCTGAACGGAAGGAGAAATGTGGCATTGTTTCCGTCAATCCGCAACTTTTTTGTGACCTTTTTTGCTGCCCTTCTGATTTTCGGAATTCTTGCTTACAGTTTTACGGTTCTGGCTGTGCGCAGCTTGTCGGGTGGTTTTTCCGCGGAGACTACCGGCGAGGAAGTGCCGTCCGAAACGGATACCCAGTTTAATCCATTCAATCCGGGTCCTTCCGGATCGGAGGTCTCGACGATTCAGGGAAATTCCTTCAACTTTCTCCTGATCGGGCTCGATTATCAGCCGTCCGTTTTCGACGATTACGGAGAAGACGCACAATATGTCTTGAATACGGCGCTCGCCGGAGCCCAGACTCCCGGCGTGGAACAGCGCCTGACCTATGAGCAAAAGCGTACGATCTCGGCAGACGCAATCCTGGTCGGACGAGTGGATAAGGAAGAACGTCAGATGGTCCTGACTTCTCTCTCAGGGGATACCCGTGTCATGATAGACGGCGTCTACTCAAGCCTCGGGTCGGTTCTCATCAACAAGGGGATTCAGTTTTTCACGCAGAAAATCACGGCTCTGACAGGGTTTCCGATCGACTATTACGCGATCGCAACCATTTCAGGGATGGAAAAACTGATTGACAGCCTGGGAGGGCTCGCTTTTCGGGTCCCGTGCAACATGGAGTACGAGGATCCGGAAGAAGGACTGACGATCTCCCTGAAGGCGGGATCCCAGTGGCTGACGGGGAAGCAGATGCTTCAGATGATGCGCTACGTCTCCTATGAAGACGCGGATATTTCCAGAATGGAAGTGATCCGTGAGGTTGCAGCCACGATGATGACGAAGCTTTCCAGCTATACAACCGTGGCCAAAGCACCGGATCTGTTTCAGGTTTTGCGCAATTATGTCACCACGAACTTTACGTTTGCCGCTTTTACCGACAATCTTGACCTTCTGTTCAAACTCGACGAGTTCACCGTGATTAATTATCCTTACCCCGGAAAAATGATAACATACAACGGATCCCTCTATTTCGATCCCAACACCGCAACGGCACTCTCTGCATTGTCCGTTTACCGTTGAAATGCCTAAATCAGAACAAAAGAAAAGCGCACGGTCCGAACAGGGCCGTGCGCATTTGCTTTGGGAAAACGGAATGAAAGATTAGAAAGCGGTCTTTTCGCTCAGGTAGGAGACCAGGGCATCGATCGGAAGCCGGATCTGCTCCATGGAGTCGCGGTCGCGAACAGTGACACAATGATCCGCCTCGATTCCTTTCTCTGCGTC
>JAGAFM010000137.1 GCA_017612655.1 Clostridia bacterium | reverse complement strand
GGCCGCGGCCGAGGATCCCGTTCTCAACACCGCCGCACAGGAACTGCGGTATCACCTGAAACTGGTGCTCGGAGCAGACTTTCCGATCGTCTCCCGTCCCGGCGAGGGGTATGGGTCGATCATTCTGGCAACGCCCGATACGCTTCCCGCCGTCACCGATATGTTTGCAGACGACCTCGCGTGGCTTGCGGATCTCGGTTCCAAAGATAGCGTAAAATGGGCCTCCGACGGTTTCGCAATCCGGCAGGCCGAAAACGATATCTACGTCATCGGAAACACTTCCAAAGGCGCGATGAACGGCGTCTACGATCTGATTGAGGACAACCTGGGCGTTCTCTGGACGAGAGCCAGCGAAGAAAAGGGCCTCATCTACGACGAACTGGAAGAAGCAACGATCTCGAAAGTCGACTACCGCGAGAAATCTCCGTTTGATTACCGGGGCTTTTTATGGGGTTCGGAGCGCACCAATGCCGTAATGCTTGCCCGGAACAAGTGCAATACGGTCGCCGACATTCCGGATCTGGGAATGCGACACTTCAATTGTGGCCACTCCATCTTCCACCTGCTCAAAAACAGTCCAATCTACGACCGGGAAGAAACGGAGTACTGGGAAACCGACGACCAGGGCAACTGCCTCGGACCGGACGGCTCCGCCCAGGTCAACCCGTGGAGCGAAAAGGCCGCGGAGGTCATTGCGGCCAACATCATCGCGCAGATGCAGGCAAACCCGGAGGTCCGCTACGTCTTTATCGGCGAAGAGGACCGCAGTCACGGAAGAGTGGTTCCCTACGATACGGAGCCCTTCGAATACGCCCCAGGGGAATTTGTCTATCCGGAAGACCGGAACTTCTACTCCACGGTCTTCAATACCATGATCAACAAAATCGCCCGGATGGTCCGTGAGGCAGTTCCGGACGGCAGAGTTGGGACCTTCGCATATGGGATCGGGAAAGCGGCGCCCGCCTGCGATATCGAAGACAACATCCGGATTTGCGTTGCCCCGATCGGCGAGGACTACACCGCATGCATTTTTGATACCTCGATTCAGGAACGGGTCAAAGACAAAGACTGTTACTACAACTGCGAAGACGTCCCGGCGTGGCTGGAAAAGGCCGAATCCGTCGTGTTCTGGCATTACTACATCTGCAACGCACAGGGAACCGAATACAGCTGGCCCATCTGGTACCGGATCCAGGAAGATCTTCGGATTTATATGACGAAAGGCGTCGAAGGCGTAACTTCCGACGGCCTTCCCGATTTGGACCAAGGGAGCAGCTGGCTCGACTACAACGGAGCCAAAGGGACCTGTTCCAATTACTGGGATATGAATGTGCTCCTCTGCTGGCTGTTCCAGAAGCTTCTCTGGAATCCGAACGAAGATCTTCCCTCCCTGATCACCTATTTCTGCGACAAAGTCTACGGAGATGCTTCCCCCTACATGCAGGAATACTACCATTTGATGGAGCAGGGCTTCAAAGGCGCCACGGAAACGCGAAGAAAGCAGACAGCCATCAACCTGCGCAGTGCGGAATTCTATCAGTTTTTCGTCAGAAAGCAGGACATCGGCCACCCGATTCTCGACGCTTTGGAAGCCGCATACCAGGCTGCTTCCGGTCCGATCAAAGAGGATATCAAGTACATGTACGACTGCGTCTACGGAGCCATGAGCGCCTTTAAATCTTTCTGAACGCCCAGGAGGATCTTTCGATGAAAGCGATCCTTGCACTCTTCCTTTCCCTTCTGATGCTGCTACCGCTTCTTGTCTCCTGCGGAGAAACACCCTCTGACGTCCCCGGCACGTCGCCTGTCTCCGACGCCGAAGGATCCTCCGGCACGGAACCCGCAACGGAACCGGTCAGCGAGCCGGACACAGATCCTTTCGAAGACGGTGACCCGCTTCCGGAAGATCTTTCCGTCCCGGACTGTCTGAAGACGAAGGACGGTTCGGTTCTCGGAACCATTGTTCTGCCCAAAGCGGCGGAGGATGACGCGATCCTGCGGAATGCCGCGGAGGAACTGCAGTATCATCTGAAGAAAGTGCTGAACGCGGATTTTGCCGTCGTCTCCCGTCCCGGAGAGGGATACGGTTCCGTCATTCTCGCGACGCCCGATACCCTTCCCGCAATTTCGGAAATGTTTGCGGACGATCTTGTCTGGCTTTCCGATCTCGGAACGAAGGAAACGGGAAAATGGGGTTCGGACGGTTTTGCGATCCGCCGGTACGAAGACGACATCTACGTCATCGGAAATCTCTCCAAAGGGACGCTGAACGGCGTTTACGACCTCATCGAAGAGAATCTTGGCGTTCTCTGGATCCGTGCGGACGAGGAAAAGGGCCTCATCTTCGGCGAGCTGGAAGAAGCCGTGATCGAAAAGGTCGACTATCGGGAAAAGTCACCGTTTGCCCTTCGGGGTTTTTTGAGCAACCCCGACTACGCCAATATTCTGATGACCGCCCGGAACAAATGCAACCACATTTCGAATTACCCGAATCTCGGAATGCGGCTGCAGGGATGGGGACACTCCACGAAGACCCTGCTGACCTCCAGCCCTCTCTACGACCCGGAAGAAACCGAATACTGGGAAACCGACGAAGAAGGCAACTGCCTCGGCGCGGCGGGATCTCTGCAGGTCAATGTCTGGAGCGAAAAAACGGAAAAAGCCATCACGGCCG
>JAGAFM010000136.1 GCA_017612655.1 Clostridia bacterium | reverse complement strand
TTCGTCAGGCCAGAGATTTGCCCGTGGTTTTCCCCCACATCCGGCTTCCTTCAGATTCTACTTCGCAGTAGACACCCTTGCCTTCGGCTATATCCTTCCCGCTACCGGGCAGATTCGGGACTTTCACCCGTTAGAAACGTGTGCCGCCGGGCGCACCAAAAATAGAGGACAGGAATCTTCCTGTCCTCATTTTGTGTTTTCTTCAATCCGCCGCAGCGGACCTGCCTATCAGTCGCTGATGTAGGGAAGAAGCGCAACGATTCTCGCGCGCTTGATCGCATCCGTCAGCTGACGCTGGTGGGCTGCACAGGTTCCGGTAATCCGGCGGGGGAGAATCTTTGCCCGCTCGGAAATGTACTTTCTGAGTCTGTTGACATCCTTGTAGTCAACATAATCAATCTTCTCCGCGCAGAACTGGCAGACTTTTCTTCTCTTGCCGCGGTTCGCCGGACGGAAGGGCTTAGCAGCTGGTTCTTTCTGCTCGTGCACTTCTTTGACTTCCTTCGTGCTATCCATTTTCAATTCCTTTCGTAGTTGTGAATCAGATTCTCAGCTGAACGAATCAGAATGGGAGATCGTCGTCCCCGTTCATAACCTCCAGCTGGGGTGCGGCAGGCTGACCGGCCGCAGCGGGCTGTTCCGCCGCAGAGGGAGCGGAACCGTTTTCCAGACCGGCAAACGCCGGGGTCGTATAGGAGGCATCCTGCGAACTCTTGGATTCGACAAAAGATGCTTCATCCGCTACGACTTCAGTGACATACCGTTTGTTCCCCTGCTGATCCGTGTAGTCACGGGTCTGGATGGAACCTACGATACAGATCGGACGGCCCTTACGAAAGAACTTACTGATGAATTCAGCAGTCTGTCGCCATGCAACGATGTTGATAAAATCACTGACGGACTGTCCGTTGGAATCCCTAAACCTTCTCTGAACGCCGATTCGGAACGAGCAGACGGAAACGCCTCCTGCGGTCGTCTTCAGTTCGGGATCCGCGGTGAGATTTCCAATCAGGATCACTTTGTTCAGGCTTGGCATAGTCGGACTCCTTTCTTACTTCACTCTGGTGGTCATGGAACGCATAATGTTCTCGTTGATGTTGAACAAACGGGTCAGCTCTGCGATGAAACTGGGCTCCCCTTTGTAGGAAACAAGAACATAATACCCTTCCGGAAGGTCATTGATCGGGTAAGCGAGTCTGCGCTTTCCCCATTCGCTGACTTCCATGCCTTCACTGTGCTCGGAAATGAGCGCGGTGAACTTTTCAATGACAGCCTTCGTGTCTTCTTCGGACAGTTGCGGGTTGACAATGAACATGGTTTCGTAGGAATTCAGGTACTTTTCCACAGTATTGCACCTCCTTATGGACTTATGTCAGGATCCGGTAAAATCCTGAAAGGTTGCGCGGTTCGATGCCGCGGTTGTATATTATACCTCTCCCGGAAGCTTTTGTCAACTGTTTTTTCGTTTTCTGCGAAAAGTGTCCATACGAATATTATAAGAGATACACAGGGAAAGTATATGCTTTTTCGTTGATAGCTCTTATTCTGTCGCAAGTGTCGATAACAAGTCCAGGCATGATCCTAAGCTTGTATTTTTCAAGCACATCAAAATTCTTGGTCGGTTTTGTCGGAGAGGTGCCTTTTTTGATCTCGATCGGATAGATAATATCTCCTTCCACAAACAGAAGATCGATTTCTTTGCGGTCAATATCTCTGTAGTAAAAGAGATTTTTTGAGGGATCCTTATTGTACGCATAGAAGTTCTTTACTACTTCACTTACAACAAAGGTCTCAAAAAAGGCTCCGTTCATCGCGCAGTTTTCCAGCATCTCAGCGTTCGGCCATTTGCAGAGATATGCGCAAAGACCGGTATCTGTGAAATACAGCTTAGGCGCTTTGATGATTCTATTCGAGATATTTGCCATATACGGTTGAAGGAGATAGATGATTCCAGATGTCTGAAGAATGGAGATCCATCTCTTACAGGTGCGGACGTCAATCCCGACATTCGCGGCAATCTCGTCGTAATGAAGTTCCTGAGCAGTCCGGAGTGCGGCTATTGATAGAAAATTTCGGAACTGCATTTCGCTTGACGCGGAAATCAGTTTGAGAACGTCTTTTTCGATATAGGTGTTGAGATAAGACTTGAAATAAGCATCACGCTCTGATTCGCCGGTACAGATATCCGGCATCCCGCCGATGAAAATGTCCTCATAGATTTCTTTTCTTGTGCGGTATCTGCGCCCGGATGTTTCGCGCTTGCGAATTTCGGAGAGATCAGGGGAAAATAAAGGATTTTTATATCCGTATTTTTCGGCCTGTGAAAAGGACGCCATGTCAATTATACCGCAGCGGCCTGCCAAAGAGTCGGATATGCTTTCTTGGAGTTCAAAACGGTTGGAGCCTGTCAGTATGAACATCAACTGACGTTTCTCTCCGCTTTTCATCCAAACGAGTCTTTGCTTGTCGATTATTGCTTTTATTTCGTCAAGCAGTACCGGCGCTTTCTGGATCTCATCTATGATAAGCGGCCATCCGTATGACTCAAGAAATAGTTTCGGATTGCTCAGTGCAAGAGCGCGGTCATCGGTATCGTCGAGCGTAACTTTTCGATATTTTTCACCGAAAAGGATATCTATGGTTGTGGATTTGCCTACCTGTCTCGGTCCGTAAACAACTATACACGGAAACGATTTGCTGACCTCAAGGATCATTTTTTCTGCTGTTCTCTTTATATACATATTCTAAAACCTCCTTGCGGCAGTATTATACCACACTTTTCCGATAAAATCAACAGTCCGATGCTGTTTTAATCGATGTTTTGCTGTTTTAGGCTTTTTCACTATTAGATTGCGGTGAGAAATTGACAACCGAGTACCGCGCGGACGTACAGGTACACGTGAATCAATTTCTCGACGCAGTCCAGATAACACATGGTATACCGTTTATAAAAAACGAAACGAAAGCCCCGTCCTGCTGTACAGCAAGGCGGAGCTTTTCGCATTCCTCGGTGCGGGGACCCGAACCCGGATCACGCGGACCCGGAGATCCGAAACGGTTTACCTGCGGTGCGCCGCAGAGGTGTGAATGTTGTAATGGAAGCCGTATTTCTCCTTATCCTCGTAGAAACGGTTGACTTCGGCTTCGTACGCTGCCTTCTCCTCAGCCGTCATGGTCTTCTTGTCGTGACGGGTACAGAACAGCTTGAGGTACGTCAGAGAGGTGCGGCTCCGTTCGATATGCATTTTCTGCGTATCGTTTTCCGCAAGAGCCCAGGCTTTGTCCCAATAGGAGAAAGCCTCGTCGAGACGTTCGATCAGACCGGAAAGGAAGGAATCCTCCAGCGGCGGCTGGTAGGCCTTCGGGATGTATTCCCCGTAGTAGAAGTTTTCGATCTCCTTGTTATCGCAGTGCATCGTCTCCGAGACGTCCACGTCCGCGAAGCATCTCATCTTCTTGTCCGCCGTAACCTCGTGCTCCATTTTGATGTAGTCACGAATCTCCCGCCACCCGGGGCCGTAGAATCCGGCAAGGAAGGTGTCGATTTCCGCACAGTACTCTTCCCAGGTCATGTACGGATTCCAGAGAAGACGGCCGATCAGATACGCCTTCAGATCTCCGTACGCACCGTCCGCGAACGTGCTTCCTGTGGATTCCTCGAAGACCTGGATAACGTTGTTGTCGGCGAACATTCTTGCGTTTTTCCAGAGAGCGATCAGGTTCGGGAACGGGGTAATGTAGCACTTGTAGTTGCACACATAGTCCCAGATGGATACCTGATCCGCCATTTTCCCCCATTCCTCAAGCTGCGTGTTGAATACGCCGTAATTCCGTTTGCAGGACGGGTCGTTCAGGGCGTGACGGAAGCAGGCCTCGATCGTGCAGTAGCGGATCAGAACGTTTTTCCTTGCCCGGGTGATCTTCGGAGCCTGTCTGGAATAAATGTAGGCAAACGTGCGGACCATGACGTCCGGGAATTCCTTTTCCACCGCTTCCGCGATTGCGTTGACAAACCGGATGATCGTCCCGCAGTGCGTTCCCTCCTCCTCGTCGATTCTGGCACAGTTCTCGCAGGTGCAGTATCTGGGGTTGTCGCACTGGGAGATCTCGAGGATTTTCAGATCCGGGTGTTTGCGCATCCAGTCGAGAGCGTTTTCCGTTGCGATGCGGATCACGTCGGGATTGGAAAGGCACAGCTGTGCGTCAAAGCTGAAGTCGTTGCCCACTTTCACCCGCTTTCCTTCCCAGAGAGAATAGTACTCCGGATGGGTATCCCAGTATTTTTCGGGGGGACACAGGCGGCCGAACGTATGACACTCCCCGGAATTGGGGGATAGCCCTCCGTAGGTTTCGTCGAGGTGCATGCAGTCGTTCAGGCGGTAATGGGAGGCAACCTCCGGATAAGAAATCGGCGGCTGGCAGTCCGTTCTCCGCCCTTCGAAACCGGGGTTCTGAATCAGATCGAAGGACGCGGGAATCTCAAAGGAGCCCTCTGTCGGGATAATCTCGGTATCGACTGCCAGATAGCGGTAACCCAGAAAACGTTCCGCAAAATCGTACGCGGCATAGAGCGTACCGCGGGCAAGATTTCCGCAGAGATGGACGGAATCCCCGTCGGAACAGATCCGAAATCCGTCCCACTTGATCTCAGGATTTTCCGGGAGCATTCCGATAAGAATAGACGGTCCGGTCTTCCGGTCGGCAACGGGAAGCGAGACGCCGCAGGAGGCAGCAATCACGCGGGCGAGGAATTCAGCTGCTCTTTTTTCTGCAGGCTCCGGATTGGTTTTCAGGACAATGGAATAAAAGGAAATGTCTTTTCCGTTTACGGTCAAAGTTCTCATTTCGAGATTCCTCCTGTCATGGACTGTAATAGCGGGACGGATCATCCGTGATTTCCTCAACCCATTATACACTTCCCGAAGGGGAAAAGCAATGCCCCTGACACATTTCCTCCCTCTTTCCGGATGCCTTTTGAGCCTGTCTCTTTTCCGCCTGGCGGAGATCCCACTAAAGCCCCGGTCGCCGCTCCGCGCTCCCGAATGATTTGGTCACGCACCAGTGTAAAATAGTGTAAAATATAGATATAATGATTGTCTGGGTTTCTTTCGTACCCATATGATCATTATACTCCCGGCGTCAATTTCTCAACGCAGACCAGTTGTGCGCTCCAGCGAAAGAGGTTCCTGAATTCGGTTTCGACAGTAGCAGTCTCCCCCACTCTTTCTGTTCAGCCTGTTTTTCGATTTTTTTGTTGAAACCCTTGTCTTAGCCTTTGGTATGAGGTAAAATATGGATGATTTTCCACGATTGAGAACAGAGGCACGGAGAGAATCCGGCCGCTGAGAGGTATTATGTCGCGTCGAATCTTTTTGCTGTTGTTTGTTTTGTTCCTGTTCGCGGGCTCGTTGTTTTCCTGTTCCCTCGTCTCCGATCCGGAAACGGAGAGGAGCAGCCTGACGGACTCTCTTGAACGCACGGAACCCTCGGAAGAGCCCGAAATCAGTGAAACCGAACCCGTAACGGAGACCCCTGCCCAGACCGAGACGGAAACGGAAACCGAAACGGAAGAACCCGTAACCGAGCCGCCGATTCCTCCGATCGGGATCAACGAACTGGAACCGGTCGGGAAGGAACTTTTCACCTACGGCATTTCCGGAGATTGTTCCGAACTGGAAGAACTGCTTGCGGCCTATCCGAACAAGCTGACTATCGCCGCCTATGCCATGGACGGCCGAAAGATCCTTTTGTACGATACGGAGAGCACACACCACTCTGCCTGTACGATCAAGGCCGGTTATATCCTCTATGTCTGCAAGCAGCTGGACAGCGGGGCCGAAAGCGCAGCGACAAAGCTGACCTACGAAGAACGTCACACCTATGACGGGTCCGGCAGGGTCCGCTATACCGAATTCGGAACGGAATTCACGGTGGAGTATCTGATTCAGCTGGTACTCTCCATCAGCGACAATACCGCTTACCGGATGCTTCTGGAACATTTCGGCGTCTACGGATACAATCTCCTGATGCGGGATCTCGGCACTTCCTCTCTTTTCCTCGGCCCGGAGAATATGTTTTCGTCCTATGCCACCGCCCAGGATCTTCTCCGCGTCTGGAGCGCCGTCTACGACTACCTTCAGAGCGACGCGGAGTATGCATCTCTTTACCGGAAATCCTGCACCGATACCGAGCACGCCTACGGTGCGATGACACTGGTGGACTATTCTTATTCCCACAAATCCGGGGAGAATCTCTACCGCTATCTTGCGACGAACGATGCGGGCGTCGTCTGGGCGGAGACTCCTTATCTGTACTGCATGCTGGCCAATATCAACTATACCGTGGAACACATCGAAGAACTCAACGCCATCATGACCTGCGTTCACCGGCTGATGAAGCCGGATTCTTCAGACTGACCGCCTCCGTCATTCCGGCAGACCCTGCTGCTGCCTGTATCAGTCCCACGTTCCGCCCCGTCCGTGAGAGTAGAAAGGAAAAGATCATGCCGATTCTTCCGCAGGTGAGGAATCGGAGAGGATCGAACCACGCCCATGCTGAAACGGTTCATCCGTTACTATCGCCCCTATCGGTTTCTTCTGGTCAAGGATCTGGCCGCCTCGTTCCTGATCTCTCTGATCGGGATGGTGTATCCTGTCATCACAAACAGGATGCTGAACGTCTTTATTCCGGAAAAGCAGTACCGTACGATCCTGATCAGCGGGATTACCGTTCTTCTTCTCTACATTCTCCGGATGCTTCTGCGGTACTACGTTCAGTACCGCGGTCACATGATCGGAACACACATGCAGTCGGACATGCGCCGGGAGCTGTTCGATCATCTGGAACGCCTTCCCTATTCCTTCTACGACAATCATGAGACGGGAGCTCTCATGACGCGGATCACCAGCGACCTTTTCGACATCTGCGAACTTGCGCACCACGGACCCGAGAACCTCTTTATCTGCTCCGTGATGATCCTGCTCTCGTTTTTCTATCTTCTCTCCATCGACTGGATTCTGACCCTGATCATTTTCACCTGTACGCCCATTCTGACGCTGGTTGCCATTCACTATCGGAGAGAGATGCGACGCGCCTTCGACGACAGACGTAAGAGCAACGCAATCATCAACGCATCCGTGGAAAGCAGCATCACCGGGATCCGGGTCACGAAGGCCTACACCAACGCGGAGGTGGAAGCAAAGAAATTCGCGGTGGGAGACGCTTCGTTTGTCGAGTCGTCCGGGCGCGCCTACCGCGCCATGGCGAAATTCTTCTCCTCCACCTCTTTCATCTCGGACGTGTTCAACGTCGTGATTCTCGTCGCAGGCGGTCTGTTCCTGTACGCGGGACGGATCAATTTCGGCGACTACTCCACCTTTATCGTCTCCGTCAACCTGTTTATTTCTCCGGTCAACACCCTGATCAGCTTCGTCGAGCAATATCAGAACGGAGTCAGCGGATTCCGTCGCTTCATCGAAATCCTCGACGAGGAACCGGAACGTGATGAACCGGACGCGAAGGTCTGGGAGAATGTCCGGGGAGAGGTCGAGTTTTCGCACGTTTTCTTCTCTTATGACGGCAAAAAGCCGGTTCTGTCTGATATTTCGTTCCGTGTGGAGCCGGGCAAAACCCTGGCGCTGGTCGGTCCCTCCGGGGGCGGTAAGACGACGCTGTGCCACCTTCTTCCGCGCTTCTATCCGATTCCGGAAGGTTCCGGTTCGATTCTGGTCGATGGAAACGATCTCCGCACGCTGACGCTGGACTCGATCCGGCGCAACATCGGAATCGTTCATCAGGACGTGTTCCTGTTCGTGGGCACCATCCGCGACAACCTGCTGTACGGAAAGCCGGACGCCACCGAGGAGGAACTGCGCGAAGCGGCGAAGCGGGCTCACATCGATGCCTTCATCGATTCCCTCGAGAACGGGTACGACACCGAAATCGGGGAACGCGGGGTCAAGCTGTCCGGAGGACAGAAACAGCGGATCAGCATCGCGAGACTCTTTCTGAAAAATCCCTCGATTCTGATCCTGGACGAAGCGACAAGCGCGCTGGATAATACGACGGAGATCCAGATCCAGGAGTCCCTGGACGAGCTGTGCAAAGGAAGAACCACCATCGTCGTCGCGCACCGGCTGTCCACCATCCGCGGAGCGGACGAGATCGCCGTCGTGACGGGAGGAACGATCACGGAACGGGGCACCCACACCGAGCTCATGGAACGGGGAGGCCTCTACCGGACCCTTTACCGGCAGCAGTTCCGCGAGGAGGACGTCCTCCCGCCCCAGTCCCCGTAACCGCATTCGGATCCCCTGCATGCTTTGATTCCCGGCTGTGCCGGTACTTTCCGGCTTTCCCCGATCCGATCCGGGAACGGAATCCGGTTCACACCCCCGGAAATCCCAAAAGAAAAGAGGAGATCTGCTTGAAATCCGAAAAGCACGTCCTTCCAGCCGCCGCGCTCTGCCTCACCGCTCTGGCAGTCCTGCTCTCTTTCACCTCCTGCTTTCTGTTCCCGGAAAGCAGCAGTTCCGCGAGGGAAGACCTCTCCGCCTATGAACTGAATCCCGACTCGTGGCGGCTGAAATCCACCGTCGGCGCCGAATCCCTGCAGGCGCTCGTCGAAACCTTCCTCGACTATATCCGTCACGACTGTGACGATTCGAGACTCAAAGGCATCCAGGATCCCGTCGGCTATCTGGCGATGGTTCTGAACGGGGATCTGTACGAAGGCCGGAATCTGTCCCTTGCGCAGGCAAGAGAGAAAGCAGGCCGGCTGTTCGGTACCGCAGAAGCGCTGAAGCAGAACGATCCGGAACTGTACTGGTGGGTTTACGATTCCCTGAACGTTACGGATTCGGAAGAAGCCGTCAATCAATACATGAACCGTCTGAAGTATGCGTTCCAGACCGGCGAGATCGGGCCGGAGGATCCGAAATACGACACGTATTCCAGGATGCTCACCGACTGGGATAAGGGCGCGGACTACGTGATGGAACACTACTCCGACATGTTTTCCGACTTCAATATGTTCGTGGGAATGGACAGCGCCCTCCGGTATGTCCGGGAATATGCCGCCATGAAACGGCATAACGACGACCTGCAGGTCTTCAGGGATCTCAGCGCCGAATTCCGGCCGGAGAACATCTACACGGAAAACGGCGGCTTCTTCAGCTACAGTATGGGCTCCGTCAACCGGGAAAACGGCGGCCATTACAGCCTCTACCTGAATTATTACTACGAAAACGGAAGATACTACATGATCGGATATGACGTTTCGGTCGGCGCAGACGGCGGCTGACCTCCCGGAGACGCCGTCCAGTCCGTCCCGAACCGGGAACGGAATCCGGTTCAAGCCCGATAAAAATCCCAAAAAGAAAGAGGCTTCCCTAGAAGATGTGGGTCAAACAGCCACCTTCGGAGATCTACCGGGACATATACAAGGTCAGCCACACCGCGGTGTCTTCAAAATTCCTGGTGTGCTTCGCTCCATGCCTTGCCCATGGAACCATCTGGACCACAGCGCCGTGTTCCAGACACCTAACTCGCGGTGAATCCGATTCCAGATAGACTTTGCAGCTGTTTCCAATATCCATCGCTCTCCATCGCCGCCGCCCATTTCCTTGGGTCATATCTTCCGCACTTCCTTCCGCAGATCCCACAGCGGCATGCATCTTTCTTTGTTGGACGGGCCTTGACTATGATGGACGCTTCTCCCTCGAATTCTTCTATTTCTACTTTTTCTACGACCATCCGGTTGACACCAACCAGTTTTTTTGCTAAACTGGAGATTGTCACAGGGCTTTCCTCCTGACCTTGATTTCTGCTCAATCTCAAGTATATCAGGAATTCCCTGTGATGTCTATTTCTTAGCGCCTTTTTTCTGAATTCTTACCCACACCTTCTAGTGAAGAGTCATTTAATTGGACATTAATGGATTACGATCGGTTCGAAATACCAATCAAAACCAGCACCGTATCCAAAAGGTTGTTTGGGACTTCCAAAAGTTATCGTTGTTGCTTGAATAGCATTTTTGTGTTCGCTGGCGTTTGGGTCAAAGC
>JAGAFM010000135.1 GCA_017612655.1 Clostridia bacterium | reverse complement strand
GACGGGATCTTCGGACAAGGATTCCGGGAAAATGAAGAAGACGTCCGATGCGGTATTGCGGTATCCGCCTTCGACGGGGAGGAGGGTGTTATCGTAATCGGTCCAGGCGTCGGTCTCGTCTTTGAAGTGGACCGGATGGGTGTAGTCTGCTAATGTGAAGCTTCCGTCTGAAAGACGGAAGGTTTTCGAATTGTAGGAACGCTCCCATAAAGCCTCGCCCAGAACATACGCAGGTTCCGAAGAGGGTTCTAGCCCGGAATCCGATGTTTCAAACGCTCCGCTTCCGCTGAGCAGTTCTCCTGCTTCCGCCAGTACGGTCTCCGGGATGGAAATCAGAAGGATCGCCAGACAGAGGAGGACGGAGAGAATACGGGGAAAAAGACTGTAGGAATTGCTTTTCATGGGATGCTCCTTTCCAAGGCGGGATGATGGTGATATCTCACTTCTGATTATATCATCTAATGTCAAAAAAAGCAAGTTGGATGGCCAATAATTTGGATATATTGCCCTGTAAAAATCAGTTCGGAAAGTTCTCCCTGTAAATTCCGAAAACCCAAAAGACTCCTTTTTCACCCTGCCGTTTCCGATCGGAAAAAAGCAAGGGCAAGAGCCTGAAAACTCTTGTCCTTATGCTTTGTCGGTTTTCTTCGTTTTGCAAAACAGACGTGCAGGCAGTCTAACGATCCGGTTCCTTCCTGATTTGGCTCAGGCCAGATCGCAAAGCTCGGCGGACAGCCCGGCGATCTGGTTCCATCCCGTCGCGGAGAGAAGGGTTTCGACCGAGGTGATCTGCTCTTCCCCGATTCCCGCCATCCACTGCGTGCTGTAGGAAACGATTCCCTCCCCGAGCGGATGAAAGACCGCAAAGATCGGGAAGCCGCCCTCAAACACGAAGACAAACGCGCGCCGTTCCTTCAGGGTGTCGTCAAGATACGCCCCGCTCTCCGAAAACATGTTGACAAACGCCAGCCCCATCGAGCCGAGTCTGGAGTTCAGGGAGGAAACCATATAGGTGAACAGGCTGCCCATCACTTTTGTCCGGAGACTGTCGGGGAGCGCATCGATCTGTTCTTTCTCGACAGTCCCCAGGGCTTCCAAAAGCACCCCGGTGTCCAGGAAAACCTCGTAAACGGCTTTGAGCTGCGAGAGATCCTGCGCACGGACGGTCTCGACCAGTTCGCTTGAGGAAATCCCGTCGGAAAGAAGATTCATGTACTCGTCGCTGGAAACGGCCTCCTTCATCCGGGCGGCAGCCCCCAGAACGGCTTCCCGTTCCTTCCCGCCTGCGTCGCGTTTTCCGGAACCGCAGCCGGCGGAGCAGAAGAGAATCACCAGGCAGAGGAAAAGGATCAGGGTCCGGATCATACCGGTCTTCAGATTGGATGCAGTCATCGTTTTACTCCTGTATCGTGAATGATTTGGCGAGTTGAAAAGAGTGCGGAGAGTACGGGGATTCTTTCGCGGATTTGATTCCGGTGCTCCTACTGGGCAACCTTGTCCATGATCTGGACCAGTTTGTTCAGGGACTTCTGGATCTTTTTCATCGAAGAGCCGAACACGCGGGAGATGGAGCCACCCTCGTAGGCGTTGTAAAGGTAATTCGCCATGTTGACGGTGTCGAACATGTCTCCCATGTCGAACCGGATCGTGTCGTGAATGACGTCCAGCATCCGCTCCGCGTCTTCGTCCCGCGTCCGTTTGGTCTTGATGGTCACCTCGTAATAGGCGGGTTTCAGCGTGTAGTGGGAAAGCCACGACGCGTATTCAAGAACGGCGCCGGCCATTTCGGTATCCGGGTGGTTGGTCGGAACGGCGATCACGCCGCAGGTCGGCGAAGCGCGGTGCGCGTACTCCTCCTGAGATTCGTCCCACTTCGGATTCGGGACGACCCCGTAGTCCGTCTCCATTTCCCGCAGGGAGGACGTCGCCTCCATCGTGTTGTGCATAAACAGCGCGTGGTTTTCCATGAAGAACAGGACGTCTCTGCCTTCGAGCTTGTCGGTGGAGAGCGCGAAGGGAGAGGCCGGAGCGAACACGCCGCTCAGCGCGTCCAGAAGAGCCTGCGCCTTCTCCATGTCCACGTCGATCACGCGTCCGCCTTCCCCGTTGTCTTTCGTGAAGTGAAGATCGGAGCCGACGTACAGCTGAAGATACGTTCCGAATCTCCGCCCCGTGGCGTAGGTCGCCCCGTACAGATCCTTGTCGTCCATGATTCCGTCGCCGTTGACGTCCTTGGAAATCGAGCGGATCAGGTTCAGATAGTTTTCGATGGTCCACTGATTGTCGTACACGAGAGTGTACGGACTCGTCAGGTCGTTGTCGTTCAGAATCTTTTTGTTGAAATACAGAAACTGCACGTGGGCGAGGGTCAGATAGGTCAGGTCGGTCGCCATCATGAAGAGATGGCCGTTGACCTCGCTTCCCTCCCGCATGGTCGGATTCCAGTAGACGGAATCGTACTGGCAGTACGGCAGGTTGTTCATATCAAGCAGGATGCCGTCCCCGACCCAGTCTCCGAGATGGATGAAGTTGTGACAGAGCATCGAGAAGGTATCGTCCCCGCTCATGAGAACGTTGAAGATTTCGCCGGTCCGGACCTCCTCCATCTTCACGTTGAACTTCTCTTCCACCTTCAGATTCCGGTTGAACACGGCGTCGTTAACGACTTCTCCGGTCAGCTTCTCCGCCCAGAGATCCGGGTACTCCCACTGCTCCGCGTAGATCGGCTCGTACCATCCGCTCATCCGGAATACGGCGCCCCCGAAATCCTGAGCGGGGATCTCCGGCTCCGGAATGTCGTAGACGGGTTCGGGCGCCTCGGTCTGCGGTTCCGTGGCAGGTTCGGCAACGGATTCCGACGGTTCCCCGGTTCCGCTTGCGGCGTCGGAGGAAGGCGTTCTTTCCGGTTCCGTCCCGGCGCAGGACGATGCCGCCACCACGAGACTCAGCAAGGCTGTGCAGAAAAGCAGGTGTTTCTTTTG
>JAGAFM010000134.1 GCA_017612655.1 Clostridia bacterium | reverse complement strand
TCTTCACCCCAATCAATCATCACCCCCTTTTCTCCTTCCGACATAGAACGTATCCGCATCGACCTCCGTCACGTCCGTACATTGCCATACCCGGCCCGTCTCCGCTTCGAGAAACGCGGCCAGCCTTTCCTTCTCCCCCTGAATTTCTTCCTCCGTGCAGGAGGTATAGAGAATCTTGCGCTTGTACGTCTCCGTCCGGAACGTCAGCCGGAACCGCTTCTTCTGCTTCATACGGCCTCCTAAACAGTTTCGGAGTTTTTCTCTTCGGTTTTGTTTTCATTCCGGTGGATGCTCCGCGCTTTGTCGAAGCCGTCCGGATACCGCTCTTTGAGCTTCTTTACGTTTTCTTCGAACACTTCCGACAATTTGAACCCTGCGGCTTTCGACGCTACCGCCAAATACCAAGCCACGTCTCCGAGTTCCTTCATCAGTTTGTCCCTGTCGAGTTCATGCCCCTGAAACCGGGCTTTCTTCACAAGATCGATGCACTCCCCGGCTTCTCCGCATAAACCCATGACGCCGTTCAAAAGCAGTTCGTCCGGAGAAAGGACGTCCGCCTGCGCCGTCCGGAGCGCGGCCCTCTGATAGTCGTCCGCCATCAGATTGTCCCCTCCAACCGCCGCTTTCAGGTGTTCGCAGTACACCATCCCGTCCGCAAGCTCTTCTTCGAGGTGTTCAATCCTCTGCTCCGTCGTCAGCGTGTCGTTTTCTTCGAGCGTCACGCCGTATTTCTCCACGCCCTTTTGGAACTGCTTGTCGAACAGCCTTTCAATCGCTTTCTGATAGATGCACGGTTTCCGATAAGTACACATGGAATCTCCCGATTCCTTGATCGCATCTTCTTCCAGATGCTCCATCATATTCTCCATTACTTCTTCTAATCCATGAATTTGCGGCGTTTTTTTCATAATCTCTTTCAACGCTTCACCGGCCTTTTTCGCAACGGATTCGTCTTTAGCTGTACAACAATTTTTATCTTTACAAACACGACAAGGCTCCGAATTTACACTTCTATTCACGAATTTACAAGTATAGCAATCTCTGACGGGATTGAGCATCCGTAAATGCTCTTCCGCAAACGCCTCCCGCTTCGGCTCCGGCGTGTCGTAATCGATGGCGACTACATACGCCCCGTCTTCCCGCCGTCCCTCGACGATTCCTTCGCTTCCGTACCAGATTCCCTGACACAGAATGTAAACCAAGTCTCCCTTGTTAAACTTCATCCGTTCTCCTTTTTGCTGCGCCGGGAACGTACTCTTTCCAGTCTCCCTCGACCCCGGCGTCTTCGTCTCCGAAATGTTTTTTCGTAACCGCGATGCAGAACGGCTCGATTTCAGAACTCCAAAGCGTCTCACCGCCCGCCGCGTTCCAGCAGAGAGGAAAGCCGCCTATCCCGTCGAACAGGCTTCCCATCGTCTTCTCTTCGCAGCGTTCCATGATCCGCTTCAAAAGCCAGTACCAGAACGGCAGCGCAACGCTGTTCCCGAGAGCCTTGTACTTCGGCGCGTCCGCTTCCTTGTGCCGCTTGCCCTTTTCGTCCGTCCAGTCGCCGAGATCCACCCATCCGTCCGGAAACATTTGCAAACGCATACATTCGAGCGGCGACAACCTCCGGATCGGCTTTTCGCTCTCTCCGCATACCACCGCGGTATAGTCCGTGATTCTGTTTTCATGGTCGCCCGTGATCGTCGGCACAATCTCCCCCCCTCCGTTTCCCCGCGCGTCGTAGACCGCCGCGGAATGTCCGCATGTCGTCCCGAGCGTGGGTGCGCATTCGACCGCGCAGCCAAGCGAACGGCTGTCCGAACCGCTTTCTGCTCTGAACGCCATTACTTCACCTCCATCAGGCAGGGTGCGCCTTTGTAGTCCGTTGCCGTCAGCGTCCCGACCGCTTCGATTGTGACGTTCAATTCGCGGGTTATGGTGAGTACCCCCCCCAGCTCTATTTATGTCGCGCACAATCCCGCTCGTAAACCCCGGCCTCGTCCCATTGCAGATCGTCGTCGAGGTCTCTTCGTAGCACTTTACGTTTTCCGGCCGGAATCCGAGAGGGAATCCATAGACGGCGGAATCTCCGCCTGTCTTTTTAGGGCTTTCACAAGAATCTCTGGCATGTTCTTTGTCTTCCCACGTCGTTCCGCCCTCCGTAAAATCCCCTGACAGGCCATCGACGACAGCACGTACTTCGGATCCGGATTCTCTTCCAGCAACGCGCTCAAACAGGATTTCCGGGGCGTCCAGCCCATGAAAGTCGGCGAGAAGAGCGACGCGACGCCGACGCTGGGGCGTTCCCCAATATTGTGAGTCGTGGGTTCTCCAAGCGAGGCTCCATCCGTTCCCGATAATAGCTCCTGCGTTTGTCCACCCCCCCCGCTCATATCGAGGAATAGAAATTCCCGGTTCTGCCACCCGCGCAGTTTCCTCCAAGACGGCCCGGAAGTCCTCTCCGCCGTTGCTGCTGAAACATCCGGGGACGTTCTCCCAGAGCATGAAGCGGGGAAAAACATCCCCACCTGTCCTTCCATCGTCTTCATCCCGTTTCCTCATTTCCTTTATCAGCCGGATCTGCTCCATGAACAGCCCGGATCTCTCGCCGGCAAGCCCGGCCCGTTTTCCCGCAACCGACAGATCCCGCCTATTGGCAAGGACTTCCGCCGCATACAAGCGCGACCCGCGGAATTTCCGCGCCGTTCATCTTGCAAATATCGCCGTAATGCCTCACCCCGAAATCACCTCCTTTTTTTCAGTACCGCGTCCCTTACCGCGAACGCCGCCCGGTCAATGAGTTTCCCAATCATGACGATAACCCAAGCGCACAGCATAAAGGGAAGCACCGCGGGCCAAATCAACCCCAAGAGAATCGCCATGCCGATATCCGCGTCTTCGTCGGAAAAGTCATCCAAAATCCGCACCAAAACATACGAGACGAAAAATCCGACAATGTAGACGATAATACATACTGTTTTCATTCCGTTCAATACCCCTCATTGAACTGGATCATCCATTCTTTCAGCTCCACCTGCGCTCTTGCGAAAGCAAGCTCCATATCGCAGTCCTGTACTTTCACAAGAATTACATCCTCTCCTTCGTGTTCGGCGTACGGATACTCTTCGGCACATCCTTTCTTCCAAATCTTAATGCACCAGTCAACGGTTTTGGAGTAATAAATCTCCATGTGCAAGGGAAATCGTCCGGTAAGATCGTCAACGAATTTCAGAAAATCACTCACCCCATTTTACCGCCTTTCTTTTTTCTTTGTCCGGAAAAGCAGACCAGCATCGCCATCCTGTGTGAAGGGTCTGAAAACTGTCCTTGTTATAGTATTCTGCGTCGCGGAACCATCCCGTGCCGGTTTCTTCTTCGAGAAGATAACAGTCAGGATAATCCTTGCATTGCTTTACGGTGCAGTAAATGAGCGCAATCTTCCGGGTGCTCGGAGAATAGATTTCCGCCCATAAAGATGAGTTTTCGGACTCGTTTACCTCCTCCCACGTCAGTACCTGCGGATCTTGCTCTATAAGTAACTCGGCAGCGTCTTCCATCAACGCCGCCTGACAAGGTGGAGCGATTTTCCCGCGGTAAACGCACCCGTTACATGCGTTAAGATGTTTTTGCACCATAATGCAGTGCGCAAGTCCGAGCATCACCTTTTCTTTATCAGCCATCCCACTTCACCGCCTGTCCGCATTTCCAGCAGTATTTAATATCTTTGTGAATCGCCCCTTTGGATGTAATTTGTTTACCGCATCCCGGACATCGGATTGTAGAGGTTGTTATCACAACCATTTTCGGCTCCTGCTCCTTCATCAAAGTAAGAGTATCGCGCAGCAATGGCGTCAAACAAAAAATTCTATTTTCTTTTCCACGATAAGGGCAAATATTACATTGCATCTTTTTTTCGTTTCCCGCGCATGCCGTAAGTGCTGCAATCACCTCTTTCCGGTCAGGCATCATATTCGCTCTCCCCGATTTCATAATCAGATATCAAGTGCATCGTGATTTCACTGTCGATTTCAAAAATGTCGCTGTAAATCTCCGCGTCTTCGTCTTCGCATACCGTCAGCTTTTGCGGCGCAGTCCCTTTCCGGTTTACCTTAATCCACCAGACGCCCATGTTTTTCTTCGGATATCCTATTGTGATGACCGTGTTATCGGTAAACCAGAAACGGACATACCGGTCAAAACACCCGATTTCATTTTCGTACCGACTCCCTTCGATTTCCACCAAATCGTCTGAACAGCCGTATATCTTAACCATCCCCGTCACTTCCTTCCTCAAACTTCCCGCAAGCCTGCCATTTCAGCCGGATATCGCTTGCTTTCGAATGCCCTCCGTGCGGAAAGCACAGTTTCAGCCACAGTTCGCACTTGTACCACACCCGGTTTGCTTCAAACCCGTAACAGTGAGCGCATTCGCCGCAAGTCCTTCCGGGAACCGTGCCGAACATTTCCTGCATCTTCGGCGTTTTCTTCCTCCCCTTCGGCGGATCGACGACTTCAACCTCATTGCCGAAAAAATCAAGGTTTTTCATCACCACGCCACCCAAAGATATTCCTTCGGTATTTCGTTCCACGTCATTCCGTTCGGATTCGATATGTCGTCGATGCAGTCGCGCAGCGACAGAAGCGCGGACAGCGCATCCTGCACCGTACCCCATCCGTTCGGGCTGTTGAACTTCTTGTACTTTCCCGGATACCCGGACAGTTCCGCGATTCCGCGACAGATCTTGTCGTAGACTTCGCTGACCTTGTACCATTGGCCTTGATTGTAGTTCCAGTCCATGCAGGTCACAAACATCTCCCGCAGATTGTACGTCGGCGAAGATTTCTCCGGTTCTTCGATGACCGCGATAATGTCCGTCCCTTCGACCTTCACGCCGATGCGCAGATCATAACTCATACTCACCACCCCTTCCCGGTTGAGAAGTAAACCCCGTCTATTTCAAAACACGGCTGCGCCCACCACGGATAACCGTATAACTGG
>JAGAFM010000133.1 GCA_017612655.1 Clostridia bacterium | reverse complement strand
TCATTTTCTCTTTGTTGTGCGCGCTCGTGATTCCGGAGGGTAATCTCGATCTCCCTGAGTACCTCCCGGTCGATCTGATTGACTGCCTCTCCCAACATGGAAACGGTTTGCGGAGAGAGGTATTCATATAGCGGTGTGAAATCCGCCTCGTCCATATATTCCTTCGGCTCCAGCCCACACCGGTTCATGAGGGCATACGCCGCGCTGACTGTTACGGAATCGAGAAACCATCTCTCCCCCGCATCTCTATTGTACTCCTCGCCGTCGATTTCCGCAAGGATGGCATGGACCAAAGCAGAATGTCCATCAAAATATTCCTGTGCCAGATTTGCCGCGGCTGTCCATAATTGGTCCCGAAGTCCTGCAAACTCCGAAGCGCCGTAATAGTCCACTAACATAGAGGAGATAACCTGATTGTGCTCGGGCTCAATCCTCCAGAGACTTACGGGGCGGGAGCGCTCCCTTGCTCCGGTATCGGACACATCGAAAACATACCGTATTGCTGGCACATCCCCGGAATAGTCGATCAAAGCAATCCCTTTGGAACCTCGCCGCACATAACGCCCCATCCTCTGATTCCAAAGATCGTACTCAGCACAAGCAGTGGCGTCGGGCCGCTGTGCATGGATCAACAACTGATCCGAATAAGAATACTTGTACATCCGGGAAGCGGTTTCCAGAAAGCCTGTCCACTGATCCGTATCATGTGAAATCCGACGAATCGTGGATTCCGACAGTTCGGTGTAGGTCTGTATCCGATTATCCGGCATCCGTTTCCTCCTCTGCATCAAAATCGGGTATGAGATCAAGCGCAGCATATTCGTCATCACTCATAGCTTCCAGTTTTCGGATCACCGTATCGGTCAGTTCCCGAAGTTCCGTTTCGTCCGGCTCCAGATAGGTACGCATCTTCGTGAGCACATCCTTCGTACCCTTCCGGGTTCCGGTGTTGTAGATGGCGAGGATCATGGTTTCATCGTATGTTAGCATTCTTTTTTGCCTCCTTTGCTTTCTGCGGCTGTTTCGGAGCCTTCTCCATTGCCCGGATCGCATCCAGGACAGACGGCTGCTTCTTGGCAGCGTGTTCCTGCCTCACTGCTCTATGTTCCTGTTTCCCGAACTCCGGCAAATCCTTGAATCCGAAGCTGTCGCAGTAATGGTATGATACCACATCATCCCTCCTCAGCGCAACGATGTCGCTGACGGACATACTCGGGCCTTCATATCCTCTCGGACGGTCGTCCTGATTGAACCGAGCAAAAATTGCTTCCAGCACCTGCTCGCGCACGGAGCTGTCTGCCAGATCAAGTTTGTCCGGCAGCTTTCCGGTATAAACTACATCGTAATTTTCCTTATTCGGCTTACCCTCCAGCGACTCCAATCCTGTAAACCGGAGTTTAGCGGTAGAAGGGTCCTCTTTCAGACGATAAATCGCATAGGAGTTTCCCGCCTTTTCTGCCTCCTTGCTCTCGACGGTTTTTGTCGGCTCATTTGATCCTTCCTCTTCCGGCTGTTCCATAATCACGATCCCTCTGTCCTGGCAGATCTCAGCAAAGTTCCGGTCAATATCACCGATGAGCTTCCCGGCTGTCCTGTTGATGGTTTCAAGACTGTCCTTCAGTTCTGTCAGATCGCGGCTTTTCGACCATTCGGCGATGTACCCGAAAGAGTTCTCGGCAGTTTCGATTCCATAGTACTGGCAGACAGAGTAGGATACGCTTTCTGCCTCGACTTCCTGCGTGCGCCGATCCTTTTGATTTTCCCGGCGGAACTCCGCGACCGTGATCTCCTCCCCTTGAAATCCGAAGTCATCTTCTTCAAACTCAAGTGCACCCGATTCCGGGATCGGAAGCGGCTCCATTGTGAGAAGACAGCCCGCAAAATTCACCACGACGCCGTTTTCCACGGAACACGGTATCCCCGGATCGTCGTTCCGTCCCCCACGAAGACTGTACCGATACAGTCCCTCCGGCACTTTGTCAGGAGAAATCCACTGATCCGAATACAACGCATCGACCCCGAGAATATCCGCATGGGTATATCTTTCTTCCTCCCGCGCATCCTTCACGGCATCAGGCTTGGTCATACTATCATTGTGCAAAAGGGCGTGGGTCGTCTCATGAACCAGCGCACAGATCGTCTGTGCCTCGCTCATACCCTCCCGGATGTGGATCTCCTTTTCTCCGGGGCAGTAATATCCGTCCATTCCGCTCTGCATCGGTTCGACAATCACAGGCACAGGCGCGGAACGCTTCATGGCTTCCAGAAACGCCTCGTAATGCTCCACATTCCCGGTCAGATTGCTGACAAGCTGGGGCAGGGGCCGTCCCTCCGTCTGCGCCACGTCAAAAACAAACACAGGCTTGAAATAGGGGACGGTTATGGTCTTTTCCTCGGTTATTTCTTTCCCGTCCTTATCCAGAAGGGGGAGTTTTGTATCCGGGTCTTTCTTGACCTCTTCGACCTTTTTCTTATACGGCGTCGGCGCGATGATCGTGATCCCACGTTCGCCCTTCTTCACCTGCCGCCCAAAGCTGTCCTTCCATTTTGTATAACTGGCAACGCGGGTGGCCTTCGGGTTCTGCATATAGATCAGCATGGTATTATTGAAGCTGTAATTATGGAAGCGCGACATGACCGCCAGATACTTTTTATACTTGTCGCTGGCGAACAGCTCCTTGATCCCAGCCTCGATGCTGTCGGTGATCTGCTTCAGTCTCTCTTTGTTGGTAGGCTTTACCGCCTGCTTTTCTTCCGGCATGTTTCCTCCCTGAAAAACAAAATATGCCGCCCCTGCGCAAACCCATACACGCCCTGTGCCATGTATGAAATCCGTGCAGGAGCGGCTCCCGTGGTTTCCTTATACTGCGCTCATCGCACGTTTATATTCAGTTTCTTGCCTGATCCGTTTCGATTCGGGGGATGATGCCCTTCTGTTTGAGGAAATCATAGAGGAACAGCCGCCCCTTCTGCGTCCAGACCATGTGTGAAACCGCTTTCTTCCCGCGGCGGTACACGTTGTAATGGGTGTAACCCTCATCCGCATAGTCCTGATACAGGGCCCATGTTTTCCCCACTTTGTACTGGATATGGTTATCCTTCAGAAGTCTATTGAACGAGACCGCCGAGAAGCCATAATCCTTCGCAATTAGCGTCACTGGCATCGTTTGAGGGTTCTGAAGGATCATATCGTAGTAGCTCACCTTTGGACGAGCTTCGTTGACAATCGTCTGAAGTTCCGCCTTCTCGCCGAGGAGCAGATTCATCGCCTCCCTATCCGCTGTCAGATCGTCAAGCAGTCTTTGCCGCTCCGCTTCATTCTTGTTTAACGCGTCGAGGAGCTCTGGGACGATATAC
>JAGAFM010000132.1 GCA_017612655.1 Clostridia bacterium | reverse complement strand
GCCGTATACCGAACGGTACGTACGGTGCGGTGAGAGGACGGGGGTTAGCCACCCCCTCCTACTCGATTCGCCTGTCAATAGGAGACTCGCTCGAGCGCGGAGCACCGTTCTTCGATCAGCTCCGAGAAGCGTTTTTCAGATCAACTACCAACCTGCCAAAGCAAGTGGGAAGCTGATGGCAAGCGCAAATAGTTCCGGATCCTCGGGCATCACGGGCAGCAGGTCGTATGCAGGCAAGAGCCTGTAAACGCCGCTTGCCTCGCGCGTCTCGAACATGGAGAACCATTTTTTATACGGATTGATGTTTTCTTTTGTGACCGTCAAATATCTTTTTCTTTGAATCGCATGCTTTTCACCAGCTTTCTGCTTTCTGAGTATAGTATAAGCCACGCATCGGTTTTCAGCAAATGTGCGATTTCGACGCGCAGCTTATCGTTCTTGTCGATTTCAGAGGTCACATAAACATAGCCATATAGTGCGGCAGAGTTACCTTGTTATCGGAGACGCCAACATTTCCGTCGATCAGTTTATAGGCAACGGAAGGATGAAATGTATCGATGAAGGTATTCAGCGACGCCGTGGATGAGTTTCCCGCTTTAACTTCAACAGGAACCACTCCGCCGTCCTTTTCTATGACAAATTCAATTTCCATAGAACTGTTCTGTGTCTTGTAATAATTGAGATTATACCCGCGTTTTATGAGCATCTCTGAGATAACATTCTCGTATATGCCGCCTTTTGCGTTCCCGTGTATGTTCTTCGTCAGAACCGCAAGTTTTGTCTGCATTCCGTATTTGGCGAGCAGAAGCCCTGAATCATTGATATATAGTTTGTACTCATCGTTTTTGGAATTGGCTGCGAGCGGGAGGTACGGCTCGTACACGTTATAGCATACATGAACGAGATTGGAATCCTTGAGCCATGTGATACTGTCGCCGTATTTTCTTGCATTTGCTCTTTTTTCAACTTCGGAGAATTTGAACTTTTTGTTTTCTCTTGCAAGTTGTCTCGGGAGGCTATCATAGCAATCCCTTATTTTGGCTCGCTCTGTGCCTTTGGCATGATTCGCAATATCGTCGTCGTAAGCCGCAAGAACCTTTTCCTGCACTATCTGTACTTCGTTGAAATCCTTTGTATCAACAAACTTCTGTACAACTTCCGGCATTCCGCCGACAACAATAAACTCACGAAGGATGCTTTCTATTTTTTCATTTATATCGTCAGGAACTTTTTCTTTTTTTTCATAAAAGGAGCGAAGATAATCAACTGTATCCTGCTCATACCCGTATGCCCAGAGGAATTCCTCGAAATCCATCGAATACATCACGACCTGCCGTTCAAATCCGACAGGAATCGACTCAATCTCATCTACTTCTTCATCTGCATCCTGACCGTAGTGAAGCCCAAGCAGTGATCCGGAAGCAATAACATCGTATCTGCCATCCTCGGCAAGAAACTTTAACGCGGTTCTTGCACTTGCGCACCTCTGTATTTCATCGAGAAAAATCAGAGTGCCGTCTTTTGCGAATCTCGTTCCTGGAAGATGAGCGCTCATACGTTTGTATATTTCATCAGCCGTCAGGTCGCCTTCAAATATAACCTTTAATCCGGGCGTTTTTAGAAAATTGATTTCAATGAAGCTCTTATATTCGTTTTTCCCAAATTCCTCAACTATAAAAGTTTTACCGATCTGACGGGCGCCCTTGATAAGCAGGCACTCTTTACCCTTATGTGCCTTCCAGTCCAACAGAAACTGATACATTTTCCTTTTCAGCATACATCACACCTCCGAATGCCTCAAGTGTATCATAAAAAACGAAAAAGTCAACATCAATGCATCAAATTTGACTGTCAAATAATTGATTATTACATCAAATTGGATGGTTAGATCTGCAAATATTGCATCATTCACGACATATGTAATTGGCAGTGCCGCAAGGACGCTGCCTTTTGTTATTGCGCACGGGAATCAGCTATTTTACAGATAGTCAAGTACCGGATACAGTAGTATCCCAGCATATCTGAGATGCTAAGGGTGTTGTCAACCACCCCGTGATGTAACCCCATTGTCTGAGAAATCAGACAGGCGAAAGGTAGGAGCTGTACGGCGTTCGTACTACCGGGGAGTTACAAGCCCACTTGCCTTGGCAGGTGGGTAGTTGACCCATACTTATTGATTCCTTGACACTCCCCACGGCGGAAGTCTGGAGAGTGTCAATTGATCGAGTTTTTCAGATAAGCGGGTTCCGGAGAGATGCGGAAACGACACTCTTCCTCTCTCCGGGGCTTTCCTGCCGGGACGATACACACGTCCTTCGCAGTCCGGACCATTCCGTCCGGATCGATCAGCCAGAAGCGGTAAGTGCAGGTGATCCCCTGTTCCAAAGCTTTCCGTGTACCGTCGTAGAAGAACGGAACCGAGAAGACTTTGCGCGCCCCTGGCGCCAGTTCGATCGCCAGATCTCTCCAGCGCGACGTTTCCCCCACTTCCGTGATGCGGATTGTACATTCGGACAGATCGATATCGTTGAACTGGTTCCAGAGTTCAAGGGTCAGACTGGTTTCCCCGTCGTACCACGGGATCTCATCCGGGAACCAGACCGGGGAGAACAGGTTCCGCAGGACCCAGTAGTTCGGTTTCGGAAGCAGTTCCGGGGTCATGACGCCCCAGTCGTTGTCCTCCGAAAGAACCGTCCAGGAAAACGGATGTCCGAGCGAGATGCTCGAACCGCCTGAGATCCAAGGGAAATAGGCCCCGCCAAGGCAGGTCTCTTCCGAACGGAGATAGCCCCACTCGCGTTTCAGCCTGTCGTAAAAAACCTTGATCTGAGGCGTATCGGGCGGATACGTCTGTTTCTCGTCGTCGATTACGGAGCACCGGTTGGGCGTGAAGAGTATGTCCGGATAGCAGCTGAACAAACAGTACTCGGAAGAAAACCAGGAACCGGTCCATCCGCGCTCGAGCGCCTCTTCCCGTGTCGTTCGTTCAAAGGAGGGCGTCCAGGAATACGGATTGACTGCAGCGCCTTCTTCAAGAAACCGCTTCACGGTCCGGAAGCTGTAATGCATGTCCGCGATCTCTCCGACCCTGAGTTCCAGAATTCCCTCAATGGGACCTCCCGGTCCGGGAGGAGGAAACATCGTCAGTCCGTTCGGATCCAGCCGCTTCGCGAGCAGTTCGTAGAGATGCAGATGCATCCATCCGTCGGGTGCCGCTTCGTCGGATTCCGGCATGTTTTCGTTCCCGACCGCCCAGATCATGACGCTGGGATGATTGCGGTCGCGGCTGATTCCCGCTTCGATCCGCATCATGGCCGGCCCGACCCAGTCAGGCTTGTGAATATAATTCGTTCCCCAGTCGATCGGGAGTTCCTGAATCAGATAGAATCCCATTTCGTCGCAGAGGTCCGTCAGATCGCGGGGGCCCATGAAATGCGTTCGGATGCAGTTGACGTTGGCAAGCTTCATCGTCTCCAGATTTCTCCGAAGCCATTCGCGCGGGGTGAAAAGACCGGACCGGGGATGGTGCGTCAGGTGGTTGACTCCGCGGAATTTCACGGGATTCCCGTTCAGATACGGTTTTCCGTCCCGGAAAGACAGGCGCCGGAATCCGGTTCGAAAGGAATAGGCGTCCTCCGGAATTCCGGGAACCGAGAGGGTCATCCTGACGAAATACAGATTCGGATGCTCGTCGTTCCAGAGGGCCGGTTCGTCAACTGACAGGGAGACGGGAACGGTGACAGTGTCTCCCTCGGGAAGATCGACCGGGAAGCTTTTCTGCCCCGCAAAGCATCCCTTCGGGTCGGTCAGCCGGATCGTCAGGATCCCGTTCCGGGTTGAGGGACTGCCGTTGCGGATCCGTACCGACCCCGACAGTTCTCCTGCGGAAAGATCGTCGGAGAGCAGGGCGGGAAGGTAATAGTCTTCGATGTGGCACGGTTCCTTGGCAAACAGAAACGCAGGCTGGGACAGTCCCGCAAAATCGCTGGAATGCCGGGGCATGTCCAGCATGATCCGCTCGTGTGTCCGGAACAGGCGTACCGCGATCACGGCCTCTTTTCCGGGGTCGACAAGATCCGTTATGTTCCGGCACATCTGCGTCAGTCCGCTTTTGTGATCGGCAATCAGCGTTCCGTTCACCCAGACGTGACTGGCCGGATACACCGCATCCAGATTCAAAAAGATCTCTTTTCCCTTCCAGCAGGACGGAACCGTCACCGTTCTGCGAAGCATGGCGCCGTCTTCCGGACTGACGTGGAGCATTTCCGTGCGGTCCCAGTTCGGGATCGTGCGCGGATCGATATTCGGATTCAGGGCGAAAACCTTTCCGGGCTGCGGGATGCGTTCCCAGTAAAGATCCTGAAACGACGGTGACGCAAGAACCTCCTCGCGTTCCGAAAAAGGCCAGCGCAGGACGGACCAGTCCCCGGACAGATCGACCCTCTCCCCATCCGGGAGAGCTTCCGCGCGGGCTGGCGTAATTCTTGTGCGCCAGTCTCCTCCTCTGTGAACCGCGTCAAACGCAGACTGGGCGGTCAGCTGTTCCTCCGCGACCGCCCGGATCAGTTCCATTTGTTCTTCGTTGAGCTTCATAAGTTTTCTTGGCGGCGGAAACCCGCTCTTTTTGAAGGGCGGGAGGAGCCGCTTTTTCCTTTCTCAGCATTCTGCGCGTTTTTCAGTCCAGGCTGCGGATCATCCGGACGAACTTCTGATTTCGCTTCGTGAGATACTTCCAGGAAGCGCCGACGCGGAGCGAAAAAGACCGGTAGACGTAGGAGTCCCAGAAGTAGTAGGGAACGTGCGTGTCGTAGATGTCCGCGAAGTCGAACACCAGCGTTTTGCGGATGATTTCCAGCATGTCGACGTCTCTCGGATCCCGGGTCCGCTTCTGCTGGAGCGTGATCTCGTAGTAGGCGGGGAGCACCGTGTTGTGGGAAAGCCAGGACATGTATTCCGCGACCATTCCGGTTTTTTCGAGATCCGGCGCGGAGGCGGGAACGGCGAACATGGCAACGAACGGATTCACACGGTTGAAATACTCCTGCTGTTCGGAATCGTATTTGGGGAAGGGAAGAACCCCGAAGTCGTCCTCCATTTCGCGGTAGAAGTCCATGCCTCCGATCGTGTCCTGGCAGATCAGGCCGTGGCCTCCGGAGAACAGAGGGCGCATATCGTCGTCGGTGTAATAGTTCTGCACTTCGTAAACGACGGCCTTGTCGGTGAACACGTCGCAGATTTTGTCCAGAAGGCTTTGGCAGAACTCTCCGTTCATGGCGAGAACCCTCCCTTCTTCGGGGTCCGGCTTCGTAAAGGTTCCGCCGCAGCCGAAATAGAGTTCGAGAAACGCTCCCTGGCAGTACTGGATTTTGAGAAGAGCCCCGTAGAGGTCCTGTTCGTCCATGAGCCCGTCTCCGTTGAGATCCCCGTGAACGGTTTTCACCAGCCGGAGGAATTCGTCGATTGTCCAGTCGCCGGATTCGACCAGATCGTAGGGATACTCGAGGTCATGGTCCTGCATCAGGCGTTTGTTGAAGTACAGGATTTCGGTGTGGATCAGGGGATCGAGGCAGGCTTCGCTCGGCAAGAAATAAACCCGGTCGTCCACGATGGCCCCTTCGACGAAATTCGGGTACCAGTACTCCTGAGTCGGGTCGACGTACGGGGTGTCCAGAAAGTTCAGATACGCTCCGGTCGAGACCGCGTAGCCCAGCGCTACTCCGCCGTTCATGACCAGATCCAGAGGCTCTCCGGACAGGACCAGAGAGGATGAGGCCATCTCGGAGTGCAGAACGGTAACCTTGGTGTTGAATGTTTCGGAAATCTTCAGATTCCGGTTGAAGACGGCGTCGTTGACGATTTCTCCCGTCAGACCGTCCGAAGCGAGGAACAGGTCCGCCGGGAACAGACCCTCGTCGAGCACTTCGGAATAGATCAAATAATCGGCTCCCCCGTAATCCGCGGCCGGGAGTTCCGGCTCCGGGAGCTGATTCAGCGCAAGAGACGAGGGCTCCGTTTCCGCTTCCGTCCCGGAGACCGGTGCGGAGACGGGATCCGTCCCGCTTTCCGCGGGGCCCGGTTCTCCGGATCCGCAGGAGAGAGCGGCCAGGGAGAGAAACGCGCAGAGCGCGGCGGTTCCGGCTTTTCGCATCATGTCTGTTCTCCTTCCCGCACGGAATCCGTCCGCGCAGCAGTTTTCTCAGTCAAGCCCGCGGACCATTTTGACGAATTTCTGATTCCGCTTCGTGAGATATTTCCAGGAGGCGCCCACCCGGAGCGCGTAGGAATGATAGGAGTACGAATCCCAGAACCAGTTCGTCAGGTGCGTGTCGTAAATGTCCGCGAAATCGAACACGAGCGTTTTGCGGATGACTTCCAGCATGTCGATGTCCCTGGGGTCCCGGGTCCGCTTCTGCTGGATCGTAATCTCGTAATAGGCGGGAAGGATCGTGTTGTGGGAGATCCAGGCCATGTATTCCGCGACGATGCCGGTTTTGTCCAGATCCGGGGCGGAGGCGGGGATGGCAAACATGCCGACGCCCGGCCAGACGCGGTGGAAATACCCCTGCTGTTCGACGTCGTATTTCGGGATCGGAAGGACGCCGAAGTCATCTTCCATTTCGCGGTAGTTGTCCATCGCGCCGATTTCATCCATGCAGAAGAGAGCGTGTCCCTCCGCAAACATTCTCCGGTACTCCGTGTATTCGTAGCCGTCCCATTCCTTCGTCACCGTCTTGTCCTTGAACACGTCGAAGATCTTGTCGATGAGGCCCTGGCAGAATTCCCCGTCCGTGACAATGATCCTGCCTTCGTCCGGGTCGGCTTTCGTGAAGGTTTTTCCGCAGCCGAAGTAGAGCTGGAGATAGGCCCCGAACCGGAACTCCGTCTTGACCAGGGTTCCGTACAGATCCTCCGCGTCCATGATTCCGTCCCCGTTGAGATCCCCGTGAACCGTTTTGACGAGATTGAGATACTCGTCGACCGTCCAGGTACCGGAGTCCACGAGGTCATAGGGATTATCCAGATCGTGCTCCGAAAAGAGGCGCTTGTTGAAGTAAAAGATCGCGGTGTTGATCACGGGATCGAGACAGATTTCGCTGGGCATGAAGAACACCCTGCCGTCCACGTGCGTTCCCTCGACGAACTGCGGATACCAGTACTCGCGGTCGAAATTGATGTAGGGGGTATCGATGAAATTCTGATACGCGCCGGAGGAAACCGCGTAGCCGAGCTCCACGCCGTCGCTCATGACCAGATCCAGCGGTTCTCCCGCCAGGATCAGGGAGGCCGCGGACATCGACGCGTCCACCTTTTTCACCGTGGTGTTGAACCGTTCCCTGACCTTCAGGTTCCGGTTGAAGACGGCGTCGTTGACGATTTCCCCGTTCAGGGCTTCTGCGGCGATGAAAAGGTCGGCGGGGAACAGACTGCTACTGCTGTAGACCCATTCGGAATAGATCTGATAGTCCGCTCCCCCGAAATCCATGTCGGGGAGTTCCGGCTCCGGTAGCTGATTCACGTCGGAGGAGAAGACCTCCGTTTCCGCTTCCGTACCGGAGGCCGGAGCGGAGACGGGCTCCGATCCGTTTTCCGGACGAGCCGGTTCCTGCGATCCGCAGGAAAGGGCGGCAAGAGAGAGGATGGCGCAGAGCGCGCCAAGAGACGCCTTCTTAAGCATGGGTTCAGACGGCCCGGGGGTGAGAGATCCGTTTTCTCCCGGGTTTCTCCTTTCTTCCGGTTTCACGGCGCGGCCGGAGTCTTCTCGCCGATCCGCGCATAAATGTAATAATACGCATAGTTGCGTCAAATAATCATGTAAAATTACGTGATAAATTCCGGAAAAACAGTTGATTTTTTACACGAAACAGTGGTGGAATGATCTCGATCTAAGAAAAGAGGTTATTCTTATGTACCGAAAAATCAGTCAGTATCTGGACGAATGGCGAACCAGCAAATATCGCAAGCCGCTGATCCTGCAGGGCGCGAGACAGGTTGGCAAGACCTTCTCGGTTTTGGAGTTTGGAAGAACAAAATACGAAAACGTCGCTTATTTCAATTTCGAAACCACGCCCGTGCTGAGCGACACCTTTGAAGGGGACATCAGCCCGAAAACACTGATCCCCGTTCTTTCGCACATCTGCAGGCAAACCATCGTTCGTGAGCGCACACTTATCGTTTTCGACGAAGTGCAGCTCTGCGAGCGCGCTCTGACGTCACTCAAATACTTCTGCGAGGAAGCGCCCGAATACCACGTTATCGCGCTCGGCAGTCTGCTCGGAGTTGCGGTCAACCGCGCCAGGTACTCGTTCCCCGTCGGCAAGGTCGACATGAAAACGTTATATCCGATGGATATGGAGGAGTTCATGCTCGCTCTCGGAGAGGACTTGC
>JAGAFM010000131.1 GCA_017612655.1 Clostridia bacterium | reverse complement strand
CGTGGTTTTCCCCCACATCCGGCTTCCTTCAGATTCTACTTCGCAGTAGACACCCTTGCCTTCGGCTATATCCTTCCCGCTACCGGGCAGATTCGGGACTTTCACCCGTTAGAAACGTGCGCCGCCGGGCGCACCAAACAGTGAGCGCCGAAGCAAAAAGCGAATGCATTTTGCTCCGGCGCCATTTTTATACAGTCGAAATTGAAGCGAGAACCTGTCACGGTTCGCCGAGAGAGAAATACCAGATCCCGTTCTTCATCTGGGCGGACAGCTCGTCCCAGTCCCACTCCCTCATGGAATTGTCGAAGCTGTACGAATCGGAAATCAGAACGTTGCCGGATTCCGCCAGTCCCCGGACCAGCATGAAATGCGATCCGAGCGTAAAGTCTCCGGAGCCGACCGTGATGAAGAGAATCGCCCCCTCGGAGAGAGCGCGGAGCGCAGATTCCTTTTCAAAGATGAAATGCTCTTCCGCATGGATTCCGTAGGACTGAATTGTCTTAACGATAAAACCGTATCCCGTCGCTCCGTTCTCCAGAACGGCATAGGACGCAATTGCCTTTTCCCTGACCAGATCGGGTGTCAGTTCCACCCCGGCCAGCGTCGACACCACTTCGGCGACGCAGGTCGGACCGCATCCGCACATGCCGAACTGAAGTCCGTCCGAACCGTAAGGGAGGTCTTTCAGGGTTGACCAGTTCTGCCTGTAGTAGACGAATCCCTGTTCGTTCATGGCGAGCGCCTCCGCCTGCTCATCCTCGGAAAGCAGAGAAACGAACGATTCACTGAATCCGGGAAGAAGAACAACGGCAGGCTCCGACGGATCCGGCTGTCCGGACTGCGGTTCGTCCTGGCCGGGCTCTTCGCTCCCTTTTTCCCCTTCCTGCTGTCTTTCCCGGGAACGGATCTGCTCTTCGATCTCGGAACGGATTGCGGAACCCGTCGGATCGTTCACGGGAGAAGGCGCGCATCTGTCGCAAATCTCCGGTGTCAGCCTTTGCCCCTCATTCGGCTCCTGTCCCGTTCTGAGAGGCGCAGAAGAGCATGCGGAAAGGAAAACACTCAGGCAAAGCAGAAGAACGCCTGCGGCAAATGCAGGCGAAAACCGACGGATTTGTTTTTTGTCTGAATCGGGTTTCGTCTTCAAGGGTGTCTGAGCTCCTGTTTGGTCCTGTTCGATTCGGCGGACGATTCCGCGCTTGGCGGGCCGGGCTGATATTATACATCAGAATCGCAAAAGATGCAAGACCGGCGGACAAAGAAGCGGTTCCTTTGACAGCGGAGCGAAGGTTTTGCTCCGGCTTGCTATAATTTTTCGATTCTATTATGAAATTTGTGTTAAAAGTTATATAATTATCTTGACAATTTTTGCTAATTCACTTATAATGTTGAGGAACAAAGAAAGGGGGAACCGCGTGTGGGAAAGAATGTGTACTCGCTCGTTCTGTCGTCGGACGTCATCAATGCGGTCGATCGCATGGCGTACCGTCTCAATACCAGCCGGTCCAATCTGATTAATCAAATCCTTGCGGAATATGTTTCCTGCCCGACCCCCGAGATGCGGGCAAGAGAAGTCCTCCGCAGGGCGGAAGGACTTCTGACCGCGCTGAACGAACCGTTTCAGCTGCTTCTGCAGCCTACCGACACCCTTCTCTCCCTGCGTTCCGCGCTGACCTATAAATACAATCCGACCATCCGCTACGCGTTGGAATTGTATGGGGACAGCGAAAACAGTCTCGGAGAACTTCGGGCTGCTTTACGTACCCAAAACGAAACGCTGATCCGTGATACCAACCGCTTTTATTCGGTCTGGATGAGTCTCGAGCAGCGACATGACGGGATCGCAGACAGTTCGATGGAGGCAGGGAGATTTCGAAGAAAACTGCGGAAACCCAGTTCCGAGAAGCCTCTCGGTGCGGATGAAATCGCGCAGATGATTTCGGATTACGTCCGTGCTTTTGACGGAGCGATGAAGACCTTCTTCGCAAATCTGGATGATCTGGCGGCCGCCGAACAGGAGGTTTCGGACATTTATCTGCTCTACCGCAGAACGCGGACCGGTTTCATCTAGGAAGAGCGCCGGAAATCTTCCGGCAAAACGATCAAACCATGACATCATCAGGAAGGAGGGCCGTCTCCTCCCGCGGCGGAGGCCGCAGGCAATCGACGGCTAAAAATGATGAATACAGATAAACTGACTCAAAAAAGCGCAGAAGTACTCCGCACCGCGCAGGGATTGTCCGCACAATACGGAAATCAGCAGCTGGAGCAGGTACATCTTCTGCTGTCCCTTTTGCAAAATCCGGAAGAACTGACCACCTCCATCCTTCAAAACGCGGGGATCGATACGGAAGGCGTTCGCGCGGAAGCACTGAGAGAACTTGAAAAACTGCCGAAGGTCGCGGTCGGAGGGACCCCCGCGGAAGCCGTTTACGTTTCCTCCTCTCTGAACCGTGCCCTGTCCAAGGCGGAACAGATCTCGCAGGACATGAAAGACGAATTCATCTCCGTTGAGCATCTGCTGCTGGGACTGGTCGACTGCGCGGATTCCGCTCTTTCCGGAATCTTCAGCCGTTACGGAGTGAACAAGGCGGGGATTCTCGGAGCGCTCCAAACGATACGCGGGAATCAGCGCGTGACCACCGACACCCCGGAAGCCACCTACGACGTGCTGAAGAAATACGGGCAGGATCTGGTAGAGGCGGCGCGGGAGCAGAAACTGGATCCCGTGATCGGAAGAGACAACGAGATCCGTTCGGTGATTCAGATCCTGTCGAGAAAGACCAAGAACAATCCCTGCCTGATCGGAGAACCGGGCGTCGGAAAAACGGCAATTGCAGAGGGTCTGGCCCAGCGAATGGTTCGCGGGGACGTCCCGGATAATCTGAAGAACCGCAAACTCTTCGCTCTGGATATGGGCGCTCTGGTTGCCGGTGCGAAATTCCGGGGCGAATTCGAAGAGCGTCTGAAGGCGGTCCTCGCGGAAGTCAAGGCGTCGGAAGGAAAAATCATCCTTTTCATCGACGAACTTCATACGATCGTAGGCGCCGGAAAAGCCGAAGGCTCCATGGATGCGGGCAATCTTCTCAAACCGCTTCTGGCCAGGGGAGAACTTCACTGCATCGGTGCCACGACACTGAACGAGTACCGTCAGTATATCGAGAAAGACAAGGCTCTCGAGAGACGGTTTCAGTCGGTTTTGGTGGAAGAGCCGTCCGTTGAGGATACGATTACGATTCTGCGGGGACTTCAGGAAAGATACGAGGTCTTTCACGGAGTCCGGATCCACGACTCCGCGCTTATCGCCGCGGCGACTCTCTCCAACCGATACATTTCAGACCGTTTCCTTCCCGACAAGGCAATCGACCTGGTGGATGAGGCGTGCGCCACAATCAAGACCGAAATGAATTCCATGCCGGTTGAAATGGACGTAATCTCCAGAAAGATCATGCAGTTGGAGATTGAGGAAACCGCGCTGAAAAAAGAAACCGACAAGCTTTCCGAAGAGCGGCTGCAGCGTGTTCGGGAGGAACTCGCCGAACGCAGAGAAAAGCTGAACGAAATGAAAGCCCGCTGGGAAAACGAAAAGCAGTCGATCGGCCGCGTCCAGAAACTCCGCGAAGAAATCGAGGGGACGAACGCAGCGATCGAAAAAGCGCAGAATGAATACGATCTCAACCGTGCCGCGGAGCTGAAATACGGAAAGCTGCCGAATCTGCAGAAAGAGCTGGAAAAGGCGGAATCCGAATCGGTTCCGTCAGGTTCGGACTCCCTGCTCCGGAATACCGTAACAGAGGAAGAAATCGCCAAGATCGTAGCCCGCTGGACGGGAATCCCGGTCTCCAAGCTCATGGAAAGCGAACGGACCAAATTGCTCGGTCTGGAAGGAATTCTGCACCGGAGAGTCATCGGTCAGGACGAAGGCGTGACGAAGGTGTGCTCTGCCATCCTGCGTTCCCGTGCGGGAATCCAGGACCCCAACCGGCCGATCGGATCCTTTCTCTTCCTCGGCCCTACTGGAGTTGGAAAGACGGAGCTTGCCAAAGCGCTTGCCCAGGCCCTGTTTGACGACGAACGCGCCATGATCCGGATCGACATGAGCGAATATATGGAAAAATTCGCTGTCTCGCGGCTGATCGGCGCACCTCCCGGATACGTCGGCTACGAAGAGGGAGGACAGCTGACGGAGGCGGTCCGGAGACGTCCCTATTCCGTCATTCTGTTCGACGAAGTGGAGAAAGCCCATCCGGATGTCTTCAACCTCCTGCTTCAGGTTCTGGACGACGGACGGATCACCGATTCGCAGGGACGCACCGTTGATTTCAAGAACACGATTATCATCCTGACGTCCAATCTCGGGTCCGATCTGATCCTGGAAGGGATTCGGGACGGTTCCATAACAGAGGAGGCACAGCAGGGGATCACCCAGCTGCTTCGCCGCAGTTTCCGTCCGGAATTTTTGAACCGGCTGGACGAAACCATCCTCTTCACTCCTCTTTCCCGGGAACAGATTCGAAAGATCGTCGATCTTCTTCTGAGCGGTCTGGAAACCAGACTGGCGGACCACAGAATCCGTCTGAACGTAACGGAGGCAGCCAAGGATCGAATCATTACGGAAGGTTTTGATCCGATTTACGGTGCCCGTCCCCTGAAGCGGTACATTCAGTCTTCCGTTGAAACGCTGGTCGCCAGAAAGCTGATCTCCGAGAACCTGTCTCCCGACACCGTTCTGACCGTCGACTGTCGGAACGGAGAACTGGAGGCCCGGGTCGAGCCGTAAATATGCCACAGCAAAAACAGGCTGTTCCAAATCCCGTGTTTCGGGACTGGAGCAGCCTGTTTGCCTGTTGCGGAAAAGATCAGGATTCGGAAGATATTTCTTCCATTGCGAAAGCTTCCAGAACGTCGCCTTCCTTGATGTCGTTGAACCGTTCAAGCCCGATGCCGCATTCGTATCCCTGCGTCACTTCCCGGACATCGTCCTTGAAACGCCGCAGCGACTTGATCTTGTCTTCGAAGATGACAATTCCGTCGCGCAGAACACGGATCTGAGACGACCTGGTAACCTTCCCGTCCTGAATATACGAGCCTGCAATCGTTCCTACGCTGGGAACATGGATCGTCTGACGGACTACGGCATGGCCGTGCAGCGCCTCTTTATAGGTCGGTGCCAGCATTCCCTTGATTGCCGCCTCGATCTCGTCGATGCATTCGTAGATGATGCGGTAGGTTCGGATTTCGACTTTGTGAACCTCCGCCGAATCCAGCGCGGATTTGTCGGGGCGAACCGAGAATCCGACGATGATAGCATTGGAAGCGGCCGCCAGCATGACATCCCCTTCCGTGATACCTCCGACCGCGGCGTGGATTACGTTGACCTTCACTTCTTCGTTGGAGAGTTTGATCAGGGAGGCTTTCACAGCCTCAACCGATCCAGCCACATCCGCTTTGACGACGATGTTCAGATCCTTGACGCCTTCCCGGATCTGCTCGAAGAGCGTATCCAGATTTGCACGGGCGTTCGCTTTGAACTGTTCTTCCTTTGCGCTGTCCCGGCGCTGATCCGCCAGTTCACGCGCCATCCGCTCGTCCTCAACGGCGGCGAACTCGTCTCCCGCCTGCGGAATCTCGGAGAGTCCGGTGATCTCGACGGGGACAGAAGGACCTGCATCCTTCACCAGACTGCCTTTGTCGTTTGTCATCGCGCGGACTCTGCCGACCGCAGTTCCCGCAATAATCACATCTCCGGCGTGCAGGGTGCCGTTCTGAACCAGCACCGTGGCGACCGGGCCTTTTCCTTTGTCCAGCCTGGACTCCAGAACAAGACCTTTCGCGCGGCGGTTCGGATTGGCGGACAGTTCCTTCATATCGGCGACCAGAAGGACGTTCTCCAGCAGTTCCTCAATTCCCATCCCGGTCAGGGCGGAAACCGGGACGCAGATCACGTCGCCCCCCCACTCTTCCGGAACCAGATCGTAAGCAGTCAGTCCCTGCTTGACCAGATCCGGGTTCGCGTGCGGTTTGTCCATCTTGTTGATCGCTACTACAATCGGGATATCGGCCGCTTTCGCGTGATTTATGGCCTCAACGGTCTGGGGCATGATCCCGTCGTCCGCGGCGACAACCAGGATGGCGATGTCCGTTGATTTTGCGCCTCTGGCTCTCATGGCGGTAAACGCCTCATGTCCGGGGGTGTCGAGGAACGTAATGTCTCTGCCGTTGATGGATACTCTGTACGCACCGATCGCCTGGGTAATGCCACCGGCTTCTCCTGCCGTGACATTGGTATGACGGATGGCATCCAGAAGCGAGGTTTTTCCATGGTCAACGTGGCCCATCACACAGACAACAGGTGCACGCGGGACGAGATCCCCGTCGGAATCCTCCGCCTCCGTAAACAAACGTTCCTCAATGGTAACAACGACCTCCTGGGTGGCGGAGGAACCGAACTCGTCGGCAACCAGTGCAGCCGTGTCGAAATCAATCATCTGATTGACGCTCGCCATAACGCCGAGCCCGATCAGTTTCTTCACCACTTCGCCGTTCGTCACGTGAAGTTTTGCCGCGAGTTCATTGACCTGGATCTCCGCCGGGACGACAATCGACGAGGGAATTTTCTTCGATTTTTCGAGCGCTTCCTTCCGCATCCGCTCGATCGCTTCCCGTTCCTTATCGGATCCCTTCTTCTTTTTGTCAAACTGAGGACGGTTATTCTGCTTCTTCAGCTTCTGCTTTGCGCCGGAATAGTTCTGCGCTGCTTCCGGCACCAGATTGTCGAGCTTCTCGTCATATTTGGAAAGATCGACGTTGCCGGAGCCTCTGGTATCCACCACTCTGGTCGATCCGCCCGTTGCGGTCGGCTTCGAATAGGAAGTCGCCTGAGGCTGCGCGATCTTCGGAGCCGCCGGACGGAAGGTGTGACGGGGGGAATCCTTGTCCTCGAAACGGCCGCTGTCGTGCCTGCTCTTTTCCGCATTCTTCGAACCGGGACCCGGTTTTCCGTATCCGGGTCTCTGCTGTCCGAACGCGGGACGCTGAAAGCCTCCCTGGTTCGGGGCGAAAGGCTGCTGGGCGGGTCTGGGCCTGAAACCGTTCGGAGCGGTTCCGGCACTCTGTCTGACGGGCGTCTGAGTGCCGGCGGAAACGGGAGGACGAACCGGAGAACCCGGTCCCTGCGTTTTTCTGCCTGCAGGATCGGAGGCCGGAGCAGGCGCATGGGGACGCACGGAAGAAGCGGCCTGAGCCGCCGGCGGATTCGATGCTCCCGCCGGCTCTGCGGGCGCCTGTTTGCTTTCCGCTGCCCGTGGCTCGGGGATATTCCTGACGGGCTGAGTCTGACCGGAGGGGCCGGACGGTTCCTTTGCTTTGTCCGGTTCCTTCGCGGCACTCGGAGCAGCCGTCTCCTTCGCCTTCGCTGCGGCGGGAGCGTCCGCGGGGACAGATTCCGCCTTGGGCGGCTCCGGGGGAGCGGCCTCCCTCTGATCGGGATGGGGAACATCAACGGTACCAGCAAGATACTGTTCCATGTTCCGGATCTGCTTCTCTTTGGAAAGCAATTCCACGACGATGGCAAATTCGTCCGTGGATAGAACGGTCGTGTTCTTCTTTCCCTCCAGACCGCAGGACTCGAGGATTTCCAGAACCGCTTTGTTTTTCACCGAGAAGTCCTTTGCAATATTCGTTACTCGGCTGTTCGGAGGATTTAACATGTATCGTATCATTCCTTTCCTTGATTCGCGGGGGCGTTGATCAGTCGGGCAAGCGCCTCGGCAAGGCCCTGATCGGTGATTCCGACCGCGGAAATGCTTCCCGCTTTTCCAATGGCGGTTCCCATTGAGTCAGTATCGAGATCACAGACCAAACAGGCTTTGTGGTAATAAGAGCAGCAGTTGACAACTCTTTTTCGGGTATTGGCGGAAGAGTCGGCGGCGAGAAGGACGAGACAGATTTTGCCCGGGTTCCCTCCGGAGCGGATTTCTTCCCTCACCCGCTCTGTGCCGGCAATCACTTTTCCTGCCTTTCTGGCAAGTCCCAGCAGGGAGCCAAGCCGCCTTTTCCGCAGGATTTCGTTCAGCTCAATTTCACTCATTCCTTGCGAATTCCTCCTCCAGAGCGGAAAGAACCGACTCCGGGATTTCACAGGAGAGCGCATTCTTCAGACGTTTGGACCTGACGGCCTTCTTCAGACACTCCGCACTGCACAGGTAGGCGCCTCTCCCGGACTGTTTCCCGGTTTTATCCAGAACTATCGTCTCATCAGGCAGCCTGAGTACCCGTACCAGGTCCTTTTTGGGAAATCTTCCGTTGCATCCGACACATTTTCGCTCGGGTGTTTTTTTCTTCGGGATCAAATGAACGGTTTCCAATCTGATCACCTCCGGCGGGTCATCTGGTCTTGATATCGATTTTGTGACCCGTCAGCTTCGCCGCCAGACGGGCGTTCTGACCTTCTTTTCCGATGGCGAGAGAAAGCTGGTCCGGAGCAACGTGGATGGTGGCGACCCGGTCTCCCGGGGCGGTTGAGACATCCTGGATTTTTGCAGGAGCAAGAGCGGCGCGGATGTATTCATTCGGATCTTCGGAATACCGGATGATATCGATCTTTTCTCCGTTCAGCTCATTGACGATATTGTTGATCCGCATTCCCTTTTCGCCGATGCAGGCTCCGACAGGATCGACATTCTCCGCTGTGGCCTGAACGGCAACCTTGGACCGGGAACCGGCTTCCCGCGAGATGTTCATGATCTGGACCGAACCGTCCCGAATTTCAGGCACTTCCAGTTCCAGGAGTCTGCGCAGCATGTCGGGATGGGAACGGGACAGGGTCAGGACCGGACCGTTCGCGTTCTGTTTGACTTCAGAAATCAGCACTTTGAGGGAATGATCCGGAAGATAGGTTTCTCCCGGGATCTGTTCACTCACGGGGATGGCTGAAATGCCGTCTCCCGTATTCACATAAACGGTTTTCTTCACAGGATCCACCCGCTCGATCTTGACGGTGATGATCTCCCTCTTTTTGCTCTCGTACTGTTCGATCATCTGTCCCCGTTCCGCCTCGCGGATTCCCTGAATGATAACCTGCTTCGCCGTGCTTGCGGAGATCCGCCCGAACTCCTTCGTCTTCAGTTCCGTTTCAACCGTATCCCCGAGTTTGTACCGTTTGGAGATCGCCTTTGCGTCGCTTAGACTGATTTCCGTTTTCGGGGAGGTCACTTCTTCCACGACTGTTTTCTGTTCGAAAACGCGGAAGTCCTGCTTTACCTCGTCCATCTGAACCCGGATATTGGTTCCTCCCAGTTCTTTCCGGCACGCGCTGGCAAGCGCCGCCTCCACCTTTTCTCTCATATAGGATTTAGGAATATTCCGTTCCTTTTCCAGCAAATCAAGTGCTTTGAAAAACTCGCTATTCATCTCATAGCCCTCCGTTTCAGTGAGTCTGTCTTGGGAATCTGGTTATTCAGGGGATCAGTAATCAAAAGCGATCCGGGTTGCGGCGATTTTCGCCCCGGGAAGCTCGATCTCGGTTCCATCGGAAAGGATCAGAACAAACCGGTTCTCCCCCGGGTCGTAGGACTTCAAGGCGGCGCGGAACTGCTTGACCCCTCCCGCTTCCGGTACCGGAGCATAGCAGCGGACGTGAATCTGACTGCCGAGAAACCGCTCGAAGTGCCAGGGATACTTCAAAACCCGTTCAATGCCGGGAGAGGAAACCTCCACCGAATAGGAGGATTCGATCGGGTCCGCCTCGTCCAGCGGAGCGTCGATGGCATGCTGAAACCGTTCGCAGTCATCCAGCGTGATCCCGTCCGGAGAATCCAGAGTGATATGCAGAACCCATTCGGAGCCTTCTCTGCGGTACTCGACATCCCAAATGAGATACCCCAGAGACTCCGCGATCGGTTCCGCCAGGTTCCAGACCGTATCCGCGATATTCCGCACCTCTTTGCGGTCCTGTTTTACAATCCGTTTCGGAGCAGAGGAACTGTTTTCCACCGAGGCACCTCCCAGCGATCCGAGTCAATGAAAAAGAGCAGGCGTCAGCCTACTCTCCTATCCTCTTCTATTTCCACAGCACATTTTATCACAGTAAGAAAGAAAAAGCAAGAAAAAAAACAAAAAAACTGCAAAAACGGGCAAAAAACCTCACAAAGGAAACCGTTTCTCCCAGCTGGGAGGCGTCCGGACGCTTTTCCTCTTCCCCGCCCGTCCGTCCGGATCTCTCCGGTTCCGGACGGACGCAGGAAGGAAACTAATCCAGTTCCTTTACGCCGGTATAGAGCTCGTAGTATCTTCCCTTCAGAGCAAGCAGCTCTTCGTGATTGCCCCGTTCCACAATTCGTCCCGCCTCCAGGACAAGAATCATGTCGGCGTTCCGTACGGTGGAAAGCCGGTGAGCGATTACAAAGGTGGTGCGGTTCCGCATCAGGCGCTCCATGCCGTGTTCAATATGCCGCTCGGTTCTCGTATCGACGGACGAGGTCGCCTCGTCCAGGACGAGAATCGGAGCGCGGGAGATGGCGGCGCGGGCAATATTCAGGAGCTGCCTCTGTCCCTGAGAAAGATTGGCTCCGTCCCGTTCCAGCAGGGTCTGGTATCCGTCAGACAGCCGCATGATGAAACTGTGCGCGGATGCGACTTTGGCCGCTTCAATCACCTCGTAGTCCGTCGCGTCCAGCCGGCCGTATCGGATATTCTCCATGACGGTTCCCGTGAAGAGATGCGTATCCTGGAGAACCATGGCAATATGGGACCGAAGACTGCTTCTCTGATAGTTCAGGAGATCGACCCCGTCAATTTTGATCGTTCCGGAGTTGATATCGTAAAAACGGCTCAGAAGGTTGGTAACCGTAGTTTTCCCCGCTCCGGTCGAACCGACAAAGGCGATCTTCTGTCCGGGCTCCGCCGTCAGCGTGATGTCATGGAGAACCACCTTGTCGGGGAGATACCCGAACGTCACGTGATCCAGTTCCACTTTCCCGGGAGACGTGTCGGAAAAAGGTTTGGCGTCGGCAGAATCCGGGCACTCCGGTTCCTGATCAATCACCGAGAAAACCCGCTCGGCACAGGCAAGGGCGGAAAAAATCGTGGCCATTTGCTGAGAGATCATGTTGATCGGCATGGAAAACTGCCTCGAATACCCGACAAAGACCGACAGACCTCCGATGTCGAAGATCCCGTTCAGACAGAGAAGACCTCCGATTCCGGCCGTCAGCGCGTACGAAATCTGCGAAGTGTTTCCCATGATCGGACCCATGACGCCCCCCCAGAACTGTGCGCGGAACTGCTTGTCCCGCATATCGTTGTTCAGTGCCCGGAACTCTTCGACGCAGACCCCTTCATGGTTGAACACCTTCACGACCTTCTGTCCGCTGACCGTTTCTTCGATGTAACCGTTGACGGCGCCCAGCGCTTCCTGCTGACCGGAGTAGTACCTGGCGGACAGTTTGGCGATTGCGCCTCCCCCCTTGGCAAAAATGGGGATGAACACGATCGTGATGATCGTCAGCCAGATGTTGGTGTAAACCATCATGACGAACGTTCCGACCAGACTGACCACTCCGGAAACCATTGAGGTCAGGGAGTTGTTGATCATGGTGTCAATGGCGTCGATATCGTTTGTAAACCGGGACATGGTTTCGCCTGTCGGATTCGAATCGAAAAACCGGACCGGGAGAGGCTGAATCGAGTTGAACAGGTCCCGCCTCAACGCCTCTGTGGCATGAAAGGAAACATGCATCATGAGTCTGCTCTGGAGATAGGTCGTGCAAACTCCGATCAGATAAATGCACCCGAGGAGTACGAGCGTGCCGGACAGCGCCTGGATGCGGCCTTCCACCGTCACTTCCCTGTCAATCAGGGTATTGATGATCGGGCGGAGCATATAACCGCCAGCCAGGGAAGTCAGCGTGGAGATCAGCATACAGACGAGGACGATAATGAGATGAAACTTGTAATGGCCGACGTAAGAGAGAAGGCGGGAAATCGTTTTCTTTGTTTCTTTCGGTTTCCCGGCAGCATCTGGTCTCCTTCCGCCCGGACCTCTGCCAGGTCCCCCGAAACCTGGACGGCCATGTCCTGTCTGGGACTGTCCGAGTCTGGCGTACTGCTTCCTGAGGGCTTCCAAGGAACGAATCGCAGCCATTATGCGGTCACCCCCTTCTGAGGGGACTGAGCCGCTTCCATCTGGGAATTGTAGATTTCCTGATATTCCAGATTGGAGGCCAGGAGTTCCTCGTGAGTTCCTTCTCCTGTAATCTTTCCGTCATTCATTACGATGATCCGGTCCGCCTCCATAACCGACGAGATTCTCTGGGCAATGATTATCTTGGTGGAGTCTTTCAGTTCCGTCCGGAACGCGGTCCGGATTCTTGCTTCCGTCGCGGTATCCACCGCCGAGGTGGAATCGTCCAGAATCAGGATTTTCGGCTTTTTCAGGAGAGCGCGCGCGATACAGAGCCGCTGCTTCTGTCCTCCGGAAACGTTGTTTCCTCCCTGCCCGAGCTCCGTCTGATATCCCTCCTTGAACGAGGAAATGAAACCGTCCGCCTGGGCATAGGAGGCCATTTCCCGGATCTCTTCCTCCGTGGCGTCTGCATTCCCCCAGCGCAGGTTGTCCTCAATCGAGCCGGAAAACAGCACATTGTTCTGAAGGACCATGCCGATCCCTTCCCGAAGGTTGAACAGGCTGAACCGGTGGACGTCGACCCCGTCCACCAGGACCTCTCCCTCATCGGCATCGTAGAAGCGGGCAATCAGGGAAACCAGCGTGGTTTTTCCGCACCCGGTTGAACCGATGATCCCGACGGTCGAGGACGGAGGAATCCGCAGAGAAATCCCGTCCAGGACCTTTTCCTCACTGTTCTTATAATAGCGGAACGATACGTTTCGGAATTCTATCTCCCCGTTCCTTACGGTCCGCTCCCGGTCCTCCCCGCTCAAAACGCCGTCCGAAATATCCGGCGTTTCGTCCAGAACCTCGGCGATTCTCCGTCCGGAGGCGATGGCGCGGGACATGAACATGATCATCATGGAAACCATCATCAGGGAGGAAAGAATCTGCGTGATATAGGTGACAAAAGCCGTCAGATCGCCGGGCCCCATAGATCCGTCCAGGACCATCTGTCCGCCGAACCAGAGGACTGCAATCGTCGTGGCGTTCATGAAAAAGTGCATGGCGGGCAGCATGAAGATCATGACCTTCATCGCGCTCATCGCCGTTTCCTTGAGTTCCGCGTTTGCCGCGGCGAACTTCGCCTTCTCAAACGATTCCCTTACGAATGACTTCACGACCCGGACATTCGTAAGATTCTCCTGAACCGTGGAATTCAGACGATCGATTTTCGTCTGCATCAAGCCGAACCGCGGAAAGCTTTTCGAAATCACGATCCAGAGGAAGATTCCGAGAAGCGGGATTGTAACCAGCAGCACGAGAGAGAGCTGGAGATTCATGGTCAGGGCCATAATCAGCGCCCCGATCAGCATGCCGGGGGCACGGAGACACATCCGGAGCAGCATGCTGACAAAGTTCTGAAGCTGGGTGACGTCGTTCGTCAGTCTGGTAATCAGAGACCCCGTGGAGTACCGGTCGATATTGGAGAAGGAATAGGTCTGTACTTTCCGGTACAGATCCTCCCGGAGATCCGCGGCAAAGTTCACAGAAGCCTTGGAGCCGAAATAGGCGCCTCCGACCCCGCCGATCATCATGATAATCGCGGTGAGGATCATTCCAACCATGATTGCAATGATAAAAGGGGAGGCCTGTTCCCCGAAGAGCCCGAAGATCCAGCGGACATAGTCGGGAGCTTCCTCCATTTTCCCCGGTTCGATTCCGTAGTCGATGATCATGGCGAGCATCTTGGGCATCATCATTTCCCCGATGACTTCCACGATCATCATCAGCGGTCCGAAGATGAAGTAAAGCTTATAGGGTTTCACATATTTGAGCCACCGCTTCAAAATTTCTACCTCGCTTCCGTTATTCAGGCGCCCGGATGGGACACACGGCTGTTTTTCCCGTGCCGAACCGAGTCTATCGCATTTATTATCGGATATATTATTATATGAGAGGGCGCCGAAAATGTCAATCTTTTTTTCGGTTTTCGGCGGGTCAGTCCCTCCCGGCTGCAATCGTCACCGTCAGGAAACGACGGCGGAAACCGGGAACCAAACAGCCGGACGCGCTTCGCCCCCGCAAGCCGGAGATCCGTTTACGAATCCGGTTTGCAGACAGGAAAACGATGCGACTTTTTCGTAACGGAACTCTCCGCGGGGCAGGTCTCGGGCCGTTCTCTTTCCGGGGACGGAATCACGGTTCCTACCGACCGTCCTTCCCCTTGATAAATTTATAACAAAAACACCCCATTTTCTTGAAAAAAGGGTTGCAGAATCCCTTGATTCATGCTATAATGACGGATAGTTTGTGTTCCGTCCCGCCGCGATAATCACCTTCGGGTGGAAGTCTCTTTTTTCCAGGCCCGACGGATGGCTTTGAGCATGTATTCCATACATATTTTTTCAGGAGGATCAGGATCCATGAAGAAGAAAATCAGTACTCTTCCCTTTCGCGGGACTCCCGAGCAGGAAGCTGAGCTGAAAGCAGTCATTGACGCCAACAAGCAGGACAAAAGCAGTCTGATGGCCGTCATGCAGCAGGCTCAGGATATCTACGGATATCTCCCGTTCGAAGTCCAGAACATGATCGCGGAGGGAATGGACGTTCCGCTGGAGAAGGTTTTCGGCGTTGCCACCTTCTATTCCCAGTTTGCTCTTTCCCAGAAGGGAAAACACCACGTTTCGGTCTGCCTCGGAACCGCCTGCTACGTCAAGGGGTCCGGAAAGATCATGGAGAAGCTGGAAGAGGTCATCGGCATTGAACAGGGCGGAATCACGAACGATCTTCGCTTCAGTCTGGATGCAACCCGGTGCGTCGGAGCGTGCGGACTTGCTCCGGTTATGATCGTGGGAGAAGATGTCTACGGACGGATGGAACCTTCCATGGTCGAATCCATCATCGCAAAATACCGGAACGACTGAGTCTCCGTTTGCTGAAGAATAATCAGAAAGGATAGAATATTGTATCATGAAATCACTGGAAGAGCTCATGACTCTCAAGGCAAAGATGCAGGATCAGACCAAGGTGGACGGAACTGATTGCGAATACCGCATTCTCGTCGGAATGGCAACCTGCGGAATTGCCGCCGGCGCACGTCCCGTTCTGAATGCTTTTGTTGACGGCATCGCAGATGCCGGTCTGTCCGACAGGACCGTTGTCATGCAGACCGGATGCATTGGAATCTGTCAGTTTGAACCCGTCGTTGAAATCTACGGAAAAGACAATACCAGAACCACCTACGTTAAGATGAACGCCGAGAAGGCCAAGGAAGTCGTCGAACGTCATATCAAAGGCGGCGAAGTGGTCAAGGAATATACAATCGGAGCGGGCCGCGCAGATTCAGGCGAAATCGTGACCTCCCTGCCGGACACCGACTTCTTCAAGAGGCAGAAACGGGTCGCCCTCCGCAACTGCGGAATCATCGATCCCGAATCGATTGACGATTACATTGCGAAAGACGGCTACTTTGCTCTGGCAAAGTGTCTGAAGGAACTGACCCCGAAGGAAGTGACGCAGACCATTCTGGAGTCCGGTCTCCGCGGAAGAGGCGGCGGCGGATTCCCCACCGGCAAGAAATGGTCCTTTGTCGCGGACGGTCCCAAAAAGTACGTCGTCTGCAACGCCGACGAAGGAGACCCCGGAGCCTTTATGGACCGTTCCGTCCTGGAAGGAGATCCGCACTGCATCCTGGAGGCCATGGCAATCGCCGGATATGCGACCGGATCCGATGAAGGATGGATTTACGTCCGCGCCGAATACCCGATCGCCGTCAAGCGTCTGAATATCGCCATCCGCCAGGCACGCGAGTACGGACTGCTGGGCGAACACATTTTCGGGACTGACTTCAACTTCGATATTCACATCCGTCTCGGCGCAGGCGCCTTTGTCTGCGGAGAGGAAACCGCTCTGATGACCTCGATCGAAGGCAACCGCGGCGAGCCGCGGCCTCGGCCTCCGTTCCCCGCCGTGAAAGGTCTCTTCGGCTGCCCGACCGTGGAAAACAACGTGGAAACGTTTGCGAACGTTCCCCAGATCATTCTCAACGGTGCGCAGTGGTTTGCCTCGATGGGAACCGAAAAATCCAAGGGAACCAAGGTCTTTGCGCTCGGAGGCAAGATCTCCAACACCGGTCTGGTCGAAATTCCCATGGGAACGACGCTCCGCGAAATCGTGGAAGAGATCGGAGGCGGCTGCCCGAACGGAAAGAAATTCAAGGCTGCCCAGACAGGCGGACCGTCCGGCGGTTGTATTCCCGCAGCGCTGATGGACGTCGAAGTCGATTACGACAACCTGATTGCCATGGGCTGCATGATGGGATCCGGCGGTCTGATCATCATGGACGAAGACAACTGCATGGTCGACATGGCGAAGTTCTTCCTGGAGTTTACTGTCGACGAATCCTGCGGAAAATGCACTCCCTGCCGCGTCGGAACCAGACGGCTGCTTGAGATGCTCGATAAAATCACCCGCGGAGAAGGAACGCTGGAAGATCTCGACAAGATTGAGGCCTTCTGCAACTACATCAAATCCAACTCCCTCTGCGGACTCGGCCAGACGGCCCCGAACCCGGTTCTCGCAACGCTTAAGTTCTTCCGGGACGAATACGTCGCCCACGTCGTCGACAAGAAGTGCCCCGCCGGCGTATGCAAAGGTCTGCTCAAGTACGTCATCGATCCGGACAAGTGCATCGGCTGCGGCAAGTGCGCAAAGAACTGCCCTGCGAATACGATCGTCAAGACCGACTACGTCGCTCCGGGACACAAGCTTCCTTCCATGAAGATCCTCACCGAAGGTTGCGTCAAGTGCGGTGCCTGCATGAGCAACTGTAACTTCGGCGCGATTTCCAAACAGTAATAAAGGAGGAGCCAGCTATTATGGAAATGATCAACTGCAAAGTCAACGGGATCGCGGTCAGCGTCCCGAAAGGCTCCACGATTCTGGAAGCCGCCAGAGCTGCCGGCGTTGAGATCCCGACCCTCTGCTACATGAAAGATATCAATGCGATCGGCGCCTGCCGGATCTGCGTTGTCGAAGCGACCGGCGCGCGCGGCCTCGCGACCGCCTGCGTCTATCCGGTTGCCGAAGGCATGGAAATCAAGACCAACACCGCGAAGGTTCAGGCCGCCCGGAAAACGACCCTGGAACTGATCCTCTCCACGCACGACAAGAAGTGCCTGTCCTGCCCGAGATCCGGCAACTGCGAACTGCAGAAGCTGTGCAACGACTACGGGGTGGACGAAGAGGCGTTCAGCGGCTTCCGTCCGACCTACGACGTCGACGACTCCGCGCCTCACCTGGTCCGGAACAACAACAAGTGCATTCTCTGCAGAAGATGCGTCGCAGCATGCAGAGAACAGTACGTCGGAATTCTCGGTGCGAACGACCGCGGAATCGACACGAACATCGGCCAGGCGTTCAAGCTGAAGCTTGCGGACAACCCCTGTATCTCCTGCGGACAGTGCACCGTCGTCTGCCCGACGGGTGCTCTCACCGAGAAAGACGATACGGAACTGGTCTGGTCCGCCATCGCCGATCCGTCCAAGTACGTTGTCATGATGACTGCCCCCGCAGTCCGCGCGGCCATCGCGGAAGAATTCGGCAATCCGATCGGAACGCCCGGAGAAGGAAAGATGGTCGCCGCCATCCGCAGACTGGGCGCAGACAAGGTCTTCGACATCGACTTCGGCGCGGACGTCACAATCGTGGAAGAAGCGACCGAACTGGTTCAACGCATCCAGAACAAGGGCGTTCTCCCGATGATCACCTCCTGCTCTCCCGGATGGATCCGCTTCATCGAACAGTACTATCCGGATCAGCTCTCGCATCTTTCCACCTGCAAATCCCCGATGACCATGTCCGGCGCCATCATCAAGACCTATTTCGCTGAAAAGATGGGTCTCGACGCAAAGGACATCGTCGTGGTCGGCGTGATGCCCTGTACCGCAAAGAAATACGAAATCCACCGTGCTGACGAAGATGCCGCCGGCGTTCCCGATGTTGACATCTCG
>JAGAFM010000130.1 GCA_017612655.1 Clostridia bacterium | reverse complement strand
TGCCGCCGAACTAACAGTAGGCAAGCAATCTTCCCGGAGACGAGCCCCCTCAGACGGGGCCTCGCTCGTTGGGATAATTCCGGAATTGCTCTCCGGAAGAGTCAAGACAGGCAGCGGTGACAATGATACTTCCGTAGCAATAACATGCGCGGCCCGCGGAGTACCCGGGGGTGGTGAAAGTCCAATGAGAGCGATTCGCAACCGCTCGTCTGCCGAGAGCCCTGCGCCAGGGTAAAGAAGACAAATACGGCGCAAAATAAACGAAATGTAAAAACACAGACGAGAGAAAAAACTATCAGATGTGTTTTTGCATCCGCAAAACGACACGGGACGGCGGCGGTATCCGCCGCTGTCCCGTACATAAAAGATATAAGGAAAGGATTTGAGGAAAATGACAAGAGAAAGACAGAGACTGTACGACTGGTACAGACAGAACGGTGTGACGGAAGAGCAGATCCAAGCGATCAGCGCGTTTGACGATGAAATCGAGAAAAGCGATAAACGCTTCTATTCCCATACCAAGTTGGAATCGGATTTGAACGGAAAAGAAAAAAAGGAATATTGGAGGAACAGAAATGCACGAGCCTGAAACATGCGTCAGCTGCGGAAAAGTGATTCCCGAAGGAACACAGGTCTGCCCGGACTGCGATCACAAGATCATCAAGGTTCAGCTGAAGAAGCCGCATCGGAACGAAGACTTCATTTTCAAAGGGGACGTATTCTTCGCAAACCTGAACCCGGTCGTCGGCAGCGAGGTCGGCGGCATCCGCCCGGTGGTCGTGATCCAGAACGATATCGGGAACCGATACAGTTCGACCGTCATCGCGGCGATTACGAGCAGGACAAACAAACGCGAGTTGCCTACGCACGTCAAAGTCGCGAATACCACCGGCGGCCTGTACACGGACTCAGTCATCATGTTGGAACAGATCCGCACGATCGATAAGTCCCGCCTCCTTCAGTATATCGGAAGGGTGGATGAAGGCACGCTGACCCGGATCGAAGAAGCGGCCAAGGCAAGCCTCGGATTTTCTGACTCAATACAGTAAGAAAGGAAACGAACGGATATGAGATACGGAACCGCGAAACACGCCATGATCTGCAAGACTTATGTGATCTCCAACCCTTACCGGTTGAGCAACCGGTTCCTCGCGGCAGTCTTCCTGCTGTCCCGGAACATGGAAACCTGGAAGCGGGCAAAGAAAGCCATTACCGACGACCGAATCGATTTCAAGAGGATCCCGAAGATCGGGCTCGATCCGTACCAGTACTCCATCGTCTGCGCCGCGCAGGATATCTACGAGGACACCAGGCATATCACCCTGTACGATATCGGCGATGCGTACCTGATGGAGGGCGACCTGTTCGACCTCATCATCAACGCACTGCAGATCTGCAAAAAGGGGTACGACGGCATCGGCGTGAAAAAGAGATTCAACTGAGGAAGGTGGTTTGCCGTGATTTCCGTTAAGAACAGAAATAACGTCAACTACGTCCGGATCGTTACGATCTTGCGGCATCTCCGGTTCAGTGGTCTGATCAGCGAATCGGAGTTCAGACGGGCGAAAGAATACTATAAAAAGGTCACCGGCGCGGATATTTCCGTTATGGATTGAAAGTTATCGGAATGTTTACAATTTTGGGGCGGATAGCGCCGGATTCTCTCTGGACTTGTAAACGTAATTGATTATGCTAGTGTGCTGAAAAAGAATCGCACGGAAAGGGGAGAAACGAATGGCCGAAGTCACAGTGATCAACCAGGGCCTGATGAACGGAAGAGCATTGCAGCGGGTGGCCGCCTACTGCAGAGTTTCCAGCAATACCGCTGATCAGCATAACTCCTACGCCCGTCAGATTCGCGTGTACACGGACATGATCAAACGGAACCCGAACTGGGAAATGGTGGAGATCTTCGCGGACGAAGGCATCAGCGGATTGAGCGCAGATAAGCGTCCCGAGTTCTTACGGATGGTCCGGATGTGCGAGCTGCACAAGATCGACCGGATCATCACGAAATCCGTTTCCCGGTTCGCCCGGAACGTGAAAGAGGCGCTCGAATACGTGCGCAAACTGAAGATCCTCGGCGTCGGCGTCCAGTTCGAGAAGGAAGGCATCTACACGCTCTCCATGGGAGACGAGATGCTGCTGAACACGTTTGCAGCCATCGCCGAGGAGGAATCCGTCGAGATCTCCATCCGGCTCCGCAACGCCAATAAGAAAAGGATGGCCGATGGGGATTTCGTAGACGGTAACGCGCCGTACGGGTTTCGGTTACGTAATCGGAAACTCGTCGCGCACGAACCGGAAGCGGGCGTGGTTCGAAAAGTATTTTCCAATTATATTTCCGGCTGTTCCGCCAGGGAGATCGCGCAGATGCTGAACGCCGAGGGGACCCCAAGCAGGGGAAAGACGAAGTGGACAGCCTGCGCAATCCGGTACATGTTGAAGAACGAAAAGTACAAAGGGGATTTCCTTTGTCAGAAGACATACCATACCGACGTTCTGCCGTTTAAACAAAAACGGAATCGCGGCGAGGAAGAGCAGTACTATATCGAAGGCTCCCATAAAGGAATCGTCTCCGCGGAGGTTTTTGATCTAGCTAACGAGATTCTTGCCGGGAGACGGGAACGGGCAGCCGCAGCCGATACGGAAGAGCAGGCGGAAAGTCTGTTTGCCGGATATATCAAATGCAAGGAATGCGGGAGTGCGTTCAACCGAAAAAAGACAGGAGACGTTGTTTACTGGGTGTGCTCGAAACACCTGGAGGATCGGACCCTTTGTCCTTCCCATTATATCCGGGAAGACCGGATCAAAGACGCGTTTATAACCATGACGAACAAACTCCGGTACGCCAGAGAGAACATCCTGACAAAAAGCATCACACTTTTGGAACAGGCGAAAGACGCAGACAG
>JAGAFM010000129.1 GCA_017612655.1 Clostridia bacterium | reverse complement strand
TTGCGGAGGTAGATGGGAGTCCTTTTAGTGATTCCCATGTCCATGATCCTCCGCTTGACCGCCCCTTCGCCGTGAAGCTTCACGACCGTGGCGGTTTCTCCGATCTTCACATCTCTGAGTGTTTTCACTGTCTATTCCTCCTTGTCAGAATAATCAAACCATGATTTTCCTAGCCAGTTCGTCGCTGATGGCGACGCGGGACTCCTTGACCTTGACGATGATATTCTCTCCGAAGGTGTTCACAACCGAAACCTCTCCCCCGATGTTGAAACCGAGTGTTTCCAGGTGCTGTCGGATCTCGGCGTTTCCCCCGATCTTCTTGATGATTTGAGGTTCTTCTTTTTCTGCGTAACACAGCGGTATCATGGAATGCCTCCCAAAAACTTCTGTTAGCGTCCGCTAACCGCGGGCCGAAAAAAGAGAGTTAGCGCAGCCTAACCGAACGCGGAAAAGAATGGTTAGCGTCCCCTAACCGTCCCCTATTATAATTAGCCTGCGCTAACTTGTCAAGAGGTTTTCCAAAAAAATCGCGGGAAATGAAAAAAGAAAACCGGATGGACTTGAAATAGGGCCTGTTTTTCGGTATAATGAGTAAGCAACGGCTAACAGAAAAGGAGGGGGTCCCATGACTCTGCGCGAATCCGGGGAAATGTACCTGGAAACCATCTATGTCCTGTCCCAGAAATCCACTGCCGTGAGGAGTATCGATGTCGGCGCCCAGATGGGCTTTTCCAAGCCCTCGGTCAGCCGTGCGATCGGGATCCTGAAAAAAGACGGACTCGTCGCAATGGACGGTCAGGGCTTTCTCAAGCTGACCGAAGAGGGCGAGAAAAGGGCGAAAATCATCTACGAGCGTCACATGCTCCTCAGCCAGCTCCTGAAGAACATCGGGGTGGACGAGGAAACCGCGACGGAGGACGCCTGCCGCATCGAACATTATATCAGCGAGAAGACCTTTGAGGCGCTGAAAAATCACATGAGACAGTACGGCTCCAAACAGTAATTCCGCAACAGAAACCGGACTGACCGGGAGATTGTCCCCGGCAGGCGGAAGCAGTTCCAAACAAAAAGGTGCGTCCTCTTTCGGGGCCGCACCTTTTTCAAACAATCGGGGATGGGACGTTTACCGCTTGGCCCCGGAGAGCTGCTTCCGGATCACGCCGCGCGGGTCCTTGATGAGGACGATCACGAGCCAGATCGCGAGTCCGAGCGCAACCGCCGACAGACCGAGAAACGCAGCGTTGAGCATGTCGGCGGGCGCGGGCGTGAAGTACTCCGCACCGAGTTCGGCATATTCAAAGACCGCATCGACGAGCCACATGAGAGACGCGCCCCAGAACATCCAGCAGAGGATTCCGATCTTCATTTCGCTTTCCGGCGCCTTCCGGTACCAGATGACTGTGCAGACAATCGCTGCGAAAACCGTAATCAGCAGTGTCATGGGAACCCTCCTTACCCTTCGGAAGGAGCGGGGGAGGATGTCTCTTTGTCCGCCCGCTTTTCGATCAGACGGGAAACGCCGAGCAGCACGAGCCACACCACCGTGACAAAAGCCGCCATGGCAACGCCGGCCGTTGCCATTTCATGCAGCATTTCTGCTGCGTCCGCCGGATCCGCAGCGGCCGTCAGGAACGGAAACCAGGGAACGACCTCGCCGTGCCACACGTGTTCGAACGCGAGCAGGGCAGAGCCTCCCCAGAGCAGTCCGTTCAGCCATTTCAGCTTTCTGGAAAACGGAATCTTAACAGCGGTCTCAGCGGATTCCCCGCCGGTGCTCAGAGAAACGGATTCGGGTTCTTTTTCCCTTTTTTCAATGATTTTGGTTGCGATCGTTGTAACAATTGCCTCAGTGACCGGGACGAGAAAACATGCCATGGTGAACAACCTCCTGTCTGACGGGGAACTCCCACGGTGAAAGCATACTGCGATTTGTTCCTATTATACACTTCTGCTCACCCTCTGTCAAGTTTCCCGGGGCGGGAAACCTTCCCGTCTGGAATGTGGAGAACTGTTTGCAAACCAAAAAACAACGAGAAGGCGCGTTTTTTCGGGACGGCGGTCCCCGAAAAGCTCTTTAGAATCGGCCTTTTTTGCCGGAATCGGCGGGTTTTTCCGCCTTTTTGGGGGGAAAGGCCGGTTTTTCCTTTGAAAAAACGAAAAAAAGCTTGACCTCAAAAGGGAAAAGTGATATAATACCGCGGAATGCCGATTTCGGTTTTTCGGCATTTGGTCCTTTGTTCGGACCCGGTTTTTTCTCTCCGGAACATAGCACCGGAGCGGGAGAATCTCCTCCGACGGGGGCGCATCCTTACCATCGAAGAAAGGAGGAAACACATGCCAACCTTTAACCAACTTGTCAAAACGGAACGCAAAGCGAAGGTGTACAAGTCCAAGGCTCCGATTCTTCAGAAGAGCTACAACTCTCTGACCAAGGAATCCAAGAACCTGAGCTCGCCCCAGAAGCGCGGTGTCTGCACGGTCGTGACCACGAAGACCCCGAAGAAGCCGAACTCTGCGATTCGGAAGATCGCCCGTGTGAGACTGACCAACGGTATGGAAGCCACCTGCTATATCCCCGGCATCGGCCACAACCTGCAGGAGCACTCCGTGGTTCTGATCCGCGGCGGCAGGGTTCGTGACCTGCCCGGTGTCCGCTACCATATCATTCGCGGAACGCTGGATACGCAGGGCGTTGCCAACCGTGCGCAGGGACGTTCCCTGTACGGCGCAAAGCGGCCCAAGGCAAAGAAGTCCTGATTCGTCAGGCAAACGGTTATTCCACAGTATGTAACCGATGAGTTGGGAAAACAGTTTTTCCATGTGTTGACACTGCTTTATAAAAGACAGGACAGCTGAGGGAAAATGGTTTTTCGCACAAACGGGAGAAATACTTTCGAGTACCTGTGATTTCATATTTTTGATGAAGGAGGGAAGTACAGTGCCGAGAAGAGGTCAAATTTCCAAGAGAGATGTCCTGCCGGATCCCATGTACAATTCGAAGCTGGTCACCAAGCTGATCAACAACATCATGTACGACGGGAAGAAGGGCGTTGCCCAGACGATCGTCTACGACGCTTTCGCAATCGTCGAAGAAAAGACCGGCAAGAACCCGCTCGAAGCATTCCAGACCGCACTGGAGAACATCATGCCCGTGCTCGAAGTCAAAGCGCGCCGGGTCGGAGGTTCCACATATCAGGTGCCGATGGAGGTTCGCGCGGAGAGAAGACAGACACTTGGTCTTCGCTGGCTGACGACGTATTCCAGAGCCCGTTCTGAACGGACGATGGCGGAGAAGCTCGCCAATGAGATTGTGGATGCTATGAACAATCTGGGCGGTTCCGTCAAGAAAAAGGAAGATACGCACAGAATGGCAGAAGCGAACAAGGCTTTTGCACACTACAGATACTGAGTTTGAGCGATCTCCGTTGTTTCGGAGAGTTAGGAGTTTTAGGCAATGCCGAGGGAATACCCGCTAGAGCGAACCCGTAACATCGGTATTATGGCACACATCGATGCCGGAAAGACCACGACGACAGAACGAATCCTGTTCTATACGGGCAAAACGCACAAAATCGGTGAGGTTCACGACGGCGCGGCAACCATGGACTGGATGGTACAGGAACAGGAGCGCGGCATCACGATCACGTCTGCCGCTACCACCTGCTACTGGGCCCATTCAGACTACCACGACGACGCGTCGTTCAAGTATCACATTCACCGGATCAATATCATCGACACACCCGGACACGTGGACTTCACGGTTGAAGTGGAACGGTCGCTGCGCGTCCTGGACGGGGCGGTTACCGTGCTCTGCGCGAAGGGCGGCGTGGAACCGCAGTCCGAGACGGTCTGGAGACAGGCCGACAAGTACCAGGTTCCGCGTATGGTGTACGTCAACAAGATGGACATCAACGGCGCCAACTTCTTCCGCTGTGTCTCGATGCTGAAAGAACGGCTTCACGCGAACGCGGTTCCGATTCAGCTGCCGATCGGAGCGGAACAGACCTTCCGCGGAATGATCGACCTGATGACCATGACTTCCGACATCTACTACGACGATCTCGGAAAAGACATGCGGGTGGAACCCGTTCCGGAGGAAATGAAGGAGCAGGCGGAGGAATACCGCCAGGCGATGATCGAGTCCATCTGCGAGACGGACGAAGATCTGTTCGCGAAGTACTGCGATGGGGAGGAGATCACCGTCCCCGAACTCAAAGCCGCGCTTCGGAAGGCCGTCATTTCCAATAAGATCGTTCCCGTGATCTGCGGCACTTCGTACCGCAACAAGGGCGTTCAGAAACTGCTCGACGCGGTGGTCGACTTCATGCCTTCCCCAACCGACGTTCCCGCCATCCGCGGGACCAGCATCCGGACGGGAGAGGAAGAAGACCGGATCCCTTCGGACAACGAACCGTTCTCCGCGCTGGCGTTCAAGATTATGACCGATCCCTACGTCGGAAAGCTCTGCTTCTTCCGCGTGTACTCGGGCAGCGTCTCCGCGGGAACCAACGTCTACAACTCTTCCAAAGGCAAGCACGAGCGGTTCGGCAGAATCCTTCAGATGCACGCAAACGACCGGACCGACCTTGAAACCTGTTATGCGGGTGATATCGCCGCCGTGGTGTCCACGAAATACACAACGACAGGCGACACGTTCTGCGACGAAAAGCATCCGATCGTGCTGGAATCCATGGAATTTCCGGAACCGGTTATCCGTCAGGCCGTCGAGCCAAAGACGAAGGCCGGACAGGAAAAGATGGGTCTGGCGCTGGCGAAGCTGGCAGAAGAGGACCCGACCTTCCGGACCTACACGGACGACGAAACCGGACAGACGATCATCGCCGGGATGGGAGAACTCCACCTGGAGATCATTATCGACCGCCTGCTCCGCGAGTTCAAGGTCGAGGCCAACATCGGAAAGCCGCAGGTCGCCTACAAGGAGACCATCCGCAAGAAGGTCGATCACGAGTGCAAGTACCGCAAGCAGTCCGGCGGTTCCGGCCAGTACGCGCACGTCAAGATCATTCTGGAACCGAACGAACCGGGTAAAGGCTACGAGTTCATCAACGCCGTGACCGGCGGATCGATTCCGAAGGAGTACATCGAGCCGACCAATGTCGGAATTCAGGGAGCGATGCAGAGCGGCGTTCTCGCCGGCTACAACGTCGTGGACGTCAAGGTCACCCTGTATGACGGGTCCTACCACGAAGTGGACTCTTCCGATATGGCGTTCAAGATCTGCGGATCGATGGCCTTCAAGGAAGCGATGCGGAAAGCGGATCCGGTTCTGACCGAACCGATTATGAAAGTCACCACCATTACCCCCGATGAGTATCTCGGAGATGTCATCGGAGACCTGAATTCCAGACGCGGTGCGATCCAGTCCATGACCACCGGGAACGGCACGACGGAAATCCTTTCCTTCGTCCCGCTTTCCGAGATGTTCGGATACGCGACCGATCTCCGTTCGAAATCTCAGGGCCGCGCCCAGTACGCGATGGAGCCGTCTCACTTCGCCGAGGTTCCCAAGAGCCTTCAGGAGGAGATCATCAACAAACGCGGAAAAGGCGTCTGACTTTCAAAACTCATTTTGATCAAACAAATACAAGAAACAGAAACTAAAATTAGGAGGACTTCAAAATGGCAAAGGCAAAATTCGAGCGCACCAAGCCCCATGTGAACATTGGTACCATCGGACACGTTGACCATGGCAAGACCACTCTTACCGCTGCAATTACCAAAGTTCTTTCCCTTAGAGATTCCAAGATCGACTTCATGGCTTACGACCAGATCGACAACGCTCCCGAAGAAAAAGCAAGAGGTATCACAATCAACACCCGTCACGTCGAATATGAGACCGAAGCGCGTCACTATGCGCACGTCGACT
>JAGAFM010000015.1 GCA_017612655.1 Clostridia bacterium | reverse complement strand
CACCTTGGCCTGCCAAAGCCAGGAGAACAGGCATTCGCCGGTCTGCTGGAACACCTTGGGGTCGATGCGGAAGACGTCCGAGTACTTGGGAGTAAGGGTCCGTCCGGAGTTGTTGATCAACGCGGGGTAAGATACTTTGGAAAGTAGAGGGCTTTCCCTATTCTTTTTCGTTCTGATTCTCTGGACGGTAACCGGTTGTTTTGCCGGCGATCCCCCCGTGATGCACGAGATCCGGTCGGATCCCGGTGACTACGGGCAGTACAACTTCTACGTCTGCGCCTTTCTGGGAGAGAAAGAAGTGAAGATCCTTCCGTCTCCTTCCCCCGCGGAACAGATCAAGGGCTATTCGTACGAATACGAATGCGCTCTGTTTGGAAACCCCAGTTTTTGCATCTGGCTGAGAGTTTCCTTCGAGGAAGACGCGTTTCGGAATGAACTGGCCCGACTGACGGAGCTCTGCCCAACCGTCCGTTCGGACGACGGTCAGACGGTTTTCTGGAGAAGAGGATCCCCGGATGATTATCGGGGCCTGAAGGACGATCGGATTCTGGAAGGAAACAACTGCCTGTTCGAATCCGCCCGGTCTGACAGCGAGGCCTGCACGATCGATTATCTGGTGGCCGAACAGTGGGAGCCCGCCCGGATCCCCGACTGCGTCGAGGCGTACTTTGCTTCGATTCAGGAGACTTCTTCCCCCTGAACGTCAACCCGCTTTCAATCAAAGAAATCCCCGGGAACGCGCCGCTTTCCAGCGGAAGGGCGTCCCGGGGTGTTGTTTTGAGGTCGCTTATAACCGTCTGAGCTCTGTTCGTTCTATGGAGAAAGGCAGATCTTACAGGGTAATCTGTTCGGGAAACGCTTCTTTTCGGAGAATTCCCCACATCTTGTCGATATAGGCAAGCGTATAGTAGTTCTCGTAGTAGTGGTAGTAGAAAGCGCCTTTGAGTGTCATCCGGTACGTCCCGTTTTCCTCCGTGAGAAATCCCAGAGCCTTCGCGAGAGCGAACTCGAATCCGTACATCTTTTTGAGCGGAATCCCGAAGAAGGTTTCGAAGTCTGCTGCCCGAACCCGGGTGCTGTAGGCGGTCCAGAAGAGCCAGTAGACCATCCGCTGCCGCGGGGTAAAGCGGAGCGTGAGAGAGGTCGGCAACTCGCCCTGATCGATCCTTTTGCAGTATTCCCCAACCGAAAAGGTGTTGATCTTGAACTGATCTTTCAGAAGCGTCGTGGCCGAACACCCGAATCCCAGGAAGTTCTCCCGCGTCATGGAGGAGTAGGATGCTTCCGGGTTTTTGGAAAACGTCCAGACGGAGCCACGGGAATAGCCTTTGCTTTCGCAGTAGCGGGTAATGGCATCCAGAAGAGCCCGCTTTTCTTTGTTCGGCATCGGTTTGACGGTGCTGGGCGTGAAGCGGAAATCGATAAAGGGATAAATGGCTACGTGGTTTGCCCCGATCTCGAACGCCAGGTCCAGATCGGCCTTCAGGTCTTCGAAGCGCTGCGCGGGGAGCGCGAAAATGAAATCCATGGAAACCGTTTCGAAGGGGACTTCCGCCAACGCATTTTTGAGGGTTTCCGCATCCACCGGAGCCCGCCCGAGAATTTTCTGATACTTCTTCTGAAAAGACTGGACGCCGATGCTGATTTTGGTGACGCCGGCGTCCCTCAGCGTCCGCAGAATGTCCGGTGTCACGTTGTCCGGATGCAGTTCCAGCCCGATCCCTTCCGTGATTTCGAAGTGTTCCCGGATCGCCCGGATCATCTCCCCGATCCGGTCTGCAGCGAGGGCGGGGGTCCCGCCTCCGAAATAGAGACTGGTCGCTTTCTTCTTCCCGGGCATCATGCCGCCCACCAGATGGATTTCCCGGATCAGCGCGTCCAGATAGTGGTCGCACTCCTCCCGGGAATACGGAACCTTGCAGTAGGGGCAGAAGCCGCAGATGCTTTTGCAGAATGGAATATGCACGTACAGGCCGAGCTGTCCGCAATCCGAATAGGGAAGAATCCGGTCGTACTCGTTCCGGAACAGGAAGGGCTTCGGAGAGCGGGTCAGCCACGTGCGGGTCAGTTTGGTTAATATACTCATGGTTTACGTCCGCCCTAAACGTATTTGGGATAGGTCCGGAGCATTTCGAAGAGAATCTTCGGCTTTCCGCGGAAGATGAGTGTGTACTCCGCCACGAAGAAGTAGCCGCACTGTTCGCAGAGTCCGGGGACGTCGATGCAGCGGCCGCAGGTGGAGATCTTCCCGTTTTCGATGACGACGCACTGATGGCACGGAGTCGGAAAACTGTTGTCGATCAGATAGGGAAAGGCGCTCTTCAGGTTGAAGACCGGAGCCCCTTCCCGCATCATCCGGGAGATCACGGCGCAGCATTCTTCTTTTTCTTGCCGGGACAGGGCGAGATCTGTCGTGTCCGGATAGGGCGTGTGGAAATTGAAGGAGACCGCGCGGACGTTTGCGGTTTCCCTGGCAAGCCGGCAGACGTGTTCCACCGTGTCCTTGTTGATTTGGTTGATTGCCATGTAGAAGCAGATGTTGTCCGCGGTCGCATTCCGGATGTTTTCCAGAATCGTGTCGTATGTGTCTCCGCGGATGGCGTTGTGCCGTTCCCGGTCCCCGTCCAGGCTGAGAAGAATCAGGTCGGCTTCCGGGAGGTCGATCGGGTACGTGCCGTTGGTGACGACGTTTACGATCCGGAATCCCATCGTCTTGGCTTCGATGACCAGATCGCGCAGCGTCCGGTCTCCGTCTTTCCAGAGGAACGTTTCGCCCCCGCAGAAGAACAGAATCCGGACGCCCATCTCATACAGCGTTTGCATCTCTTCCCGGATCTGCGCGTAGGGATGGACGACCGAAGTGATGTTGTTCACGGAGCAGTGTCTGCAGTGCAGATTGCACCGGTCCGTGACGATGACGGTACCGAGGATCGGGTCCTTTTTCCGAAACAGAATGGTTTTGAGCCCGAACCAGGCGAAATACGAAAAAGAAGACAGTTCCATTTAGGGTCGGTACTCCGTTCGAACTGAATTTCAGGATTGATTTGGCCAGGGAAACAGTAGGCGCTTCGGTTTTTACGGCGCGAAGTGGCTTTCGATGTACGCTTTCAGTTCCCGGCACTTTTTCACATCTCCGAACTGGAACAGGGTCCCTTTGATCATCAGGGAACAGTAGTCCGGCTCGATCTGTTTCTTCGTCTGTCCGATCAGGAAATCCCCCTGGGTTTTATCGGAAACATCGGTCGTGATCGATTTCCGGAGATCCGTTACCCGGAGGCGGTCGCCTTCGAACCGCAGTTCGAAGCGCTGCGATTTGCGCTTCAGGTAGGTAGCCAGGCAGGCGATCACAAAGACGAGCTCGAAGAAGACAAAGGCTTCCCAGCCGATAAAGAACGCCAGCGAAGCCAGAAGAGTCATGACCAGAAATATGATCCCGATTGTCTTCACCAGTTCTTTTCTGTAGGCCGCTTCGTCCGTTTCGGTCACAAACACATCTGCTGTTTTTGTTTCTTCCATCTTGTTCCTGCCCCCTGTATGATTTGTTTTATGGATTGCTTCCGATGGAGAGTATAGCACAGAAAGACTTGAAAGGTCAAGCCGGTTTGCCTAAAAAGTGTTCCCCTTCGGACTGTATCGGAGGACCGTTGCAGCCAGAGCCGGAAGAGCCCCTTGAAGAGACGGAAGATCCCCGGGAAACGCATTGACTCGCGTTTCCCGGGGATCTTCGGTTTTCATCCGGAGGTTGCTTGAAATCAGTTGGCTTCCGCGGCGGGGACGGATTCTTCCCGCGGGGCGGTCAGGTCGAAGGTCCATCCGCGCATGTTCTGCGTTGTTCCCGAGGAGGGAGAGAGAGAGGAGGTAAGCGCGTCCAGACCTTCCTGGGTTACGGACAGGATCAGGCGGTGGGAGACGGGATCCGGCTGTGCGAAGCAGGATTCCGGCAAAACGGCGGCTAGATCCGAAAGGTAGGCGGAATAGATGTCGTTCAGGGCGGTAAGGGTGAGATCGGTTTCAACTGCCTGTTTCAGATCCTCTTCGGCCAGGTCAGAGCGGAAGACGCCGTCCGCGATGTACTTTGCGAGGAACGATTCTCCGTAGAAGAAGATCCGTTCTTCGTACTGTTCCTTCGACCACCGGATTCCGTCCGGTGTTCCGGTTTCGTAGACGTCGGTTCCGTATTTCAGGATTTCGCCTTCTTCGAGCAGCCGACGCAGCATGTCCCGGTGCGTCCAGGCATTTACATAGTCCCGGTAGGCTTCGCCCAGCGTCTGATCCCCGTGGGCATAGTTGGAATCAAACGGCGGATAGGCCGCGATTTCGAGTATGGCATCCGAGGGCGTCTGTGCGAGGATTTCCGCCAGCCGGGCCGACATGCTTTTGCCGTTCCGCTCCCGCATTTCATCCGACGGGGTGCAGATGCCGTTTTCATCCCAGAACACGTCCGCTTCCGGCGGATTGCTGCCTTCCGGGGTTGTGACAGACGGAGTTTGCGTGTCGACCGGGTTAGATGCGGTGGCTTTTTCCGCACCGTCTGTCTGTTCGGGCGTGACGGACGGAACGGTCGGACCGGGCCGGCCAGCGCGCCAGACGGCAAAGCCCAGCAGAGCGATCAGACAGAGGGAGAGGACTGTGCCCCCGGTTTTCAGAAAGATCTGTTTCTTTTTCTTCTGTTCTTCGAGATACTGCGCCCTGCGCTGAAACAGGGAAGCGGTCATCTCATCCGAGTTCTTCATAGAAAAAACCTTCTTTCTCCAGTTCGGTTTTCAGGGACTGCTTCGCACGGTACAGGAGATTGGAAACCTGACGGCCGTTTTTGCGCAAAACCCGCGCGATTTCCCGGTTGGGGAGCCCATCGTAATAGGAGAGCAGCAGAACCTGACTGTATTCCGCGGGGAGCGTCCGCATCGCCCGGTGCACCAGGCGGCGCCGTTCTTCGGCCCAAGTCAGCCGTTCGGGATCGGCACTGTCGTCCGGGATCGCGTCCCGGAGTTCGTCCGGCAGAGAGAGTTCCTTCCGGTGACGCCTGATCCAGTCCACGGCGACGTTCCGTCCGATGGCATAGAGCCAGGACTTGAAGGAGGCGTCTCCGCGGAACCGCGGTTTCTTGATGAGTAACCGGAAAAAGGTTTCTTCCGTCAGTTCTTCCGCTGTGTCCGGGTTGCCGACAAACCCGGACAGAAATCGCTGAAGGCCGTCCTGGTATTCCCGGACGATTTCCGAAAACCCTTCGTCGTCGCCGGAGAGGAAACGGCGGTAGCTACTGGCACCGTTTTCCAAGGACAGGCCTCCTTTCCGATGGGTGGATCCCCTTCTGCCAATCAGTCGCACGAAAGACCGGTTTTTCTCACCATCCGGAGAAAAAACGGGGAGAAAAGAAAAGCCGGGAAGCCTGACGGGCAGGACTCCCGGGATTGATGTTCGCAGTGTTCAGTTTTCGGCTTCGTTTCGAAGTTCCAGCAGACAGACGGCATGAGCCGCCATGCCTTCTCCGGATCCGGTGAAACCGAGGTGTTCTTCCGTGGTTGCCTTGACGTTGACCCGGTCTTCCGGGATCCCGTAGACGCGGGCGAGATTTCGGACCATTTCGGAAAGATAAGGGGCAAGTTTCGGCGCCTGGGCAATAACCGTGCAGTCGATGTTGGAAACCCGGTATCCATTTTCAGCGATCAGGCGGGCTGTTTCGGCGGCGAGTTCCAGGCTGTCGGCGCCCAGATACCGCTCGTCCGTATCCGGAAAATGCCGCCCGATGTCCCCGAGAGCCGCTGCGCCCAGAACGGCATCCATGACGGCGTGGGTCAACACGTCCGCGTCAGAGTGACCGAGAAGACCGAGTTCAAAAGGGATTTTAACCCCGCCGAGGATCAGGTCGCGTCCCGGGACGAGCCGGTGAACGTCGTACCCGTGACCGATCCGGTAGGTTTCCGGCATGTCGGATTCACTCCTTTCCGAGAGTTACAGAATCAGAAGAAGAAACAGGCAAGGCCCGCGACAGCCAGAGCGACCTTGATCCAGTCCATCTTTTCCAGTTTTTCATGGAAGAAGAGGGGCCCTAGCATCGCGCTGAGGATGAACATGGTCGCGCTGAGCAGAGGAAACTGAATGCTGTAGTCCATGGTTTTTGCGCACAGCATGGAGAAGATGTTGGCAAAGCCGTTCGAGAACCCGTACAGCATGGCCATTGCGCCGAGGAACAGAAGCGTGCGGAACGAAAAGCGTTCTTTCGTGATTGCCCAGAAGGGCTTGAACAGGGCGCCTTTCTCCCCGCGCGTCACCCGGCGAATCCCGATTCCGAGAAGGATAAGGACGGCCATGACGAAGATTTCCATCATGCAGAGGATGAGAAACGCGTCCGTGGAGAGCGGGTTTTCAACCTTCTGCGAGGCCGCGGATCCGACGCCGGCGGTGCCGCTGGTGACGAACAGAAGAAAGCAGAGGATGAAGAAGAGGAACGAAGAATACCCCTTCTTTTTTTCTTTCTCTTTCCCGGGTTCCCGGGAGGGGTGCATATGCTGCAGCGGGTGCAGAAAGAAATCCGGAAGATTCGGACCGATCAGGAGCAGGGAAAGGACGATCAGGACGAGTCCGACCGTTTTCGGAACCGAAAGCGGTTCCCCGCAGAGGGTCACTCCGTAGAGGAACGGAACCAGAAAGGAACCGAGCTGGCAGGAGGCGGTGGAAAAGAGCAGCTTCCCGTGGCGCATGACCAGGATGGCGCAGGGGAGGCTGATGACCACCGCGACGGAAAAGGCAACGGAGGCGATCAGGGTGGCGACCGCGGAGGCGTCCGCGCCTTCCGGAGAGGACAGCCGCGAGAAAAAGCCACCCAGCTCTTCCCAGATCGGGAAGACCCCGTGCAGGACGGTGAGAAACAGAATCAGGGTCACCGGGCGGATCAGAAGCGTCCAGACCGCCGCGGTCGAGGTGCCGTCCGACTTCTTCTCGTACTGCTTGAGGAAGAAGTGCTGCATGGAGAAGAGGACGGCGGCAATCAGCAGATACAGATAGCTCATGAAGTTCCTTCTTCGGTTTCGGCGGAGGTTTCTTCCGAACCTGCGAGCGGTCCGCCGGAATAATTGCCAAAGAGATAGATGCAGTCCTTAATCGGGTCGTAGCGGTTCTGGCCGCAGGCGGTGATGCAGACGTAGGCGTGGCCGTCGTCCATCCGGACGCCGTAGGTCGCCAGACACTGCATCGCCTGCTCGGTGTATCCGGTCTTTCCCCCGACGATTTCGCAGATCCCGGATTCGTTTCCGTACATCTGGGCGAAGGTGGTACTGACCACTTCGAATCCCTGCGGGTGGAATCCCGCGGTCGGAGTCGTAGTGTACTTGTAGGTAGAGAGGATCTCGGCCAGTTCCGGAACGCTTTCGACCGTTGCCATGAGAATGGCCAGATCCCCGAGGGATGTGTAGTGGTCGCTGTTGTGCTGCCCGGTGCAGTTGACGAAGCGGGTGTTCTTCATCCCAAGCTCTTTGGCCTTTTCGTTCATCAGGTTCACGAACGCCTGCTCGGAGCCAGCGGCGTAGACCGCGAGGCCGACCGCCGCTTCCGCGCCGGAGGGTAGGGCGGTTCCGTAGAACAGATCCCGGACGGGAACGGTTTCCCCGCCGGAAAAGCCCGCGAGCGACAGTCCGGCCAGGTACAGCGGGTTGATGATGTCGTAGGTCATCCGGAAGGGGTCGTCCATGCTGCCGCAGTGCTCGTATGCGACGAGAAGCGTCATGAGCTTGGTCAGGGAAGCCGGGTAGATCTTTGCGTTGATGCTCTTCCCGAAATCAGGCTGTCCGATGCCAGACCCCTGGCTGCCTGATTCCGGTTCGGTTCCCGGTTCTTCCGTTCCGGGTTCCGCTGTCGCGGTTTCCCCGGTTCCGTACTGGCCGTATTTCCAGGCGACGACTTCCAGGGTTTTCGCGTCCATGAAGATCATGTAGCGCGAGCGGATTTCGTTCCACAGCATGACGGTCTTCGCGGTCGCGTAGGGATACTTGAAGACTTCTTCGTCCATGGGTTCGTTGCCGTCGTCGGTTTCCGTCGACGGGTCGAGCCCGCGGGTGGCTTCTTCCCCGGAGTCCGCAGTTCCGCTCCCTTCCGGGACGTTTGCCGGGAGCGACCGGCGGAACAGGATGAAGAGCCCGCATCCGATCCCGAGGAGCAGAAGAAAGATTACGATAAAGGAGACCCAGAACAGGCGGGTCCGCTTTTTCTTCTGTTCTTTCTGCTTCTGCTTGTTGAGATCCGGCTTTTTCGCTGTCTGCGGGTAGGGAACCTTGCTTTTCGTCAGCGGAGGTTCCACCGTGTAGGGGCCCGCAGGACGGTATCCGGGAGAGGACTGTGCCGGACGGCTTTCGTCCGGGACGGCTCCGGTTTTTCTTTCAGTGCTCATTTGATTACGTTGTTCTCCGCGAATTCCTGGTAGATTGCGCGGAGTGCGGTTTCAAAGTCGGATTCGTCGACACCGAGGATGATATTTAACTCCGAGGAGCCCTGATCGATCATGCGGATGTTGATGTCCGCATTTGAGACCGCGCGGAAGATCCGGAGAGCGGTACCCTTCGCCTTGACCATGCCGCAGCCGACCACGGCGATGAGAGCCAGGTTCCGGTCCACGTTCACCGTGTCCGGTTCCACCGCCTGGCAGATTTCGTGGATCAGGGTGTCCTTGATGTCTTCGATGTCCTTTTCGTTGACGACGATGCACATGGTGTCGATGCCGGAGGGAAGGTGTTCGAAGCAGACGTTGTGCTTTTCGAAGACGGAAAGCACTTTCCGGCCGAACCCTACTTCGTCGTTCATGCGGTCTTTTTCCAGGATGAAGGTGCAGAAGCCTTTCTTTCCCGCGATTCCCGTGACAATGTTCCCGCGCTCGTAGTCGGGATGGTTCTGGGAAGGAAGGATCAGAGTGCCCGGTGCTTCGGGGGCGTTTGTGTTCCGGATGTTGATCGGGATGGCCGCAAAGCGGACCGGGAAAACCGCGTCTTCATGCAAAACGGAGGCGCCCATGTAGGAAAGTTCGCGCAGCTCCTGATACGTAATCGTCCGGATGGATTTCGGGTTGGTGACGATCCGGGGGTCCGCCATGAGAAAGCCGGAGACGTCGGTCCAGTTCTCGTAGAGATCCGCGTTTGCCGCGCGCGACACGATGGAGCCGGATACGTCCGATCCCCCGCGGGAGAATGTCTTGATGGTGTTGTTCGGCATCGCACCGTAGAATCCCGGGATGACCGCGTTCGGCAGGCTGTGCAGCTTGGCTGCCAGAATCGTGTTGGTCAGCTTTTCATTGAACGTACCGTCTTCGTTGAAGAAGATGACGGTCGCGGCGTCCAGGAAGGTAAAGCCCAGATAGGAAGCCAGGAGCTTGGCGGAGAGGTATTCACCGCGGCTGGCGATATAGTCCCGTCCCGCATGGCACAGGAACGCGTTTTTGATCTGCGCGAATTCCTTGTCCAGAGACAGGTCCAGATTCAGCTCGTCAATAATGGAAGTATAACGCCCGACGATCTCCTCGAAAGCTTCTTCGATGTCTTCTCCGCCTGACGCGCGTTCATAGCACGAATAGAGCAGATCCGTGACCTTGGTATCCCCGGAGAAACGCTTTCCCGGTGCGGACGCGACCACGAAACGGCGGGCGGGATCTTCGCGGATGATAGCGGCAACTTTGCGGAAATGCTCCGCGTCCGCGAGAGAACTTCCCCCGAATTTGACGACTTTTGTTTCCATGCAGACACCTCTTGCGTGACGGTTTCCGTGATTTTCGAATGGAAATTACCGTAAATATAAGGAAAACAGATAAACAATTATACCAAAACGGAGGAGGATTGTCAACGGATACAACAAGATGAACGATTTTTATGGAATTTGCGGGAAAAGGGTTTCTTTTTCCGCTCGTTTCTGTTATAATTAGTGTCTACTGCACAAATTGCATTTTGGGATATCGGTAACAAAAGTCCAAAAGAGCGCGCAAAAGAAGCCTAAGCCTCTTCTGCAAGTTCAGCGTCAGAACAGACAAGTAAATCATTACTTCACTCGTTTGTTGGAGTTTTGCAGTCACTCGGCCGAGCGAATAGCATCGTTTGGTGATCCCAAACCGTCTCTCAATATCGCCTCGTTCTCCTGACTCAAGCCACTCCTTATGGAGTTCCTCTTTTCGGATCGCCGGATCTGCATTCGGTTTTCCGAGCTTTGGACCGCTCAAATGAATTCCGTGTTCTTTGCAGTACCTGAGATTCTCCCGCGTCCGAAAGATTTGATCTGCCAAGATCCGACTCGGGTAATGTCCAAATGAAGACCGGTACTTTTCAGCAGAATCCTTTAGCGTTGTGCTCTCGTTGAAAGCATCCCAGCGCAGGTCTTCGATTCGAAGAAAACCGTTTACATCACTCATCTCGACCTTTGCGCCAAACTCTACGTCCGCATTCTGTTTGCCTCGCTTAATCGGTCGCACCCACGGCTGCGACAGGCTGACAATTCGGTCGTCTACCCTGTGGGTTCCTGTGTGATACATCTCCTTCTGCTGTTCGTACAGAATCAAAAGAACCGGAATCCTCTCTCTCAGCCACTTTGGCAATTGCTCTGCATAATCCGGGTGTTTTGCTGCTATGTCGCCTATGATTCGCAGATCTCTCCCAAGGTATCCCAACTGTTGTTTGATAGCCTTTCTCCGGCTTTTTGCCGTCTTGACCCGACTCTTTGAATAACTGTTGTATTTCTTCTTTGCGACCTTCCTGCCTGTCCTCGGTTTCCGTCCCCCGTCTGTCAGTTTTGCTTCATGAAGCTTGTCTATGATCTCTTCTGCGTTCATTCGTGCTTCGTTCAACAGGGATGGGTCCGTTGGGTACCGAATTCCTTGCGGCGCACACGTTGCATCCAGGATCAGGGTCCCCTGATTCTCCACGTTCCCTCCACCGGTGCCCTTCGAGTCGTCTTCCTCGTTTCGGCCAATCAGGATATCGTTCACTTTTGCCAGTACTTCTGGCGTGATCCGCTTCCGAAACCGACTCAGCATGCTTGAATCAAACGGTGATCTCTGGGTGAACCCTTCCAGCCCAATAAAGTACTGAAGGTATGGATTCATTACGATGTGTTCTATCGTTTCTTCATCTGAAAAATGATACCGCTCTTTGATCAGCAGCGTCCCTAACGCGGCTCGGAAACTGATTGCCGGCTGTCCGTTTTTCCCAGGAAACTGCTTCGCGTACTCTTCTTCAAACTCGTGCCACGGGATCAGCTTCGCAAGTTTACACCACTCGTTATCTCCGTCCAGTGTGATTCCCCCGAACGACTCCGGATTGTCCAACAGACTTATCTGCCTTAAATGCCGCTTATACATCTTAGCCTCCTGGTGCACGGTTTTTGGCCGCTTTTTCACTTTTTCCCTGCACCTATTATACCACAAAATCCTTGTTTTGTCAGTATCTTATTGGCTTTTTCCTACTTGCAGCAGACACTACAT
>JAGAFM010000128.1 GCA_017612655.1 Clostridia bacterium | reverse complement strand
CTCATGGGACGGATTCCCGGACGGCGCGCAGGATTTCATTGTAAAAACGCTTACCGCGAGCGATTATGAAAGCGTGTACGAACTTGTGCGAAAGAACGAAAAAGATGCCAAGGAACAACTTGTAGAATTTCAGAATAACTATCCGGGCATTCTGAAAGGCGAAAACGTCAACGACGTACTTCATAATCTTCGTGCCAAAAGAAAAAGAGACGAGCAGGAAAGATAATCACAAATACAGTACAAAGCCTATGAGCGCAACAGTTCATCGGCTTTTTTTACTGTGAAAATCCAAATGAACAGGAGGAACACTATTTGGAAAAAGAAAAGAAAAAGCCACCGACCGGGATATTCTTCACCTGCACTGAGGCGCAAAAGCGAAAAATCAAAAGCATCGCAGAAAAGTGTTATTTGTGGCAAGGTGAATATATCCTGAAAAGAGCGCTCTGTGAAAAACGGCGTGAGAGCCACAGCTACACGGAGTTTTAGCCGCACCTTAACGGCGGAGAGCCGCACCTCATAGAATAGAATGAAAAGTTTAACGAAAAACAGCATAATGAATCGGGGTTATTGTCAATGGCAATAACCCCGAAAAATTTACAAATTACAGTACAAATTCAACTCGCTTTTCTTCACGGCATAAACTTGTTTAGTAGAATTAGGATTGTCTGTCCATGGTGACAGATAATCCCTCCAAATCAAATGTTGCCTTTTAGTCGTCATGATGGCCTTCTCCTTATTTAGAAAACAACCTGTAATTCTATAGTCGAATTACAGGTCGTTCGTTGGTGGACCTGGTGGGATTCGAACCCATGACCTCCGCGTTGCGAACGCGGCGCTCTCCCAACTGAGCTACAAGCCCTTGTCAAATGTATGAAATTTTAGCGATGTCTGGCGTGCCGATTTTATCGGCGGGTCGGTGGCATCGTGAAACGGTGTCGGCGACGAAATTTTTGTGGGGTGTGTAAGGATGTCCTTCGTGCTCCCAACTGAGCTACAAGCCCATGCAAACGGATGAGGCAGGATACAGAAAAGAAACACACCCCGGTCATTCATTCGAAACAAACGCCTAAACAAGATGGTGAAAGAAGGAGCAGAAAGCTTTAGGGAACCTATCGAAGAAGGGCGGGGAACACCCCTGCCGTTCGAACCGCTTTAGTATACCACAGGATTGTTCCAAATGGAAGAGCTTTTTTAAAAATGAATGAAAAAAGAAGAAAACATAACACGATACTATCTGGACATCGTGCCGTCTTTCCGCCCTGTGGCAGAAAAACGGCACGATTTCATTTCATCCGAACGAAGGATTAGAACAGCCCGGAAATGACTCCGTTATCGTCGACGTCGATCTTTTCCGCTGCGGGAATCTTGGGCAAACCGGGCATCGTCATGATGTCACCGGTCAGTACGACAACAAAACCGGCGCCGGCAGAAACCCTCACGCTTTTTACCGTGACGGTAAAATGATCCGGAGCCCCGAGTTTGCTCGGGTCATCCGAGAAGGAGTACTGTGTTTTTGCCATGCAGACCGGGCATGAGCCGAATCCGAGTGTGGTAAGGCGATCGAGCTCTTTCTGAGCTGCGGGGAGAATGGAAACGCCCTCGCCGTGATAAACCCTTTTGACAACTGTTTCGATTTTTTCCGAAAGGGAAAGATCACAATCATAACTGAAGGTGAAATGATTCTCTTTTTCGCAGAGACGGACGACTTCTTCCGCTAGGGCAATTCCGCCTTTTCCCCCTTCTGCCCAAACCGTTGACAGGATGGCATTGACGCCGAGTTCCCGGCACTTTTTCATGACAAGATCGATTTCGGCATCGCTGTCGGTCGGGAATCGATTGATAGCGACAACGCACGGCAGGTGATAGACTTCTGTCATGTTGGAGACATGGCGGAGAAGGTTGGGGAGACCTTTTTCCAGCGCTTCCAGGTTCTCAGATCCAAGCGCTTTTTTGTCCGCACCTCCGTGTAATTTCAGAGCGCGGACCGTTCCGACAACTACAACCGCATCCGGACGAAGTCCCGCCATCCGGCACTTAATGTCGAGGAATTTCTCTGCTCCGAGATCGGCGCCGAATCCGGCCTCCGTGACGGCGTATTCTCCGAGTTTCATGGCCATTTTTGTTGCCAGAACGGAGTTGCATCCGTGTGCGATATTCGCGAAGGGTCCGCCGTGGACGATTGCGGGGGTTCCTTCCAACGTCTGGACCAGATTGGGTTTCAGGGCGTCTTTGAGGAGGGCGGCCATTGCTCCCACCGCGTGGAGATCCCCTGCTGTTACGGGTTTGTCATCATAGGTATACCCGACGACCATGCGTCCCAGGCGTTCCTTCAGATCCGTGATGGAGGAGGACAGGCAGAAGACCGCCATGATTTCCGATGCGACGGTAATGTCGAATCCGTCTTCCCGCGGAACTCCGTTTGCCTTTCCGCCCAGACCGTCCACGAGAAAACGAAGCTGACGGTCATTCATATCCACGCAGCGTTTCCAGGTAATTCTTCTGGGATCAATCCCAAGCGCGTTCCCCTGCTGAATGTGGTTATCCAGCATGGCGGCGAGCAGATTGTTTGCGGCGCCGATCGCATGGAAGTCTCCCGTGAAATGAAGATTGATGTCTTCCATGGGAACGACCTGCGAATAACCGCCTCCTGCGGCGCCCCCTTTGACGCCGAAGACCGGACCGAGTGACGGCTCTCTGAGCGCGACGATGGATTTTTTCCCGATCTTTCTCAATCCGTCTGCGAGCCCGATCGTTGTGGTGGTTTTTCCCTCGCCTGCGGGGGTCGGTGTGATTGCGGTAACCAGAATCAGTTTCCCGTTTTTCTCGGATGCTTCGCTCTTTTTCAGAAGAGCGTAGTCCACCTTTGCCTTGTACTTCCCGTACTGCTCCAGGTACTCTTCATCGATGCCCGCGGTTTTTGCTACCTCGGTGATTGGTTTCAGCTGGATAGACTGAGCAATTTCGATATCCGTCATGTCTTTGATTCCTTTCTGAATGATTATTGATAATAGAGAACCGCAGCGCGGAACAATCCGATGTCGTAATTGCCGGGCACATTTCGGTACAGCCCGGATCCGGTGCGCTCACTGTGTCCCATTTTGCCGAGTACGCGCCCGTCTGGAGAGGTGATCCCTTCCACGGCATAGATGCTGTTGTTCGGGTTAAAGGAGATTTCCGTGGTCGGCGAGCCCGTATCGTCCACATACTGGGTAGCGATCTGACCGTTTTTCGCGAGAGCCAGCACCGTTGTCTCCGCTGCAAGGAAACGGCCTTCCCCGTGGGAAATGGGAACAGTGACGATGTCTCCCACTCTGGTTTCGGCGAGCCACGGGGATTTGATGGAACAGATTCTGGTTCGAACCAGTCTGGACTGGTGGCGGCCAATGGTATTAAATGTGAGTGTCGGACTGCTTTCGTCCGTATCGGTGATTCTGCCGTAAGGGACGAGTCCCAGTTTGATCAGAGCCTGGAAGCCGTTGCAGATGCCTGCCATCAATCCCACCCTGTTTTCCAGCAGGTCCGTGACCGCGTCGCGCACGGGAGCTGCCCGGAAGAAGGCGGTAATAAACTTGCCCGATCCGTCAGGCTCATCCCCTCCGGAGAAGCCGCCGGGGAGAAAAACAATCTGAGAGTTTCGGATTTTCTCGGAGAACAGGGAGACACTGTCTGCAATGTCTTTGCGGGTCAGATTTCGAATGACAAATATTTCCGGGGTTGCTCCCGCATCCAGAAACGCCTTGGCAGTGTCGTATTCACAGTTGGTTCCCGGGAAGACCGGGATGAGAACTCTCGGCTTTGCAATGGAAGAGATGCCGGCCGGACGGGCAAAGGTTTTTTCAGGGCTGGAAAAAGCGGGAAGCGGTTTCTTGCCCTGCCCGGGATCCATGGGATAAACCGATGCGAGCCTTGCTTCGTACCGTTCCTTGAGTTCTTCGAGAGAAACGGATTCCGAGCGGAACTGTATTTTTTCCTCCGAAATCGTTTTCCCGAGCGTCGTCCCCTCCTCGCATCCTTCTGTCAGCTCCAGCACGAACGCGCCGTAGCGGTAGCCGAACAGCGTTTCCAGAGAGAGAGAATCTTCCAGAGATACCCCGATTCCGTTTCCGAGGGACATTTTCAGGAGGGCTTCCGCGACACCGCCGAACCCGGGCGTGTATGCAGCTTTGATCCGGCCGGAACGGGCAAGCGAGGTGATCCGGTCAAACAACGACAGAAGCGAATCCTTGACGGGGAGTCCGTCTTTGTCGTAATCCGGCTCGAGAAGCGCCAGTCTGTGTCCTGCTTCCTTGAAGTCGTTGGTCACAACATCTGAAACGGTTCCTGTCGTTACGGCAAACGAGACGAGGGTCGGCGGAACGTCCAGTTGTTCAAACGTCCCGGACATGCTGTCTTTTCCGCCGATAGCGGCAACCCCAAGATCGTTTTGGGCTCGGAAAGCACCGAGAAGAGCGGCAAGGGGCTGTCCCCAGCGTGTGGGATCCTGACCCGGCTTTTCAAAGTATTCCTGAAACGAGAGATAGATCTCATTCCGGTCCGCACCTGCAGCGATCAGCTTGGCAATTGACTCTACAACCGCGAGGTATGCGGAATGGAACGGGCTATTTTCGGCTATCATGGGGTTGTAACCCCAGGCCATAAAGGAACAGCTGTCCGTGTGTCCGTTCTCGACAGGAATCAAGTGAACCATCGTCTGAATCGGTGTTTTCTGTTTCTTCCCACCGAAGGGCATCAGGACGGTTCCCGCTCCGATGGTGGAGTCAAAGCGCTCCGAGAGGCCCTGCTTGGAACAGACATTCAGTTCTTCGGAAAGGGAAAGGATTCCTTTCCGGAACGAGGAGGGAACAGGCCGGTTCCAGGGACGGATTCTAGAAGGGGCAATCAGCGGTACGTGCTTTTCGGCCCCGTTGGTGTCCAGAAAGCGCCGGGAGAGGTCGACGATGGTCGTTCCGTTCCAGGACATCCGGAGGCGGGGCGTTTCCGTAACGGTCGCGATGATGGCAGTCTCCAGGTTCTCTTCATCAGCGATGGCACGAAACAGGTCCGCATCTTCCGAGGCGACCACAACGGCCATTCTTTCCTGAGATTCTGAGATAGCCAGTTCCGTCCCGTCCAGACCCTCGTACTTTTTTGGAACGGCGTTGAGATTGATATCCAGGCCGTCCGCAAGCTCCCCGACGGCGACCGAAACGCCGCCTGCGCCGAAATCGTTGCACCGCTTGATGAGACGGCAGGCGTCGGTTCTCCGGAAGAGCCGCTGCAGTTTGCGTTCCTCAGGGGCGTTTCCCTTTTGAACCTCTGCTCCGCAGGTTGTCAGAGATTCTGTTGTATGGGATTTGGAGGAACCGGTTGCCCCCCCGCAGCCGTCCCTTCCGGTTCTTCCGCCCAGAAGGATGACAACATCACCGGGGGAGGGACGTTCTCTGCGAACGTTTTTCGCGGGTGCCGCGGCGATGACGGCGCCGATTTCCATCCGTTTTGCCGCATATCCGGGGTGATACAGTTCGTCAACCATACCGGTTGCGAGTCCGATCTGATTGCCGTAGGAGGAATAGCCTGCCGCGGCAGTGGTGACGATTTTCTTTTGAGGCAGTTTTCCGGGAATGGTTTCAGAAAGCGGAACCGTGGGATCGGCGGCTCCCGTCACTCTCATGGCCGCAAATACATAGGAACGGCCGGAAAGGGGATCCCGGATTGCACCGCCGATACAGGTGGCGGCTCCTCCGAACGGTTCAATCTCCGTAGGATGGTTATGGGTCTCGTTTTTGAAGAGAAGGAGCCAGTCTTCTTCCTTTTCGTCGACCGAGACTTTAATCTTTACGGTGCAGGCATTGATTTCTTCGGATTCATCCAGTCCTTCCAGACGGCCTTCTTTTTTCAGAATCTTTGCGGCAATGGTGCCAAGATCCATCAGGGTTTGCGGTTTGGTCCGGTTTAATTCCCGTCGAGCCTTCAGGTAGGACTCATAGGCATCCTGAAGGACGGTATCCTCGAAACGGACAGAATCGATCGCGGTCAGGAAGGTTGTATGTCGGCAGTGGTCGGACCAGTAAGTGTCCAAAACCCGGATCTCGGTGATCGTGGGATCCCGTTTTTCTTCGTCTCTGAAATATGCCTGGCAGAATTTCATGTCCGCCAGATCCATGGCGAACCCCTTCTCCTTCAGGAAGGAGGAGAGTTCTTCTTCCCCGGCGGAAAGGAACCCGTTCAGTGTTTCCACGGTTTGAGGCAGAGTGTATTCTGCCCGGAGCGTCAACGGCTTTTCCAGGGAAGCCTCCCGGGCTTCAACGGGGTTAATGACATAAGAACGGATCGTTTCCCATGTCTGTTCGGACAGAGCGCCGATGAAGACGTAAACCTTTGCCGAACGAACGTTCGGCCTGTCGCCCTGTGAAAGAATCTGAATGCACTGTTCCGCGGAATCTGCGCGCTGATCGAACTGGCCGGGCAGATACTCAACAGCCAGGACCCGTGAACCGGGGATTTCCGGAAGAGATTTGGTGACACAGTCCAGCTGCGGTTCCGAAAAAACGGTCCGCACGGATAACGCAAACAGTTCCTCTGTGATGGACTCCACGTCGTACCGGTTGAAAAGGCGGAGTCCCGAGAGCGTTTCCGTCCCGGGGAGATTCTTAAGATCGGAGAGCAGGGCCTTCGCTTCCTGGTCCAGACCCGGCTTTTTTTCCACAAAGACTCTGAAAACCATAAGGAAATCCTTTCAGATCGAATTCAGACAGGACAGGGCTCTTTTGCCGATGTCCCCTCTGCAGAATTTGTTTTGGAAAGAAACGGCGTCCGCAACCCGATATGCAGCGTCGACGGCTTCCTGCAGAGTGGGACGGACAGAGACGGCACCGACGACGCGTCCGCCTCCTGTGATAAGTGTCCCGTCAGGCGAGCGTTTTGCGCCAGACACGTAGACGGCATCCGGCGCCTCGGTACTCGGAAGGATCAGTGGGAATCCGGTTTCATAGTGCTTCGGATATCCCTCCGATGCACAGATGACGCAGCAGGAGCAGTCTGCGGAGAAAGAGACGTCTGTTTCCGCCAGGGTTCCGAAACGAACCGCTTTCATCACGGAGAACAGGTCTGATTTAAGCAGGGGAAGAACCACCTGGGTTTCCGGATCGCCGAATCTGCAGTTGTATTCGATTACCTTCGGTCCGTCCGGAGTCAGCATCAGTCCGAAATACAGACACCCCTGAAAGGGTCTGCCTTCCGCCTGCATGGCCCGGATGGTCGGCTCGAAAATGGTCTTCCGGCAGATTGCTGCGATCTCTGCGGTGTAATACGGGTTCGGAGCGATGGTTCCCATTCCTCCCGTATTCAGTCCACGGTCTCCGTCCAGTGCGCGTTTATGATCCATGGAGGAAACCATCGGCTTGATGCAGACCCCGTCGGTAAAGGCCAGCACGGAGACTTCCGGACCGGTCAGGAATTCTTCCATGACGATCGCATTGCCGCTCGTTCCGAACACCTTTTCCTCCATGATGGAGTGAATGGCTTCCCGAGCCGCTTCTCTGGTTTCGCAGATCAGCACGCCCTTCCCAAGAGCCAGTCCGTCCGCTTTGACTACAATGGGGAGCGGACAGGTCTCCGCATATTCGAGGGCAGATTCCGGAGACCGGAAGACCTCGTAGGAAGCGGTGGGGATTCCGTACTTTTTCATGAGGGATTTCGAGAACACCTTGCTTCCCTCGATGATGGCGGCGTTTGCCCTGGGGCCGAAACAGGGAATGCCTGCTTCTTCCAGCGCGTCAACCATTCCCAGCACAAGCGGATCGTCCGGAGCGACAACCGCGAATCCGATTCCGTTTTCTCTGGCAAACGCGACTGCACCCGGGATGTCTTTTGCTCCGACCGGAACGCAGACCGCATCTCCCGAGGCTTCGATACCGGCATTGCCCGGAAGAGCGTAAAGCGTGTCGATCTCAGGGGACTGCTTCAGGGACTTCAGAATGGCGTGTTCTCTTCCGCCGCCACCGATCACCATTACTTTCATCCGACTTTTTTCCTTTCCGAATCCGATCGAAGGATTCAGTGATGGAACAAGCGCATGCCGGTGAACGCCATAACCATGCCGTACTCGTTGCAGCGTTCGATGACCAGGTCGTCCCGGACGGAGCCGCCCGGTTCCGCAATGTAGGAAACGCCGCTCCTCTTGGCGCGGATAATGTTGTCGTCAAAGGGGAAAAACGCGTCGGATCCGAGAGAGACTCCCGTGATTGTATCCAAATAAGCGCGTTTTTCCGCGCGGGTGAACGGTTCGGGACGCTCTGTGAAGTATTTCTGCCATACCTCGGCGCCAATGACATCGTCGTAGTCTTCGGAAAGATACACGTCAATGACGTTGTCCCGGTCCGGCCTTCCGAGAGACGGAAGGAAGGGGAGTGAGAGAACCCGGTCGCTCTGACGGAGATTCCAGTTGTCCGCTTTTCCTCCGGCCAGTCTGGTGCAGTGGATACGGGACTGCTGTCCTGCGCCTACGCCGATCGCCTGTCCGTCGACGGCGAAACAGACGGAGTTGGACTGTGTATACTTCAGCGTGATCTGGGCGATGATCAGATCCCGGACAGCGCTCTTCGGCAGGTCCTTGTTATCCGTCACCAGGTTGGAGAACAGTTCTTCGGAGATTCGGAACGAGTTTCTGCCCTGTCGGAAAGTGATGCCGAACACCTGTTTTTCCTCTTCGGAGTCTGGAACGTAGCTCGGGTCGATCTGAACGATGTTGTAGTTCCCCTTCTTCTTGGATTTGAGCAGTTCCAGCGCCTCGTCGGTATATCCGGGGGCGATGATGCCGTCCGAAACCTCCCGCTTGATCAGGGTCGCGGTCGTTTTGTCGCAGATATCGGAAAGCGCGATCCAGTCTCCGAAAGAGGACATTCTGTCGGTTCCCCTTGCGCGTGCGTAGGCGCAAGCGAGAGGAGAGGCGTCCAGTTCCGCAATATCGTCGACGAAGCAGGCGCGCTTCAGCTTGTCTGACAGAGGAAGGCCGACCGCTGCGGAGGTCGGGGAAACGTGTTTGAACGAAGTGGCGGTAGGCTGCCCGAGCGCTTCCTTCAGTTCCTTGACCAGCTGCCAGGAGTTGAATGCATCCAGGAAGTTAATAAAACCGGGTCTGCCGTTGAGAACGGTCAACGGCAGGTCCTCACCGTTTTTCATGTGGATATCGGCGGGTTTCTGGTTTGGGTTGCATCCGTATTTCAGTTCGAAAATCTTCATCTTAGTCCTCCACTACCCTATCAATGAGTCATAATCAGTTAACGGTTTTTGTTAATCATTCTGCTTTCGTACGTACCTTTACTCAGGTCGTAATAGCGTACGTACAGGGAGATTTTGTTCTGTTCGTCCAGGTTGTTCCAGATTTCATCGGTCAGTTCGTCGATGGAATCCGGAATTGCGACCCGTTCCGGTTCGCCGCAGAACGTCGGAATCGGATTTCCGTCGCACAAATAGGTGTGAAGGAAATGACCTAGACCGGGCAGGGCGGGATAGGCGAAATTCATGCGGACGCAGGCGCTTCCTTCCGGGTCTGCGCTTTTGAGGATGTTCATCTTGTAGGAAAAACCGGAGTCTTTCAGCTGAAGAACCGCGCTGATCCGTGGCGTGAAATTCGGCGCGTCCGGTTCAAAGCAGCGGGTGTTCAGGGCTTCTTCAAAGCTCTTTCCCGCAGCGAGGAAGTCATAGACGGTATCGGTCTGGTTTCCGTTGGTGACGATGACGTTTTCGCCGAAAGTCCGGACCGGGGAGTAAATGATCAGCGAGGGGTCACCGGCTTTTGCCGCATCGAACGGATGAATGACGACGTCCGAGCCTTCCTCCAGAAAGATCCGGTTTCTGCTGTTCTCGCTGCGACCCATGATAAAGTACGCGAAGACCGCGTGCCCGCCGTCTTTGGATCTGCCGGCGATGATCCCCCGGCCGACGTAGGAGTTTCCGCGGATCCGATCCGCTACGGAAGGAATCTGATAAATGTCCATTTCGTTTCCTCACTGTTCAGTTTGTTGGTTTCGAATCAGATCAGCGCAAACCAGTTCCGCGGCACGCGGCAGAAGCTTCCATTCCGCCTGTTCCATGACGCGTCTCTGCAGGGATTCCGGAGTATCGCTTTTCCGGATGGATACGGCTTTCTGGAGAATGATCTCGCCGCCGTCCGGGATTTCGTTGACGAAGTGAACGGTCGCTCCGGTTACCTTGACTCCGCGAGCCAGTGCGGCTTCGTGCACTTTCAGGCCGTAGAAGCCCTCTCCGCAGAAAGACGGAATCAGGGACGGATGGACGTTCAGAATCCGTTTCGGAAAACTCCGGATGAACGTCTCGCTCAGAATGGTCAGAAATCCGGCAAGGATTACGACTTCGATGTTTCTTTTCTTCAGTTCCCGGAGAAGATCCGTCTCAAAGGACGCCTTGTCCGGGAAGTCCTTTCGGTTCAGGAGAACCGCGTCGATCCCGTTTTCGGTTGCCCGCGTCAGGGCGTACGCGCCCTTCCGGTCGGAGATAACGACGCTTAGTTTCCCGGAACGGAGGGACCCCGCTTTTTCCGCGTCGATGAGCGCCTGAAGGTTGGTTCCGCCTCCGGAGACCAGAACGGCAATGTGGACCGGACGGCGGACGGATCCGGCTTTCACAGGAGACACACCTTCTCTCCGCCCGAACGGATTTCCCCGATCGGGTAGGCGTCCTCTCCGTTTTCCCGGAGAACGGCAAGGGCGGTGTCCGCGTCTTCCTTCGCGACGACGACGCTCATGCCGACACCCATGTTGAAGGTGTTGAACATATCCCGCTCCGAAATGCCGCCTGCCCGAGCGATCAGATCGAAGATGGGAGGAGTACGGACCGCCTGCTTCTCGATGACGGCGGAACAGCCGTCCGGAATCGAGCGGGGAATGTTTTCGAAGAAGCCGCCTCCCGTTATATGGGAGACTCCCTTGACCCGCACCCGTTCGAACAGGGCGGTCATGGGACGGACATAGATTTTGGTCGGGGTCAGAAGCGTATCCCCGAGTCCTTTTCCTCCGAGTTCCGGAATCGGTTTCAAAAGATCCGCGTGTTCCACGTCAAAGACGCGCCGGACCAGCGAGAAACCGTTGGAGTGGACGCCGGAGGAGGGAAGGGCGAGAATGACGTCGCCCGGTCGGATCTCCCGGTTGTCCAGAATTCTGTCGCGGTCTACGATTCCGACGGAGAAGCCGGCCAGATCATATTCGTCCTCCGGATAGAATCCGGGCATTTCGGCGGTTTCCCCGCCGATCAGGGCGGAGCCTGACTGAACGCAGCCTTCCGCGACGCCGGAGACCACGGCTGCGATCCGCTCGGGGATGTTCTTGCCGCAGGCAATGTAATCGAGGAAGAAGAGGGGCTTCGCACCGCAGCAGATCACGTCGTTGACGCACATGGCGACGCAGTCAATCCCGACGGTGTCGTGGCGATTCATCAAAAACGCGAGCTTCAGTTTGGTTCCGACGCCGTCCGTTCCGCTGACCAGAACGGGTTTCCGGATGCCGTCCGTCTCCAGATCCAGAGCGAACAGTCCGCCGAAGCCTCCGATTCCGGACATCACGCCTCCGGTCACCGTACGGGCGATATGTGCCTTCATCAGTTCCACCGCACGGTAGCCCGCGGTGATATCCACACCGGCCGCCGCGTAAGAATCGGATCTGGAATTGAGGTTCATGAATTAATCTCCTTTTCTTCGAAATTACCGGGAGGAGTCAGTCTTTCCCGGTCCAGCAGTATGTGCAGACCTCGTCCTCGGGAAGTCCGATCGCCTCCAGAACGTTTTCCATCGTCTGATATTCGAGCGTGGTCAGCTTCAGCTGTCCGCCGATGACTTCCCGGAGTTTTCTGCCCCGTTCGGTGGAACCGTCGCGGTATTCGTCCAGATGAGCGAGCCCGTCCTCTCCTTCCAGCTGAGAGATGGTTCTTCTGGCAATCAGGTCCGATTCGGAAGTGTTGCGGGAGAAGTTCAGAAAACGGCAGCCGAACAGGATGGGGGGACAGGCGGACCGCATGTGAACCTCCTTTGCTCCGTTGGCGTAAAGGAATTCCACAGTCTCTCGCAGCTGCGTGCCCCGCACGATGGAGTCGTCGACAAACAGCAGACGTTTTCCGTTGATGAGGTCATGGACGGGAATCTGTTTCATTTTGGCGACCTGGTTCCGCACCTCCTGATTGGCCGGCATGAAGCTTCTGGGCCAGGTCGGAGTGTACTTTATGAACGGGCGCGCGTAGGGGATATGGCTTTCGTTTGCGTATCCGATCGCATGGGGAATTCCGGAGTCCGGGACGCCGCAGACGTAGTCGAGTTCGCCCGTCCTTCCGGAGGAACGGTCCGCCCTGGCGAGCAGAGTTCCGTTCCGCATCCGCATGATTTCTACGCCGAGTCCTTCGTAAACGGCGTTCGGATAGCCGTAGTAAGTCCAGAGAAATGCGCAGATCCTTTTTTTCTTTTCGGGAGAAAGAAGGGTCTCCGCTTCGTTTTCCGTCAGACGGACCACCTCTCCCGGACCCAGCTCGCGCAGGCGCTCATATCCGAGCTTATACATGGCGAAGTCTTCAAAGCTGACGCAGAAGCCCCCGTCCTTCTTTCCCAGAACGACGGGAAGACGGCCGACCAGATCCCGCGCGGCAATCAGTTCCCTCTGCTCGGTGAGGATCAGGATGTTCGCGGTGCCGTCGATGGCCTCCTGAGCGAACCGGATCCCTTCCGCAAAAGACTTTTTCTGATTGATCAGTGCCGCGATCAGCTCCGTCATGTTGATCTTTCCGCCTGCCATCGCGGTGAAATGGCCGCCTGAGAAGGTCAGGTACTGCGCAATCAGCTGGTCGGCGTTGTTGATGCGGCCGACCGCAGAAATGGCGTAGACGCCGAGGTTGGACCGGATCAGAAGGGGCTGGGGATCGGAGTCGCTGATGCATCCGATGCAGGCGCGGCCGCTCCACCCGCTGACATCCTCTTCAAACTTCGTCCGGAAGGGTGCGTTTTCGATGGAGTGGATCGAACGTTCAAATCCGGTTTCGTTGGAAAAGCATGCCATGCCTCCGCGACGGGTCCCCAGATGGGAGTGATAATCAACGCCGAAGAAGACGTCCCAGATCACGTCCTGCTTTCCGACTGCTCCGAAAAAACCGCCCATGTACTATCTCCTCCGTAAAAAATGATGATTCGGAGTTCGCTCAAAGACCCAGCCTGCGCATGACTTCACGGTAGGCGTCTTCCACACCGCCCAGGTCGCGACGGAAGCGGTCTTTGTCGAGCTTTTCGTTGGTCTGGAGATCCCAGAGTCTGCAGGTATCCGGGCTGATCTCGTCTGCCAGGACAATCGTTCCGTCGTCCAGTCTCCCGAATTCCAGTTTGAAATCCACCAGACGGATCCCAGTTTCGCGGAAGAAAGCGCAGAGTTCCCGGTTGACGGTGAAGGCGAGACGCTTGATTTCTTCGATTTCCTCCCGGGTTGCCAGCTTGAGCGCGATTGCGTGATATGCATTCAGAAGCGGATCCCCGAGGGCGTCGTTCTTGTAGGAAAATTCGATGGTCGGCTCGTCAAAAATGATCCCTTCCTCTACGCCGTAGTGTTTGGCGAAGGAACCTGCGGACACATTGCGGATGATCACTTCAAGCGGAACGATGGAGACGCGCTTGACGAGGGTGTCGCGATCGGAGAGCTCTTCCACGAAATGCGTGGGAACCCCTTTGGTCTCCAGGAGCTTCATCAGGTGGTTGCTCATCTTGTTGTTGATGACGCCTTTGCCCGCGATCGTTCCTTTTTTCAGACCGTTGAACGCTGTCGCGTCGTCCTTGTAGGAGACGATGTACAGTGAGGGATCGTCGGTCGCGAAAACCTTTTTTGCCTTTCCTTCGTAAAGCTGCTCTTTCTTGACTGCCATGGCGTTGTTGTCCTCCGTTATGATTTGTTGTATTTTTCTTCCAGAGTGCGGTTGGCCGCAAGGACCTTTTCCGCGTCCGCGGACCGCTTCCGCGCAAGTTTCTCCGCAAGGGAGTCATCCGTTACGCCCAAAATCTGCGCGGCCAGGATGGCTGCATTCGCCGCACCGTCGATGGCGACGGTAGCAACGGGGATTCCGGTGGGCATCTGAACGGTGGAAAGCAGTGCGTCCAGTCCGTCCAGCGTCGAGGATTTGACCGGGATGCCGATGACGGGAAGCGTGGATGCCGCCGCGATCGCTCCCGCAAGATGGGCGGCTTTTCCCGCCGCGGCGATCAGCACGCCGAAGTCCCGCTCCCGGGCGGCGACGGCGAACTGCCGGGCTTCTTCCGGCGTCCGGTGCGCTGAGAAAACGTGGACTTCATAGGGGACGCCGAACGATTCCAGAATCGGGAACGCTTTTTCCACGACGGGCAGATCGCTGTCGCTGCCCATGATGATTGCGACTTTCTTGACCATTTGAATCCTCCGCTTTTTGCAAACAGATAGGGCAGTCCCGTTCTTTTCCAGAACAGAACTGCCCAGACGGTCGGCATTAAGAAACTCTTCTTCCGTTCTGTCCGAATGCCCGGAATCCGCGTTTCAAATCTATTCCTCCCGTTTCCCTCGTGTCAATCCACGTTCCGTCAGTTACAGGAGGTTTTCTCTGCCTGCTATTATACTCTATTTTCAGAAATCTGTCAATGATTTTCTTGCCTTCGAGGAGGCGTTTTCGACGAAAAAAATGCACGAATTTTCTGTCGGGAAACAGCCGCTGAAGAGGCACAATGACCGTCCGGCTCAGACGGGGGGCTCCGCCGGGGCGGGAGCACGGGAAGCCGCGCCGCGGGCTGCCGCAATTCCGGTGCTCCAGGCGATCTGCAGGTTGAATCCGCCCGTGTATCCGTCCACGTCAATGACCTCTCCTGCAAAGAACAGCCCGGAGACTTTTTTCGATTCCATCGTCCGGGGAGACAGTTCCTTTACGGATACGCCTCCGGATGTTACGATGGCCTCTTCGATCGGACGGAAACCGGCGACCGAAATCGGAAAGTCCTTCAGGGTCCGGAGCAGATTCCGGCGCATTTCCCGCGTTACGGTGTTGCACTTCAGGTCAAGCGGGATGCCGGCGAGCGAAGCAACCGGCGGGATCATGCTCGTCGGGAGCAGGGACCTTGCCATGGTGCCGAACTGCTTGTTTCCCGCGCCGCCCAGT
>JAGAFM010000127.1 GCA_017612655.1 Clostridia bacterium | reverse complement strand
TAGTCCTTTGATCTTACCCTTCATACGATAGAGCGCGTTGCTGACGGACTTTCTGTCCCGGCCGAGCAGCCCGGCGATCTGTTCAACGGACATACCGGTAATATACAAGTCAAACACATCCCGCTCCATGGGAGCAAGAGCGGAACGGATTGCGGCGGTGAGAGAGGAAAAGCGTTCGGAGGAGATCCATTCGTCAAGGACATCCGTATGCTTTCTGCTTTCGGTCAATTCGCGCCGGTTCCGCCTTCTCGCGGCGGCGCGGGCTTTCCTGAGTTCCGAGATCAAAGCGTTATTGACACAGATTTTCGCATACAGCCCGAATTTGATTTTATCACCGTACTTTTCCCGATCGTAGGACATGGCGGCTCTGTACAAAGCCATCGCGGCGCACTGCCTGAGGTCGTCTTCTCCCCAGACCGCCTCTCCGTCCACTTCGGAAAAGGAAGGGAAAAATCTGCGGACAGCGTTTTCCGTCATGGGAGAATACCGCCCCGCCAATATATCGTAGGAACGTTCTTCACCCATCCGGAGCCTTTGTGCAAGTTCCGCATCCGAGACCGCGCGGAATTCGTCCGAATCGTCCAAATTCCTCTCCGTTCGTGTTCTGGAATCTGCTACCATTATATCACACCGTTCGGGTTTGTCAAGTACATGATTCAATTTTCTTTAAAATTTTTGAGAAAAATTATGTATTTTTTTCGAGTCTCAGGTGAATTTGCACAGGGACTTCGTCCGCAATAACGAATATTTCGTTATTGCGGCGGTACAGATCGGCAGATTTATTTGTCAAACAGATAATTGACGTTCCCCGTGACCATGGCGACAATTCCGCGGTATACCACGTCCGGTTTGTCTTCAAAATTCATCCGCATCCGTTCAGACTGCGGGAAGGAATCTGCGCGGAGATCCAGGCTGAAGGCGAGGCCGTCGCAGTCCCGGATCGTGCAGTGGAACACATATCCGTCCCCGTTCTTTTCGACGGAATGGTTCCACACAGCGCCCCTCTTTTCAAGCGACAGGTGCCGCATGGCGCTGACGTAGCTTTTCTCCCGGACCGCAGCCAGCAGCAGATCGTCTGAAAGTCCCCTTGCGATCATCCGGCCGCTCGCGGTCACAACGTAAGCCGGGGGTTTGCCGTCCCTGTTTCCGGGATCCCCCGCGTTCTCCGTCCCGTCCGCGCCGTCTGCGGCGTCAGCTTCCGGCGGCGTATCGGTGCTCCCGCGTACCTCCCCGTCAGCCGTATCCGCTTCCTCCGCAGAAAGCAGAACGGATGCGTCCTCAGCTTCTGCGGAGCCCTCCCTTTCGGATACCGCACAGATGTGGCCGTTTTCGAGAAGGTCGTGAAAATATTTCACAAAATCAAAATAATCGACGTAGCCGTCCCGCAGAACGATACTTGCAAGATCGTTGTATTCCAGCGGATAGCCGACTTTTTCCAGCAGATACAGGATGAAAACCTTGACCTGCTCCGGAGAATGGAATGTTTCCGGCATAGTGTACTCCCATCATGAGCATAAAAAACGGGAAGTCAAAGGCTCCCCGTTTTTCAGTTCGTCTTCTGTTTCAGTATTTCGTGACGCGGATCATTCGCCGCCGGTCAGCTCGGCTTCCGCTTCTTCCGGACTCAGCGTATCCGTTCTCGCCTTATACTCCATGTAGTCCTTCAGGCGGGTCTTCTTGAAGTTTCTGGTCCCGTAGTAATCGCTCTTGATTCCGGACAGGGCGTCGGTGTAGATGTACGCATCCTGCAGGAAGACCAGCGGAATGACGGGCATGTCTTCAAGCAGCTTCGTTTCGGCCTGATGCAGGATCGAGGCTCTCGCGGTTCTGTCCTTTTCGGCGAAAGCGGATTCGATCAGCGCGTCGTAATCGGGATCGGAATAACCGGTGATGTGGCCGTAGAGGTCATAGGTCTCGGAATCCATGTCCACGCCGTTGCCGGAGAAGGAAACCGCGAACTGGGACAGCGGGCTGAAGGCGTCGGGAGAGAGCACCGTCATGTCAATGCCGATGACGTCGAAGTTGCCGTTGTCGTAAAGCTTCTGGAAATTGTCGTTGGTGATGACGTTGTCTTCCGCGTTGACGGTGCCCTTGACGGGTTCCACGGTGACGCTGAAGCCGAGGTCGGTCCACACGCCGGCGACATACTCAGCGACGGCGATGTCCACTTCGTTGTTGCGCACGGTGAGGGTGAAGGAACCGGAGGAAACGCCCGCGCTCTGGAGCAGGCTCTTCGCGCCGGCAACATCCGCGCCGGTCTTCAGGATCGCGCCGCCCGTCTCACGGAAGGAGGTGCCGGGGGTCGTGTCGAACACCTTGTAGGGGATATAGCCGGTCGCGGGCTTCGCAAAGGTCAACATCTGAGCGATGTGATCCCTGTCGATCGCCATGGAGAGCGCCTTGCGCACTTCGGCCTTCTCGAACAGAGGATTCGTGGTGTTGAACACATAAGTATGGGTCACCATCATGTCGGTGACGGTGGCGCTGTCCGCGTACTGGCTTCTCATGGAGAGAGGAAGCTCTCCGTCATAGAAGAGGTTTCCGCTCGTCAGCTGCAAAAGCTGCGCTTCCGCGTTTCCGTTTTCATACTTGGTGAGAAGACGGTAGGGGATGACGAACTTGTCGGGGATCTCTTCCTTGTCGGGATTCGTATAGTAATAGGAGGAACGTTCGAGTCTGAGCACGGAGCCGCCCGTCATTTCCTTCGGGCAGAAGGGACCGTTCGTCACGATATAGGTGGATTTGCAGGCCCACTGATCTTCGCCGTCGTCGGTGCGGTAACGGGTTAAGACGTCTTCGCGCAGGGGAACCAGAGCGATGGAGGAAGTCGCTTCGAAGAACTGATCGAGGTCCACCTTCTGCTCGAACTGGATCTCAAGGGTATACGTATCGACGGCGGCTACGCCGAGGTCGTCGATGGTGGCGTCACCGGCTTTGATGGCCCGGGCGTTCTTGATCTCATACAGCAGAGAAGCCGCTTCGCATGCGGTGTCGGGCTCGAGGATCCGCTTCCACGCGTAGACATAGTCGGACGCCTGGACGGTACGGCCGTCGCTCCAGCGGTTGTAGTTGAGGTTGACGAGAATGCTGAATTCGCCGTCCTTGTCCTTATCGATCTTGTAGTTCTTCATGCCGGCCTTTTTCCACTTGCCGTTTTCGTCAAGTCTGGTAAGGCCTTCGTAGATCTGGCTCATGATCTTGAGCTGCGCGTCGTCTATAATGCTGCGCTGCGGGTCAAAATCAAACACCTCAGTGGTGAAGTACATGTCGATGATGGCGCCTTTGTCGTAATCGCCGGTATCGGTCTTCGCCAGCGTGCTGCATCCTGCTAAAGCAGACGCGAGCATCACC
>JAGAFM010000126.1 GCA_017612655.1 Clostridia bacterium | reverse complement strand
GGCCGTTTTCTGCTCGGATGTGAACTGGATGAGTGTCCCCGATCCGGAATACGGCCAAAAAATCCGTGGGATTGTAAAGATCCGTTATCGGAACGAAGGACGTTCCGCGTGGATCGAGGCCGGGACGAAACAATCTGCCCGAATCTGTTTCGAGGAACCGGTTCGTGCGGCCGCTCCCGGTCAGTCTGCCGTATTCTACGATGAGGAAGGCTGCCTGATCGGCGGGGGGATCATTCGGAGCGCAGAGGCATAATTGCCTGAACTGGAAAGCTGTATCCGTGACAGAAATCTGTTTCCCTCTTTCGGCGAAGACTCGAAAAACGTCGCACACCTTTAAACAATTTCAGGACGGTGAAAACATGTTGAAAGCGTATGCAAGATCTCCGGAGTCCGGAATGTATCGCTACGGAAGCGGAAAAACCATTCTGACGGAGCGGCTTATCGACGGGCGGATTCTGTTTCGGGACCTCCGGGCAAATGGCGTTCCCGTCGTCGAGGAACACGAGGAACAGAACACGACGTCCTTTGCTTTTGAAATCGACGGATCCGATCTGTCCTACGGGTGGGAATCGGTCATCTTTGATTCCGAACCGCTGAAGGACGGAGGCGTTCGGGGAACGCTCGTGCTGGACAATGCGCGCGTCCTGGCCCGCCTGACTCTGGAAACCGTTGCCGGCGAGGAAGGGTTCTTCCTTCGAACTCTGAAACTCGAAAACCGCTCGGATCGGCCGATGCGGATCGGTAACATCGTGCCTTTTAAGGGGAGGGTGTTTCGCTCGCCCAGATCGTACCAGACCACTGCGATGCTTCGCGATCTTCAGGACCCCGCCTTTTCGATCGGACATTTCTATTCGGACGGATGGGGAACGGAAGGGAATTTTCACTGGGACGCCCTGACTCCGAACACCGGCATGTTTTTCGGCAGTTCCCGCGGAAGAAGCGGCCATAACCATCCGTTTCTCGCAGCGAGGGATGAATTGTACGGCGGTTTCTTCCTCTGTCAGCTCGCCTGGTCCGCAAACTGGCGTGCGAGCGCATTCGGCCGCTGCGAGAGCGATACGGACCTGACCGTTTCCATCGGGCCGGAATCTCCGAATCCCGCAAGGATCCTCCTTCCGGGAGAATCCTTTGACTTTCCTCCCGTCCTGTTCGGAATGAATGCGGACGGTTTTGACGAACTGGTCTGCTCCCTTCATCAGTTTCAGAGAAACCATGTTCTGAAAGCCACAGCCGACGAACAGCCGGTGATCATCAATCACTGGGGCTACATGCGGCATGAGCTATCCGAAGAAAAGCTGATGCAGCAGATAGACCTCGGTGCTTCCGTCGGAGGAGAACTGTTTTTGGTCGATGCGGGATGGTTTGGGAGAAAGGGACATAACTGGTATTCCTCGACCGGCGATTGGGTTGCGGGCGAGCGGTTGCCGAACGATCTCTTTCCCGTATTTGACTATGCGCGATCCAAAGGAATGAAGGTCGGACTCTGGGCTGAAATCGAAACGGCCGGATCCGAATCTCTGCTGACGGCGGAGCACCCGGACTGGTTTCTCACCCGATACGGAAAACGGGTGGAACGTCTCCTCGATCTTACGAATCCGGAAGCGGCGTCCTATGTCGAGCAGTCCGTCATGGAACTGATCGAAAGGTACAGGCTGGATCTGTTCCGCCTGGATTACAATACGGACGCCCTGGAAGGCGGTTTCCGGATGACGGAAGGCGCGGAAGAAAACACGCTTTACCGTCATGTGGAGGCAATCTGGAAGATTTTTGAAAGAGTCAGGGAACGTTTTCCCAACGTTCAGCTTGAAAACTGTTCGGCGGGGGGCGGACGTACGGATCTCGGAATGAACGCCCGCTTTACCACGACCTGGGTCTCCGACTGGATGCTGCTTCCCCGTACCGTCCGGATCCTGAACGGGATGAGCATCGTTCTTCCGCCAGATCGCATCAACCGGCAGTTCGGAGTTTCGATGGAGGGGGCATATCCGGGAAGTCTGGAAGCTTCTCTGACCGCTTCCGTGATGGGACATCCTTCGATCTCCGGTTTCGCTCCGACATCCGGTGACGTCAATCCGGAGGCGCTGGAAACCGTCAGAAAATACATGGAAGTTTATAAAAACGAGATACGCCCGATGCACCGGGATCTCATGGTGTATCACCACACGCCGGAACTCCCCGGGATCTCGGGAGAGGGCTGGTGCATTCTCGAGTACGGGACCCGGGACAGGAGCAGGGGCGCCGTCGCCGTGTGGAGACAGTATGCCTCCTCGGAAGATACCGTCCGGGTTCGTCTCCGCGGGACGGATCCTTCTGCCGTTTACTCGGTCCGAATGCTTCCCGTCGATGATACGTTCCGCATGACAGGAAGAGAACTGACGGACCGCGGGCTGGAGTTCAGGCTGGATACCGCCCTCACCTCCCGACTGGTTCTGCTCAAAAAGATCCCGGATGGATCGGTCTGATCTCAGGATGGAACCGGTTCCCGAACTCCCGCATGACATAAATCCGTCTTTTTACCCTCTCTGAAAAACAGGATTCTGATTTAGAAAACGGGCCGCTGCGTATCGTGCGCAACGGCCCGTTTATCAAATGGAACAGTCAGCAGAACAGCCGGTCCATCCCCCAGTCGAGGAGAAACAGCGGCGGATAAGTATAGCAGAGATGAAAGAGGGAAGTATTGACCTTCAGGTCGCGTCCCCAGGCTTCGTAGGTCGAATCCGCTCCTTCCGCAATCATCCGAAGCCAGCGCCCCGGAGATTTCAGAATCGTCAGGATCTCTTGTTCGCGTCCGAGACGTTTCAGGCCGGCAAGCGCAGCAAACGTGCCGAAGAAAGCCATCCGTTCGGCAGGAGCCTCCAGAATCCGCCGGACCGTTTCCTCTTCCGTTTCCCGATCCGGACAGAGCCCGAAACAGAGCGCGAAAACGGAGGAGGGAAGCGCGCAGTGCGCGTTGCCCAGGATGTCCGCCTTTTTGGGAATATCGCGGAACGCATGTCTTTGCGGATCGTGGAAATTGTCGACAAAAGCCCGGATCAATGGGTCCGGATCCCGATAGAAACCGCGTCCCGTCTCCTCGGCGAGCCGGTTCATCGCTTTTACGGCTGCCGCATAATAGGCGTTGATCACGCAGTGGGTGCCGGGATGGATTCTTCCCTCCTTCAGATCAAAGTCATAACCGTCCCTTGCCGGTGCCGGCCAGTCCACGAGGCACCATTTGTCCAGATCGTACAGAAGACCGTCCTCCCGTTCATATCGGGCGCGGAAATAATCCAGGGTCTCCGCCATTTTTGGATAGTAGGATGAGGCAAATTCCGGGGATCCGGACAGGAGAACCGTCACTCTGAGAAGATGGGGAAGCATGAGAACATAATCCGCGATTTCCTGCATCATGGAGCAGGGGGAGCAGGTCATCAGGCCTGGATTGACAACAGACGTGTCAAAAGCGTTGTCGATCATTTTCTCCAGAATGGAGAGATCCCCCGTCAGGACGGAGAAAGTCGTCGCGGTAAAGGAACCGTCCCCAAGATACTGACCCTTCTCCCGGTCCATGCAGTCCTGGATCACCTCCTGCACCCCGTAACGGAGGGAACGGACCGAAAGATTCCAGACTGTTTTCAGATCCGGATCCTGCGAAGAAAAGGACCTGGCGGGACGGAACGGATAATGACGGGCCAGCAGGCGGACGTTTTGAATCTGAGCTCCGTCCGGAAGTTCGATTTCCGCGTAACGGAATGATTTGTAGTCAAACTCATCCAGACGGTCCTGACCGCCCGAGAGAATCCATTCCTCCTCGTATCTGCAGTAGGAACGCATCTCGAAGCGGACGCGTCCTTCGCCGGTCAGT
>JAGAFM010000125.1 GCA_017612655.1 Clostridia bacterium | reverse complement strand
ATCCGCTCCCGGTTCCGAACCGCGAACGCCTGACAGATGTTCACGTCGTGCAGATAGTTTTGCAAGGCTTCCCCGTAAACATAGCAGAGATCGTCCGGGACGCTCCTCTCCCGCTTCGCGGCTTTCAGTTCGGCAAGCGCGCTCTGGATCTCACGTTCCCGGCCTGCCGCTTTGAGGGACGCGATCACCTCCGCCCGCTTTTTGGGGGTGTCTTCCCAGCCCTCGTTCAGCCGTACCGCCAGCGACTGATAATATTCGGCGACCTGCTTTCCGAGGTTCCGGCTCCCGGAGTGGATCACCAGAAACAGTCTGCCGTCCGACGCCCGGTCGATTTCGATGAAATGATTGCCTCCGCCGAGCGTCCCGATGCTTTTTTCAAGGCGGGCAGGTTCTTTCAGCTCCCGGAAGCACGCGAGAGAGGTCAAATCGAAAGATTCCCGCTTCTCCTCCCAGACGTCCCGCCCGGAGGGAATTCCGTGCGCGGCTTCGTCCATCGACGCAAGGTCGATTTCCCTCTCCGCCAGTTCTACGGTGTACATTCCGCAGCCGATATCCACACCCACGATGTTCGGCACAACCTTATCCGTCACCGTCATGGTTGTCCCGATCGTGCAGCCCTTCCCGGCATGAACGTCCGGCATGATGCGGATCTTTGCGCCTGCGGTAAATTCATAATCGCACATCCGCCGGATCTGTTCCGCCGCCTTTTCCTCCACAATGTCCGCGTAGACGACGGCTTCCGCGTATTTTCCCCTGAGTATCATATCAGTCACCTGTCTTGCCCGCGGCGTTTTTCCCTGCCATCCCGGTCGGGAGCGCCGCGGGTATTCTATGTCTCTCTATGCCGTGATCCTGTCATACCGTTCGCTCCCAAGCACGTCCATCATGAACACATACGGGGACACGATGCCGCCCGCGATCATGGAGAACAGCCTCGGGGTAACACCCGAAACCAGTGCGACGCCCTGTTCGTTCTTCGATACCGGCTGCTGTTTTGTCCTTGCGGCAACGTTCCAGAAGACAATGTCCGGGAGACGGTATCCGCGCGCTTCGTACATGGCCTTTGCGTTCTCGAAATTCGTCGCCGAAGCGTTCTCCACACATGCGTCGAACTCCATGTCGGAGATGATGACGAGCTTTGCAGGCAGCTCTTCCGCGGGAACTCTGTTCTTCACAGCGGCATCGAGGATCACGCGGAACACCGCTTCAAGGTTCGTGTTGGCAACTTCGCTGAAGGAGACGGCATACGCCAGTCTGTCCGCAAAGGTTTCGCCCTTCACCTCGATCAGCTGCGGACGGGAGGAGAACGTGACGAAGCAGTTCCGGAACGCACCTTTGTTGTGCTCCGCGAAATACAGGCCGAGGGACATCGCGACGGCGGCGGGCTTCGGATCCGAGGCTCCGTACATGGATCCGGAATTGTCGATCACCGCCAGAGCGTTCTCCTCGCCTCCGAAATCCGGGAGAGCGTTCCATGTGGCGTCAAGGGACAGCTTTTCCTCTTCCGTCAGCTTTCCGAGTCCGTTATAACAAAGGTACGGGGCAACAAGCTCATAGGGGCTGACGTTGTCCGCATGGAGCTTTGCCTCTCCGCGCGTCACTTTGTTCATGAACTGCCGATACCGCTCCCCGTCGTTTCGCAGAAACGCCTTTCTGTACTTGAACATGGCGCGGGACGGCTGTGCGGCGTAATCGAAGGAGTAGTCACGTTCCCGCAGATTGTTTTCGAGGATGCGGATTTTCGCGCGCAGGGCGGTCAGCTTTTTGCGGAATTCCGCGTCGGTCAGTCCAAAGGCGCGCGCGATCTTCTTCCCGGCCCTCACGGTATCCGCGTTTGAGGCATTGACGGAAGGGAGCCACTTTCCAAGCAGGGACACGGGTTTGTCCTCCGCCAGACGGCAGAGATCCTCCTCAAACTGTACTTTCAAAAGAGCCAGCGCATCCTCTTCGCAGGGAGTACCAAGCAGGACAAGGAGATCGTCGAACCGCCCGTATTCCGCGATCATGGACAGATTCTTCCTCGCGGAAGAACCGTGATTCCGCGCCAGCCAGCCAAGGATCACCCGAAATACCCGTCGCTCGCCGAGTCCTCCGCGGATATCCCGGGCGAAGAAGAGAGTCTTCATGGAAAGATCCGGGTTCTCCGTATAGGCGCGGAGAAAACGGGAGATGATTTCCGCGTCGTCCTCCCGGCGGAGCGCGCCGATCGACGCAAACAGGTCGAGGCAGTCCGAACCGGAGGACGCAAGCGTCACGGCGCCGTTCTCCGTCCGGGTCAGATTCATTTCGTTCTTGATGTACTCCAGCATGGAAATCACCTCGTTTCATTCTCAAAATCTATGTGAATGGATGGAATGATCGGACAAGGCGCAGGGCGGGGTCTCCCCCGGATGGGTGCCGAATCCGTGTTCAGCTCATCAGATTTTTATTTGCTGTCTGCGCCTTTCAGGGGGACAAGATGCGGTTTGGGCTGTACGTGTCCGGGTTTTCACCGGGCGGGATGCCGACTTCGATGAGCCGGTGCTCCTATGGAGCAAACGTAGTCGAAGCATTTGCTGTCCGCATCTTTCGGGGGAAAACAAGACACCTTTGTTTGCATTTTTCAAAAAAGCTGTTGGGTTGCTGTCGGTGTCTTTCTTCAAGACGCGCTTTTTCTCTGCGGGGTCTATACCCGATGAGTATGAGCAACGAGTTGCTGTTCGCGTCTTTCTTTGAACAAGGCGCAGTTTCTACGGAGTTTCCTCCTCACCAGCGTTGGGATTTTGAGTCCCCGGCACGGAATTCTGCTGTCTGCGCCTTTGTGATGCCATTATATCCCATCCTTTCCTCTTTTTCACGGAAAAAAAGTTGCGAACATCACTGCCCGCAGCTTTTTTGACGAATCAGTTTCTGACGTATCAGGCCGATGAAGGACTCCGGAGCAGTCACCCGCACCATCGGCCCGAAGGACAAAACGCGGATCAGAATGTCCGCCTCCTCGTCCCGGTCAAACGTCACGGAGACCCTGT
>JAGAFM010000124.1 GCA_017612655.1 Clostridia bacterium | reverse complement strand
CGGCGTCTTCCCAAAAGGAAAGCGGAAAAAACTGCCGCTGCCGCAGTCTTTCCCGCCGGTCCGCGTTCCATCCGCCGGGGAACGCATCAGTTTTTCACTTTCAGTTTCAGGTAGGACGAGAAGTCCGTCACGCCCGGGGCGAAGAAGGTGTCATAATGGTTGCTGGAATAGTACGGAAGAAGCAGCAGGGGGGACGCGGCGTCTTTCGGCAGAAGGTACTGCGAGGCGCTCTGCGAAGGCCTGTACAGGAAGAGCTGTCCCGTCGTGTTCTGACACAGGATCGTCTCTCCGTCGGACAGCGTCTCGAGGCAGTACAGCGAATCGATCCCCTCCGGCCGGTCCGCTCTTCCGCCGGTAAACGAGCACTCTTCCAGCGGCACTTCCCTGACGCGGTCCTCCTCCGAAGCGAAAAGCAGACAGATCGCTCCGCTGCTGCGGTCGATCTTATAGATCTGCCCGTTCGGATTGGATATGGCCAGGGCGACAAGACACCCGCCCGCGTCGAGGATCGTGTCCGGCGTAAAGTTGAACGCGACTTTTCCGAGCGGATAGACGCTGTCCGAACCGGAAGGGCTCCGTACGACGACGGCGCAGTCCGATCCGTTCTCTATATCCAGATCCGTGCTCCGGAGGACCACACAGATACTTCCGTCGGACAGGCAGGCCGTGCCGATGACAGTCCCGGTCGAATCCCGGAACTTACCGGCTTTGCTGAAATCTTCCGTTTTCTCCTTACCGGTCTTCACGTCCCGCACGAGCACTTCTCCGAAACCTCTCCGGTAAACATACAGCCGGTCTCCGATCAGAGCGGCAAAGGTTCCGTTGTCCGCGACCATATTGCCGCTCAGCCGGAAGGTCCCTTCGTCGCAGTCCACCAGCCAGGAAAGCCCGTTGTTGTCCCTCAGTACCATATAGTTCCCGTCCGTCACGAACTGCGGGGTATTGGTTCCTTTCAGGCTGACAAACGAACCCATGTCCTGCGCGAACAGATACGCTTCCACGAGCGTCTTGCCGCTGATATCCGCCAGCTCTTCCTGTGAGGAGATCCGTTTTCCCGCGGCGAGGATCTCCCTGCCCTGCGCAAGCGGCATGGTGCAGCCGAGACGCAGCGTCTCCTCCGTTTCCTCGTCCGCCGGCAGAAGATAGGCAGAACGCTTTGTTTCGATATTGTACAGATACGGATTCGCGCAGCCCCCCATGAGAAAGGTCACCCCGTCCGGAGCCATGGCGCGGCACTGCTTTGCTCCTTTTTGGAAGGCGGCTTCCGGCAGGGAGCGCGTCTCGACACTGACGCTTTTGTCCCAAAGCGTTTCGGACTTTTTCGCGCTCTCCGTCCCGTCCGCCGCGCCGGAGCCGCTTTTCGCACAGCCACAGGCAAGGACGAGCAGGACAGCCAGAAAAGCGCTGATCAATCTGAATTTCATACTTTTCCTCCAACCGTTCAGGGTGTGCAGTGATTTGGCCGGACTTGCTCCGTTATGCCGCTCCGCTTTGTTCCGACCATGACCGGAACGGCGGCGGCAGCGGTGACGGTATCATCCCGGAACATTATATCATAAGGGGAACGAAAACACAACCGGCCCATCCGTTTTTCTCCTTCGCCTTCACCGGATCTTTCCGCCGGAGTTTTTTCTGTTTTCCGCGGCAAAATACAGTGCGGGAATTCATGCGGCAATCATATTGCACAATTACGCCGGATATGCTATAATGCTTTTGTGGATTTGACACGGGCCCCTCCCTGAGGCAGCGGACGGAACGGCAGTTCCAGGCGGATCTGGGCCCCGATCGGGAACGGAAGAACGAAAACGCAGGCCGGACCCCCCGAAGTCAAAAGCGGGCGGTGAAGGATCATCGCGATGTGGGAGCCGTTCGGCCATGCCGGTCATATCGATCAACAGAAAAGGAGTTTCGAACATGAAGAAAAGAGCATTCTGCTTCCTGCTGGCGCTCCTTGTGAGCGGAGCATTCACAGCCTGCAGTGAAAGAACGGCGGATCCCGATCCCGAGGCTCCCCCGTCGACCCCGGCAACGGGGGTCCAGACGCAGCCGACGGAAACGGAACCGCCGCAAGAGACCCTGCCCAGGCCGGAGCTGCCCGAGAAAGACTATGACGGATACAGCTTTCTGCTCATCGCCGGAGAAAGCTATCTGGCGCGCATGCTCTGCTCCGAAATGAACGGAGAAGTCGTCAACGACGCCATCTATCAGGCAAATCAGGAGGTCTCGGATCAGTTCAACATCAAACTGGATCAGAACGCAGTCAACGACCGCGACATGAATCTGATCAAAGGGTACATCATGTCCGGGCAGGACGACTACGACCTCGCCTGTTTCCACGACTGCGACACCGCGAGCATGTCCCTGAACGGGTGGTTCCACAATATCCACGAGCTTCCCTGCGTCGATACGGGCGCCGCCTGGTGGCCCCAGTTCACCGTGGAATCGCTGACGGTCAACCACAAGATGTACTATTTCTCCAACTACATCTCCTACAACTCGTCTTCCGCGACGCAGGTGGCGTTTTTCAACAAAGGACTGATGACCGATT
>JAGAFM010000123.1 GCA_017612655.1 Clostridia bacterium | reverse complement strand
CTGGCGCCAACGCAGCGCAGTCACGAAATAAACTGCGGGAATCAGCCTTTGCATATAAGAAATGTCAACTACCCCCACCTGAAGAGGTGGCGGCTTGTAACTGCCCGGTGGTATAGCGGATTATTCCTCCCACCTTTGTCACCGGAGGTCCCGGCGTGGCGTTACATCACGGCACGTTGACAGGTACCGGTACAGAGGAGATTTACTCCTCGGCAACTGTATCGTGTTCGAGGATCTCCATCCCCATGCGATACAGATTCATGGCTCCGATCCGGTCGTCGTTCGACCGGTAGCCGCAGCTTTTGCAGCAAAACAGATGCTGCTTCTTGTCCCGGTTTCCCAGTTCCGTATGTCCGCATTTCGGACAGGTCTGGCTTGTATAGGCAGGGTCGACTCGCTCTACACGCTGATGCCGCTTCAGGGCCTTGTACGTGAGTTTTTGCTCCAGATCAAGGTACGGCCAGGATACGGAGACAAAACGGTCTTGGACTCTCACGCGCTCGGTTGCCGCACGGATCCCGGTCAGGTCTTCGAGGACGAACATCGTGCCCTCGGGGTTGTTTTCAGCGAGTGACTTGGAGATGCAGTGATTCACATCTCTCATCCAACGGTTCTCTCGCTGACCGATGGCTTTCAGACGTCTTCGGGATGACGGGGTTCCGACTTTCTGCAGTCCATTACGCAGGACCTTGTAGTGTGCCCGTTTCTGCTTGACGGTGTTTCCGCGAAAGAACTCGGTTCTGCCTTCGCTGTCATATGCTACCGCCAGAAACCGGATTCCGCGGTCGATCCCGACCACACGGGTCACTTCCGACCGTTCCAGTTCGGGTTTCTCTCCGGTCACGGATACATACAGATAGTACTTTCCCTGTTTTCGGACCAGTCTGGCGGTACCGAAGCGGTAGGAGCCCGAAAAGGATTCCTCGTACCCTTTCGCACAGAATGGGACTTTCAATCGTCCTCTCAGGGTATTGACCGAGAAAAGGTTCGTTTGGGGATGCAGGGAATAATCCCGGTTCCAGACGAGGTCCAGCTGCGGTTTTCGGAAGACCGGCTGAATCCATTCCTTCTGAGCGGCAAGGATCGCACGGTACTTTCCGACTGCCGTACGGATACAGGATTCCGCCATCTGGGAACGGAGTCCGAACAGAGTTCTTAACGGATAGTACACTTCTTTGTGGATGTGATAACGGTTCAGCTCACGCGTCCGGAAGATTTTTTCAGACACGAAGTTGCACCCTTTGACATACGCATCCATCGTGTCCGAGAGAATCTGCCTGTCCTCCGGGCCGACCAGAATCTGCAGCTTTGCAGTCAGAGTTTGTTCCATACAGAAATCACCTCCTTTCACATCCAACTTCTATTCTATCTCTGTCCAAGACAATTGTCAAGTTCATCCTTGCCAGGCACGTGCTTAAGGGGAAGAGCACGAATTCTATTCATTTTAGGAGACGCGAGGTGCGATTCCTCCCCAACCTAAAGAGGTTGGGGTTTCCTCGCTACTGTTTCGATGAAAAGGAAAACGATTATCATAATCGCCGTCTCCCTCGCCCTGGCGGTCTGTCTCGGCGTCGGCTGCTTTCATTTCTTCCGCTACGGGTATTACTCTCCCGAAGCAAAGATCGTGAAACAGCTTCTGACCGGGCTCAAAACAAATCTCGGAGAGTACGGCACGAAGGGATACATTGTGTCGTTCCGGCAGGAATACGAGATCGAATCAAAACGGAATGACGAGACCGCCGACGTCGATCTGGCCGTCTCTTACAAAGCAGCGGGCAGTGTGAGACTTTCGTACAATCTCGACAAAGACGTAAACGGACCGGTCCGTCTGACAGACCTGATCTCGTCCGGAAACGGATACTTAAGAGGCCTTCAGAGGGAACAGTTCAAGTGTTACAACAAAGAAGACCGCATCGATGACGAATACGACCGCCTCGACGACATCGAGTACGACCTTGCACTCGAGTTTGCCGTCAAAACGGAGGGCGACCGCCTCTATGCGGCGAGCGACAGCGTTTACAAGGATCTTAAGGACGGGGCGAACAGTTACGACGATTCGTTCTCCGGGGTCATCGACAGACAGCTGTTCCTCGGCTCCGTTTCGGAAGAACGGCTCTCCAAGGCGATGACGCGGCTTCTGTTTCTGGACGCGTGGGAGTATATCGAGCAGTTCGGGAATCTGTCCGGACAGTACCTGGAGATGATCGATTTCTCGAACGCAAAGGAAGTCAACGATTTCATCCGGGAGAAGGAGATCGTCGTGGACGACCGCGGAGAGATCGCGCACGTTTCGTTCGTCCTGGATTCCGCCGGGATCGTATCCGAAATCACCGAGGAGGAAGCAGACCATCTTCCGAAGATTTACGGATTCATCCAACTCGACAAGAAAACCGGCGACGTTCTGCACTTTGAATACCACTTCGGGCAGTATCTTCTCGCCTCTCTCATGAAGTCGGGAGAAGGCATACCGGACTACAAAGCCGTCGTCAAAGACTTCACCGTGGAAGGCAGAATCATCCAATCGGAGCTCGAAGATCTGCCGCTCGACAGGACGTTCACCGAATACACGGACGAAAACAAATACGAATTCATCCACGCTTTTTCCGAGCATATCATTCCCTTCTACGAAGAGGAAGGATAAACGGAAAATCCGAAATCAAGTCCGTTACGGATCTGCGCTTTCCCCTGATGATCACGCGGCTTTTCTGTACGAAGCAGGTTCGGATGAACCTGCTTCCGTTTTCGGAACCGCCCCCGGATTCGTCTTTTCCCGCAGCCTGCACGCGGATG
>JAGAFM010000122.1 GCA_017612655.1 Clostridia bacterium | reverse complement strand
CCGTCCGCCCTCCTTCACCGAGAGCGACGTGACGAACAGCCTGCCGTCCCGGACGGACAGCGCAATCGTGCTGTCTCCGGTTTCCATCAGAACGGGGGTTTCCTCCGGATGCGGATCCGGAATCGGTTCCTCCGTTTGCGGTGCTTCGGTTTCGGTATCGGTTCCGGGATCGGATCCGACGGCGGAATCGGAGGCCGGATTCTCCGAAGAAGCGGGTTCGCCCTGTGCCTGCTCTCCGCAGGAAACAAGTGCTCCTGCCAGCATCAGAAAGGCGATCATGAGTGCGAAAATGCGTTTTGACATGTCGGCTTTCCTTTCTTGTTCTTACGGTTCCTTTTTTGCCAGATCCGGATCCGGTCCGTGGCCATCTCCGTGATACCGCGCTCCAGAACCTCTTTCGCATAGCTGCCGCACGGTTCGAGCGACAGAAGAACCTGTTCCTCCACGGAGGAAGTTCCGTTCGCAAAATCCGTCTGGGCGATCAGAGTTACGTCCAGATAGAACCGGTAGTACGATTCATCCCAGATCAGGGAAAAGGTATGATATCTCAACGGCGGGAACTCGGAAATAGCCAGTGATTCGGCCTACCGTCGTAGGTCTATTCTACCGCGCCTTTCTTGCCCGTCAAGGCCGAGCCGCCTCACGGCGGTGGCTTTCCGAACTTAGAAGCGGCCATTTCACTCTGGAAATCTGGAAATCTCCATTTTGATTATCACTCCACGTGGAGTTTCTCTTCAAATGTGCGAAAAATACTTGACATAACCCGGTGTAGTTCTGCCCCTGATAATCCAGGGCGGGCAGATCCGGTTCCGGAATGTCATAGACTAGCGAGGAGGGGGCTTCCGAGCTTTCCTCCGAAGAGGAGGAATCCGGGGTGGTTTTCAGATCGGTTGCCGGCTCGGAACCGCAGGAGGCAGCGGACAGGGCAAGGATCGCTGCGAACAGGAAAAGGAGTTGCTTTTTCATGATCGGGGACCGTCTCTCTTACTTGTCTCGGAGAGCATCCGAACGGACGAGGAAACCGTCAAAGGATGCAGGAGAACGGGATGATTTGAATCAGAGATCCAGCGCGAGTTCTTCAATTGTCATTATAATAGGGTAAAAACCGCTTTGTCAAGAGGTTGCGGAAGTTTTTTCCCTGAGTCTCGAAGTTTGAGACAGTGTGGCGCCACACTTGCGGAAAGTCTGACCAGCTTGTACAAAAGTCCTTCAGTTGCCTCTCTGAAAAGTGGCGCAGACGGTGACTTTTCCGTCGGCAAAGCGCGGGAAACCGTGGTTTAAAACAGGCCAGCCTTTCGTTCCGTCGTAACGGCGATTCCATCGCATCAGAGACGATTTCGATATCTTGTACCGCCGGCAGACAAAAGAAATGTCTTTTACCCGTCTGTAAAGTTCAACAGAATGGATTTTTGTTGAAATCTCATGTGGCAGATAGCGTTTGTTTGTGGTATAATGAGTCATAAAGTGATTGGGTCCTTTCTATGAGTGTTGTGGTTAGCTCTCATTATAACAGAACTCAATCACTTTTTCTATTTCTTTGGTCTCACATCAATTTCTTTGGTCTCACATCAATTGTAACACTACAAAACCGATTCTAAAAGTTTTTCAGAATCCCTTGACAGAAGACGAAAACAGTGCTAAAATTCAAGAATAAAGGCTGTGACGGAGAGCGTTTTTTCAAGTGAGGACGCGCAGAGAGGCAACGGTTGGTGCGAGTTGCCGGTTTTCCGAAACAAACGGTAGCTCCCGAGCCGGAAGGAAGAAAATTTCCCGGGAACGGGGAATCGGTAGAACCTTCCCGTACCTGCCGCGTCAGAGCGCAGAGGGGTTGGCTGACCCCGCCGAGGCGGTTTTTTCGGTTCCGTAAGCGTTTTTTCTGCCATTCGGTGCGGAACGGAAAAAGCAATTTGAGTGGTACCGCGGATGCTATGCATTGGAATGCGCATCCGTCTCAAAGGTTCGATTATCATCTTTGGGACGGGTGCCTTTTGCTTTTTTGCTTCGGCGCCGGGCCCTTCAGAGTTGGAAAAGGAAAAAGAAAAATGGCGCATTTGACAGGACTGAATTACAAAATCAGCGAAATGGCCGGAAGAATCCGGGAGCTGCGGGAAATCGAGGGCCTGACGACCTACGAGATGGCCGCGAAGACCGACGTCTCCCAGGAGGAGTACATCGCGTGCGAATCCGGAAGCCGGGACCTGAACTTCGCCTTTATCTACCGGTGCGCGCTCGCGCTGGGCGTCGACGTCACGGACATCATCGAAGGGCACAGCCCGACCCTGAAGTCGTTCACGGTGACCCGCGCAGGCGCCGGGCAGGAGATTGCCAACGCGCACGGGATGACCTATTTCAATCTGGCCTACGCGTTTCAGAACCGGATTGCGGAGCCCCTGTACGTCAAGTCCGTGTACGACGAGTCCGCGCAGAACCGGGATATCGAGCTGACGACCCACGAGGGACAGGAGCTGGATATCGTTCTGTCCGGATCGCTGCTGGTTCAGGTCGGGGAACACCGCACCGCCCTGCAGGCGGGCGACAGCATCTATTTCGATTCCGCGACGCCGCACGGCATGATCGCCGTGGGCGGGCAGGACTGTGAATTCTACGCGATCGTCCTGAACCCCTCCGGCGAGCCGATTCCGGAACTGATGCCGACCCCGGTCCGGGACGATTTGCGGAGCCCTGTGGTCCGGGATACCCGGGAACGCATCTACCGTCAGTTCATCGACGTGGAGGAGAACGAAAAAGGAACTCCCACCTCCATCCGGTTTAAAAATACGGACCGGTTCAATTTCGCGTTCGATCTCGTGGACGCCCTGGCCGACCGGGAGCCGGAAAAGCTGGCGATGCTCCACATTTCGAAAGACAAGACCGAGCGGCGCTTCACGTTCCGCGCGATCAAGCGGGCGTCCAACCAGTGCGCCAACTACTTCAAGTCCCTCGGGATCAAAAAGGGTGACCGGGTGCTCCTGATCCTCAAGCGGCACTACCAGTTCTGGTTTGCCATGATCGGCCTGCACAAACTGGGCGCGATCGCGATTCCCGCCACGAATCAGCTGCTTGCCCACGACCTGGAGTACCGTTTCCGGGCGGCAAGGGTCGGGACCGTGATCTGCACGGCGGACGGAGACTCCGCCCGTCAGGTGGAGATCGCCTGCGAGACCTGTCCCGACGTGAAAAACCGCCTCATCGTCAACGGGACGCGGGAGGGATGGCGGACCTTCGACGAGGAATATCCGCTGTTCAGCACGCATTTCCAGCGCAGGGAGGACTCCCCCTGCGGCGAGGACCTGATGCTGATGTACTTCACCTCCGGCACCTCCGGCTATCCGAAGATCGCGGCCCATAACTACAAGTATCCCCTGGGCCACTTCCACACGGCAAAGTACTGGCACAACGTGGATCCGGACGGCCTTCACTTCACCATTTCCGATACCGGCTGGGCCAAGTCCGCGTGGGGCAAACTGTACGGACAGTGGCTGTGCGAGGCGGCGATCTTCGTCTACGACTTTGACCGCTTCGACGCCTCCGACATCATGCCGATGTTCGCGAAGTATCAGATCACCACGTTCTGCGCGCCGCCCACCATGCTCCGCATGATGATCAAGCAGGATCTGTCCCAGTACGATTTCTCTTCGGTCCGTCACATGACCACCGCGGGCGAGGCGCTCAACCCGGAGGTCTACCGCCAGTTCGAAAAGCTGACCGGCCTGCAGATTCTGGAGGGGTTCGGTCAGACCGAAACCACCATGATCATCGGGAACATGACGGGCGCCGGGCACAAAATCGGCTCCATGGGCAAGCCTGCTCCCATCTACGACGTGGAGCTTCTGGACGCGGACGGGAAACCGGCCCCGGTCGGCGAGACCGGCGAAATCGTGATCCGCATCGCGGACGGGAATCCCTGCGGGCTGTTCGTCCGCTACGACGGAGACCCGGAGAAGACCGCGGAAGCGCGCCACGACGGCTGGTACCACACAGGCGACACGGCGTGGCGGGACGAGGACGGCTTTTTCTGGTACGTCGGCCGGGTGGACGACATCATCAAGTCCTCCGGCTACCGG
>JAGAFM010000014.1 GCA_017612655.1 Clostridia bacterium | reverse complement strand
CCCTCGAGCATTTGGCTGAGTATATGATGGACAATGTCTCGAACCGGACTTCACCCAGTAATATAAACGATACGCTGAACGCGAACAGTATTTCGACCAATCACAAGACGGTAGGGAACTATATCAGGTATCTTTGCGATGCGTATGTGTTTTACAACGTGAAGAGATATGACATCAGGGGGAAGAAGTATCTGAAAACCTCTGTGAAGTATTATCTCAGCGACCCTGGCTTCCGGTTCGCACTTCTCGGAAGACGTAACCTCGATTATGGACGGGTATATGAAAATATCGTTTTTCTGGAACTTCTGAGACGAGGCTACGACGTTTATATCGGGAAACTCTATCAAAAAGAAGTCGACTTTGTGGCGATGAAGGAGAGTGAAAAAATCTATATCCAGGTTTGCGATGACATTTCGAGACCGGATACGCTTATGCGGGAAACCGATCCGCTGCTCAAGATTAGGGATGCATATCCCAAAATGATTCTGGCAAACACAAAGCACGAGAGTTACGACTATGAGGGGATTCTGATTCATGATCTGGCACGGTGGCTTTTGCAGGGGTAAGAAGACAAGAACAGTCAAACAATCAGCCGGATGACACAAAGTCAACCGGCTTTTCTCTTCCCGAAGCGCACGGTACTTGAATGCATATGGAAAACACGCCGCAATGGGACGAACCTGATTACACAGGTAGAAATCAGTGGTTTGTTCAATTGTGAAAGCCCCCTTCTTTCACCTCCGGGTACAGTTTCACTGTACTCTGCGGCGAAACTCAGGGGTTTTTAGAATAACTAACGACCCGCAGGGAAAAAAGACGGTACGAACCCAAACACCCCCGGCAGTATCCTGTGCCGTTCTTCAGGTTCAACCCGGCATCAGGCCGTCGCTTTTTCGATCGGAAACGGCAGGGTGAAAAAGGAGTCTTTTGGGTTTTCGGAAAGGACTTGCTTCCGGCTCCCGTTTTTTCGGAACAAATGCTTTCGTTCTTCTCGAATTCTCTTGCTTTTTTTGGGGATTCCATGTATAATTATAAGAAATATATGCTAAAATGGCCGGGTAGTTCTTTCGGGAACACCGGATCCGCTGGAGGGGGGTGCATGCCGTTGAGCGGAAAACGGATCTGCACCGGAACGGCTGCACTGCTCTGTCTTCTGTTTCTTGTCTCCTGCGGAGAACCTGCTCTCCCTTACGAGGCGTTCCCGGTCGGTAGCCGGTTTGAACGCGGCGAGCGTTCCGCCTGGTCTCCCGTGCTCTCTCCCGTTGTCGAGGAGACCACCGGCTATCTCTACATCGACAATCTCGACGATACCTTCGTCGACGGCGAGGTGACCGTCAATCATTCCGACTATGAGATTCCGCCTCAGCTGCTGGCCCGCCTTCTCGACACCATGGCGGAGTATTCCTTCAAAACCAGCTTCTACGTCATCGATCTCGAAACCAGGATGTCATTCGGACTGGACGTCGACCACGCCTTTTCCGCCGCGTCGACCGTCAAGGCGCCTTTCTCGGTGTTTCTGACCCGGGAACAGGAGAAGGGAACCGTGACGCTCGGCGATCTGCTCGAGTATCAGGAACGGTTCAAAGTGGACGGATCCGGAGATACCAAGAATTCCATTCCCGGCACGCTGTTCACTCTGAAGGCGCTGTTCTACCGGATGCTCTACAACTCGGACAACGTCGCCTACCTGATGCTCGTCGATCATACGGGCGAGGAGGGGTTCAACGAATACCTGGCGGAGATCGAGTGCCCGGATCACGTGACGCGGCTGAACCACTGGATCAACATCACCCCGAGAAATCTCGCCCGCGTCTGGTGCGACATCTGGAACATGAAGGACCGGAGCGAATACGGAAAACTGCTCTGGGAGTATCTGACGACGAATCAGTACAACGATCTGGAGGTCGCGCTTCCCGAATACGCGCCGAACTGCGCGCACAAATCCGGATGGAACACCCGGGGGTACCATGAATCCGGCGTCGTCTTCGGTGTCCGCACCTACATCTGCGTCGTGATGACCGAGACCGGATACCGAAACGACTGCATCTACCAGACGATTCGGAATCTCGACAACATTATGAAGGATTACGATATCTGGCTCAAAAACCGTCCCGCCTGACGCAAAAAAAGCAGGACCCTCGAACGGGTCCCGCGAAACAAACCGGATTAAAGGCTTTCCTCGTTCTGCTCCACTTTCCTTTTCCAGGAGGAAACCGGATGACGGATGTCGAAGCGGAGAAGGAACGAGAACAGCGGAACGTCCGGATGCGACCGGAGCAGCTTCCAGATCCCGAGCGTGATCGCGTAGGCGATCCCCGCGGACGCGGCGCCGATCAGCAGACCCGCGATGACGTCGGACGGGTAGTGGGCGACCAGATAGTTCCGGGACACCGCCACGAGGAACGGGAAGAGAAACGCCGGCGCGACCCATTTCCGCTTCCAGGGGGAAGCGAGAAACAGGGCGAGGATTCCCGCCATGGATGAGGTCGCGTGACCGGAAGGGAAGGAATAGTCCGATTCCGGGAAGGACCCGACATAGGTCCAGAAGGAGCGGAACAGTTCGGATGCTTCGAACGGCCGGGGGCGCGCAATCAGATCCTTCAGGATGACGTTGGTGACGAGGGCGCCGCAGCAGATGGCTCCGAAGACGCAGATCCCCGCTTTCCGGGTTTTCGGGAAGCAGAGGAGTACCGCCGCGAGCGCGAACATCAGCAGTCCGTGCTCACCGAGAAGCGTAAACAGCCGCATCAGCGGATTCATGATAAAGTCGCGTTCGAGCGCGATGGTGTGATAGCCCTGCAGAACGGCTTCGTCAAAAGAGGCGAACAGGTCGTTGAGGGCGGAGGCTGCGGGAGTCAAATCCACGGAAATCAGATCCTTTCTTCGGAGAATAGTTGCGGAGGAGCGGAATGGAGACGGAGACGAAACGGGAAAAGAGCGGTCGGACCGGGGCCCTGGTCTCGGTGCTCGTCATGATCGCGTTCGAGGTGCTTCCGATCCTGCTTTCCGGATGGGGCGTTTCCTCCCTGATCTACTATACCGAGCTGAGCAATCTGTTCGCGCTTGCCGCCGCGCTGACCGCGCTCGTTCTGTTCGCGCTCGCAGCGCGGAAGCGGATTCCGGCCTTCCCCGCCTGGGCGGAGGCGCTCCGGTTTTCCGCGGCGTGCTGCCTGACCATGACTCTGCTCACGGTTCTGTTCGTCCTGATCCCGACGCTGGACGTTCCGCCGCTCTCCCTGTTTGAGAGACATCTTCTGTTTCTGCACCTGCTGGCTCCGCTGGCCGCGATTGCCGGGCTGCTGTTTCCCTTCGCGAAGCTGCCGAAGCGCGCCATGCTCTGGGGAATGGCTCCGACCTGGCTGTACGGCGCCGTCTCGACCGTGCTCAACATCGCCGGGGTGCTCCGGGGACCGTACCCGTTCCTGCTGGTCTACGAACAGCCGGTCTGGATGTCCGTTTTCTGGTTCGCGGTCCTGATCGGAGGGAACGCCCTGATCGTCTTCGGACTGCTCTTGATCGCCCGGGCGGCGGAGAAGCGGTCCGGCCTATTGTAACAGAAATCAGCCGGGATGTCAATCCCGTACCGCCCCGGAAAGGGGAAACGGATCCTCCGCACCGCTGCCGCGGGGGACCGGTCGAAAGGTTGTGAATCCATGCTGCAGTACGAAATCCTTGCAAGAGAAGAACTCAATCCGACGGTGACCCGGATCGAAGTGTTTGCGCCCCGCGTCGCGAAGAAGGCGGAGCCCGGCCAGTTCGTGATTCTCCGGGTGAACGAAGAGGGCGAGCGGATTCCCCTGACGGTCGCGGACTACGACCGGGAGAAGGGAAGCGTCTCCGTTATCTTTCAGATCGTCGGAGCTACGACCGAGAAGCTCAACCGGAAACGGCCGGGCGAAACCCTCGCTGATTTCGTGGGGCCCCTGGGCGTCCCGACGGAAACGGAGGGAATCCGGAGCGTCTGCATCATCGGGGGCGGCGTAGGATGCGCGATCGCGCTTCCCGTCGCGAAGAAGCTGCACGAAAGCGGATGCGCCGTGACGTCGATCATCGGGTTCCGCTCCGAGTCCCTCGTCATTCTGGAAGAGGAGTTCCGCGCCGTGTCCGACCGTCTCTTCGTCATGACGGACGACGGTTCGTACGGCAGACAGGGAAACGTCTGCGTGCCTCTTCGGGAACTGTTTTCCGCCGGAGAGCGGTTCGACCGCGTCTTTGCGGTCGGTCCCCTGATCATGATGAAGTTCGCGGTGGCGGAAACGAAGCCGACGGGAATTCCCTGCACGGTTTCCATGAATCCGATCATGATCGACGGAACCGGCATGTGCGGCGGATGCCGCCTGACTCTCCGGGATCCGGAGGGGAAACCCGTGACGAAATTCGCCTGCGTGGACGGGCCGGATTTCGACGGATACGCCGTGGACTTTGACGAAGCGATGGCCCGCGGCCGGATGTTCCGGCCGGAGGAAGCAAAAGCCCGGGAAAAACATG
>JAGAFM010000121.1 GCA_017612655.1 Clostridia bacterium | reverse complement strand
GAGCTATTTGCAGGGCAGCGTGGAGAAGATCCCGCTGGAGGATCATTCCGTGGATGTCGTCGTCTCGTTCGAGACGATCGAACATGTCAGCGCCGAATTGCAGGTCCGCATGATGGAGGAAATCAAACGCGTCCTGAAAGACGACGGGATCCTGTTCATATCTTCTCCGGACAAACGCTATTATTCGGAAGAACGCGGCTTTGACAATCCCTATCATGTGCATGAACTGTATGCTGCCGAGTTCAAGACGCTTCTGGAGAAGTATTTCAGCCATGTCAAGTTTGCCGGACAGCGGTTCCTGTACGGCTGTCTCGCGGTCTGGAACGACAAAGCCGCGGGGGAAATGGTTCTGTACGACGATTTGACCCGGACACAGTCGACGGAGTTGAGAAAACCGCACTATCTTCTGGCCGTGGCGGGCAACGGGGCCCTTCCGGCGGTCTTCAACAGCATTGTGGAATACACGCCCGACGCCATGTTGCAGCAGGAGCTGCTGCGCCGGCCCGACCCCGTGGAGCTTTTCATCGCGGATCCGGCGGAACAATGGCGCCCGGCCGCGGTTTCCGTGAACCACAAGGAGACGTCCGGCTCCCGCACCGGCCTGGAGATGGATTTCACATGCGGAGAACTGCCACGCCTGCGGATCGACATCGGGTGTCCGGGCTACCAGTACCGGCTGGAAAAACTGCAAATCGTCTCGGAAGACAAACCCGCGGTAAACCTTCTGATGCCGGATTCCGGCTGCGCCGCAAACGCGTTTGTCGAGTTCGGATCCGAGGGCGGGGAAAAGATACCGACTGTGATTCCTTATACGGACGATCCGCAGCTGTATTTTGACCTCCCTGCCGATTTCGCCGGAAAACAATGCCGGCTGGCCGTGAGCTTTTCTCCGGAGGCGGTCGTCACATCCGGGATCGTGGCGCGCAAGATCGCCGAACTGAACAACGAGCTCGCACAGTATCATGGACTGACTTCCAGCGTTTTCTACAAACTGTATGAGTGTTCCGAAAAAATGTTTCCGCGAGGAAGCCGGCGCAGAAGATTTCTCGGTTCCATTCGTTCTATTTTCAAAAAATGAAGGAACAAGTAGAGCAGAAGGAAAAACGTACTAAGAAAAACGGCTTTTTCTCCGTCTAATAACAAGACCCCCCATGCCGGACAAAGCCGCAAACCGAAAATACGCCGGATTATTGTGAAAACTATGGGTACATGTCAGTTTTTTTTACGAGTTATGATCCATAAAGGATGCGCCTCCCTGAAATGTCTGTTTCAGGAGGGTCCGGTCGTTTTTGCCAGAAAAGTGGCCGGTGCGTTTTCACACGTCTTTCCCGCTTAGCCGTTTTCCGCCGTTTTTCAGGCGCATTACGAAATCGACACGGATTTTTCCGGGAAGCGGACCGACATCAAGGCCCTGGCGTTTTATCTGCCGCAGTACCATGCGTTCCCGGAGAACGACGCCTGGTGGGGAGAAGGGTTTACGGAATGGTGCAACACGAGAAAGGCGCAGCCGGCCGTGCCCGGTCATTACCAGCCGAGGGAGCCGCACGAGGACATCGGATACTATGACCTCTCCGACTGGCGTGTACTGGCGAAGCAGGCTGAAATGGCGAAACGGCACGGTATTTACGGATTCTGTTTCTATCATTACTGGTTCTCCGGCAAACGCCTGATGGAAAAGCCGGTCGATCTGCTGCTCGGACATCCGGAAATCGACCTGAATTTCTGCCTCTGCTGGGCGAATGAAAACTGGACCCGGGCGTGGGACGGTAAAGACCGGGAGATTCTGATCGCCCAGTCGCACCGGGACGACGACGTCCAGTTCATCGTCGACCTGAAACGATACATGGACGATCCGCGCTATATCCGGATCGACGGCAAACCGTTTGTGCTGGTCTACAGGCCGTCCGGCCTGCCGGACCCGGCGAAAACGTTTTCCCTGTGGAAACAATGGGCGAAGGACAACGGGTTCCCGGGGCTTTATATCGGCGTGGTACGCGGATGCAGGCAGGATGCCGGATCGGCCTATGTGGAGGGCGCCGACGCCGAAATCGAGTTCCCGCCGGCGTATTGCACGGATCATACGACCGTCTACACGGATCCTTCGACGGGTGCGAGTTTCCTAGATTACCGCAGATACATCGATGCCTTGCTCCGCGGGCGCGGATGCGTGGAACGATTCAGCCACCAGGTCTTCCGCGGGTGCATGCTGGGGTGGGACTGCGCCGCCAGAAGGAAACAGTTCTGCGCCTGGACAAACTTTTCCGTCAGGGACTACTCGGAGTGGCTCCGCTATCTCATCCGGTATACCCGCGCCCATTGCGCCGAAGACCGCCGTTTCCTCTTCATCAACGCGTGGAACGAATGGGCGGAAGGGACTTATCTGGAACCGGACAGACGGTTCGGCTATGTGTATCTGAACGCGACATCGAGAGCCTTGTTCGACCAGGCGGAACCGGATGCGTCGGAGGACGCCCTGAAGAAACGGGCCGAAGAACTTGGGCTGTTCGATGCGAAATGGTATCTTGACAAGTATCCGGAATTGAAAGTATTCGGTGAATCTGCCGTGGACCATTACTGGAAATGGGGCTGGAAAGAACGCCGCCAGCCGTCCGCCGCCTTCCCCGCCCAGCTTTATGTCAGGAAGAATCCCCGGCTGACGCAGTGGCCGCAGAACCCGCTGGCCGATTATCTGACGTCGGGGCGCGACGAGTCGTATCTCGCGGAGTGCCGGAAGGATTACTACGCCATGCGGTCGGAAATCAGGAGGAAAATGCGCATCCGGGAGGTCGTTCTGGCCGATCTCCCGGAAGACGCCCCCGATGTTCCGGTTCCGCCCGGGAAAATCGGCGTCCATGTGCATCTGTTCTATGCCGACATGCTGGAGCAGATCCTTTCCCGCCTCAGAAACATCCCGGCGGGGTTCGACCTGTATGTCTCCGTCGCCGAATCCGGAACCGAAGATGAAATCCGGCGGACTTGCCTGGCCAATCTCCCGAACCTGAAACAGTGCGAGGTCGTGAAAACCCCGAACCGGGGACGTGACGTCGCGCCTCTGATCCGCACGTTCGGGGAACGCCTGAAGACATACGACTACGTCTGCCATATCCACACGAAAAAAAGCTTGCGCAGCGCGTCTCTCGCGGGCTGGTCGGATTTCATTTTTGCCCATCTGCTGGGGAGCGAACGGATGGTGAAGATGATTCTGTCCTGGCTGTCCGGCGACGTTTCGCTGGTGTATCCGCCGGATTTCCTGCCTCTGGAGGACGCGCCGGACAAATGGGGCGGCAATCTCGAGCTCACGGAAAAACTGCTGAAGTCCGCGGGGATCCCGTATGACCTGAAGAATGATTTCCCGGTCATCGAGTTTTCCCAGGGCACGATGTTCTGGGCGAGGGGCGACTATCTCGCGCGGATGCTTTCCCTGAACTTGAAATATGAGGATTTCCCGGAGGAGCCGATCGGGGACGACGGCACGGTCGCCCATGCCATGGAACGCGCGCTCTTCCTTTGGGACTCCTCCTTCGGTCGGGACATCGTTCAGCTGTTCCTGGACAAAAATGACAAGGAAGAATATTCGAATGAAAGAATCTGACTTTTGCCCCCGGATTTCAGCTGCTGCACGGATGCGGGTCCGCCTCGCGTACACGGTCCGTTTCACACCTTTCGGAAACCCGGAGTCATGATGGAAATCCAAATCCTTCTTGCGACATACAATTCCTCGCGGTTCCTGCGTGAACAGATCGATTCTCTGCTGGCGCAGGACTGGCGTGACTTCGAGGTCCTGATCCGGGACGGCGGTTCCACCGACGACACACTGGAGATCGTCGGCGACTACCTGAGGAAATACCCCGGGACCTTCCGGTTCCTCGGGCAGGCTCCGGCCACGGCCCCGGAGAACTTCTCCTTCCTGCTGGCGTCCTCCTCCGCGCCGCTGGTCATGTTCTGCGATCACGACGACGTCTGGAAGCCGAACAAGGTCCGGGTCACCCTGGAGAAATACCGCGAACTGGAATCCGGATACGGAAACGGTACGCCGATCATGGTCTTCACGGATTCCGAAGTGGTCGACTCCGGGCTGAACCTGATCTCCCATTCCATGTTCCGTTATCAGAACATCGATGTGAACGCCCTGACCCTGAACCGCCTGATCGTACAGAATGTCCCTTCCGGCAACACCATGCTCGTGAACCGGGCGCTCATCGACCTCGCCTCCCCGATTCCCCCGGCCGCCGTCATGCACGACCACTGGCTGACGCTTGTCGCCGCGACGATGGGAAAGATCGGATTCCTTACGGAACCGACGATCTTCTACCGCCAGCACTCGAACAATTTCTACGGCGCCTCCAACTATTCCATCTCCACATTCCTGCACAAACTGAGGATGGGAAGGAAACAGATCCGGTCGCGTTTCCAGCAGAACATCAACCAGGCCGTCGCGTTCGGCGGCCGTTATGCGGATTTCCTGGACAAAAAGGATCTGGAAATGCTGGAGGACCTGAAAAAGTTTCAGTCTCTCGGCCGGTGGGCCCGCAGACGGATCCTGTGGAAATACGGCATCCGGAAGTCGGGAATCTGGCGCAACCTCGGAACACTCCTGTTCCTGTGAGATAGTTCCGCCGGCACTGCCTCGGAATACTCCTGTTCCTGTGAGATAGTTCCGCCGACACTGCCTCGGAACACTCCTGTTCCTGTGAGAAAGTTCCGCCGGCACTGCCTCGGAACACTCCTGTTCCTGTGAGATAGTTCCGCCAGCGGATGCGCGGAAAGTTCCGTTATCACACGGGAAAAGGACGTACGGGGAAGAAATGGGGATAAGGTCGGCTTTGAGGCAAAAAAGTGGTGCACCCGGCGGGGCTCGAACCCACTACCTACTGCTCCGCAGGCAGTCGCTATGTTGTACAAAAGAGCGAAAAGACGCGGATTTTAGGGACTTTTTAGGGACTTTTTGCCTTGCAATCGTCAGAAAACATGATATAGTATCATCACGGATTAGGAAACCAAGAATGAGGTGATTGATTATGCCGTACCAAACCAAAACTGGCGGGAGCTGGTATTACGATATCCAAGTCGACCATAAACGAT
>JAGAFM010000013.1 GCA_017612655.1 Clostridia bacterium | reverse complement strand
GCCGGATCACGAACCAGGGCGACTCGCTGGCCAAAATGACTGTGCTCTATCAGGGGACGGGCATCAATTTCGTCAACGTGTACGACACCTTCTTTGCGCACCGCAGCGAATACCTGTACCTGAAGACCGACCATCACTGGAACGGCCGCGGCGCGTACTATGCGTATACCGTTTTTGCGAAGAGTCTCGGGCTGTCGCCCGCGTCGCTGGACTCCCTCTCCTACACGGTGCTGAACAGCAAATACCACGGATCTCTCTACAGTTTCACGCAGGATCCGCGCGTCCTCCAGTTCTCGGACGTTCTGGAAGCGTTCGATCCCGGGGTGCCCTGCACGATGACCATCACGCGGACCGGCGGATCGACGGAGACCTACAAATCCTCCATTATCACCGCGTACGGAAACTATCTGGCCTACATCGGCGGAGACAACCCCTACACGATCATCAACGTGCCGTCCAATCCGCAGGACAAGAGCATTCTGGTTCTGAAGGATTCCTACGGCAACGCGATCATCCCGTATCTGACGCTGCACTACGGAAACATCATCATAATCGATCCCCGCTACTGCGGATTCAACATTTACCAGCAGTTCAAGGATTACGGACTGGATGACATTCTGTTCCTCAACAACATGCAGTGCGTGAACACCTCCACCTGGATCCGCCTGTATCTCGCCCTGGTCGGCGTATCGTAAAGGAGGGAGCCGCATATGGTATTTTCCAGTCTGGTGTTCCTCTACGCCTTCCTTCCCCTTCTTCTCCTGTGCTATTATCTGCTCTCTTTTAAGAACCTCAAGGTCCAGAACGGGATTCTCGTGATCTTCTCCCTGCTCTTCTATTCCTTCGGGGAGCCGATCTACGTGTTTGTCATGATCGGCCTGGTCGCCGCCGACTATCTGTTCGGCCTCCTCGTAGCCAAAGCGAGAGCCAAAACGGATCACATGCGGAAGACGGCCCTGGTTCTTGCAGTGATCTTCAACCTTTCAGTCCTCGGCTTTTTCAAGTACACGAATTTCGCGCTCTCCAATCTGAACGCGGCCTTCGGCCTGTCCATCCCCCTGCTCAACGTCGTCATGCCGATCGGAATCAGCTTCTTTACGTTTCAGGCGATGTCCTACGTCATCGACGTCTACCGCGGCACCGCGAAATGTCAGCGGTCTCCGCTGAAGCTGCTTCTGTACGTCTCCTTCTTCCCGCAGCTCATCGCCGGACCGATCGTGCGGTATCACGACATCGACGCGCAGCTGTCCGAGCGGACCGTATCGGCGGCTCAGATCAACGACGGAATCTTCCGGTTCGCCGTGGGACTCGGGAAGAAGATCCTGATCGCGGACCTTTGCGCCTCCGCCTCCGAGGCTCTGCTCGCGGAATCGGACGCCGGCGTGATGGTGCTCGCCAAGTGGGCAGGCGTTCTGTTCTTTATGTTCCAGATCTACTACGACTTCTCCGGGTACAGCGACATGGCGATCGGTCTCGGGAAGCTGTTCGGCTTCACCTTCCTTGAAAACTTCGACTACCCCTACCTCTCCTCGTCCATCACGGAATTCTGGAGAAGGTGGCACATCTCCCTCGGCACCTGGTTCCGCGAATACGTCTACATTCCCATGGGAGGGAACCGGGTCGACAGGAAATGGAAACTGTTCCGAAACCTGTTCGTGGTCTGGTTCCTTACCGGGTTCTGGCACGGGGCGAACTGGAACTTCATTCTCTGGGGTCTGTACAACTTTCTGCTTCTGGTTCTGGAGAAGGCGTTCCTCTCCCGCTGGCTGGAACGGATCCCCGCCTTCTTCCGACACCTCTATTCGCTTGTCGCCATTCTCTTCGGATGGGCCATTTTCCTTTTCGAAGACCATACCTTTTCCGAACTGGGAAAACTCTTCGGGATCGGCGCGAGCGGCTTCACGGACGTCTTCACCAACTCCATCCTGCTCGGGAACTGCGTCCTGCTCGCCGCTGCGGCGCTGCTTTCCTTCCCGGTGATTCCTGCCATCGGACGGAGACTGTCCCGTTCGATGGAACTGCGCCCCGCAGAGGAACGGATTATCCGAACCGTTCTGGCTGTTCTTCTGATTGCGTTTTCCACCGTCCGGATGGTCGGCTCCACCTACAGTCCCTTCCTGTATTTCCGTTTCTGAGATCGGAGGTATTCTTTCATGCTTCATCTGAATGACGCAGCGCTGTCCGACCGCGCCGCCTGGGAGGCGGCGGGCATATCCGTCCCGGCCTACGACCGTGCCGACATGATCCGGAGAACCCGGGAACAGCCGATCTGGCTGCATTTCGGCGCGGGCAATCTGTTTCGGGCTTTCCCCGCAGCCGTAGCGGACCGTCTGCTCTGTGAAGGGGTTCTGGACCGCGGGGTCATTGCCGCCGAGGGGTTCGATTTCGAAATCATCGACCGTATCTACGCACCGCACGACAACCTGTCCCTGTGCGTGACCTTTCTGCCTGACGGCTCCGTCGGGAAACGCGTGATCGGTTCGGTCGCGGAAGCTGTCAAGGCAGATGAATCCGGGTTGCCGCGACTGACGGAAATCTTTTGCTCCCCCAGTCTGAAGATGGTCTCTTTCACCATTACCGAAAAGGGTTATTCGATCTCCCGCCCGGACGGTTCCCTCCTTCCCGGGATTGAGGCCGATATGGAATCGGGCCCCGACGGAGCTCAGACGTTTCTCGCAAAACTGACCTCGCTTCTTCTCGCACGTTTCACCGCGGGGGGCGCCCCTCTCGCGCTGGTCTCCATGGACAACTGTTCCCACAACGGGGACAAGCTCCGCACGGCGGTTCTACCGATCGCGCAGGCCTGGGAGGAGCGGGGGCTCGCGACTTCAGGCTTCTCCGCCTATCTCCGGGACGAGAACCGAATCTCCTTCCCGATTTCGATGATCGACAAGATCACGCCCCGTCCCGACGGAACGGTTGCCGAGATGCTGGCGTCCACCGGCTTCGCGGACACCGAAACCGTCGTAACGGACAAACATACCTATATCGCGCCGTTCGTCAACGCGGAAAAGCCGCAGTATCTAGTCATCGAGGACCGTTTCCCGGCCGGGCGGGTTCCTCTGGACCGCGGCGGAATTCTCTTTACCGACCGGAACACCGTGGACCGGGTGGAAAAGATGAAGGTCTGCACCTGTCTCAATCCGCTCCACACCGCGCTCGCCGTCTTCGGATGCCTGCTCGGGAAAAAGCGGATCAGCGAGGAGATGAGCGATCCGCAGCTGGCGGCACTGGTCCGGACCATCGGCTACCGGGAGGGACTTCCCGTGGTCACTGACCCGGGCATCCTAGACCCGCGCCGGTTCCTCGACGAAGTCGTGCTTGAACGTCTCCCCAATCCGTTCATGCCGGACAGCCCCCAGAGAATCGCTACGGACACCTCTCAGAAGATGTCGGTCCGGTTCGGGGAAACAGTGAAGGCCTATTTAAAGCAAGGACTGGATCCCTCTTCCCTGGTCGGAATCCCTCTTGTCTGCGCTGGCTGGTGCCGCTATCTGCTCGGTCTGGATGACGAAGGGAATCCCCTTCCGCTGTCCCCGGACCCCCTGCTCCCCGCCCTGCAGTCCCGTCTCGAAGGCATCTCCCTCGGTTCCGTCGGAGAGGAACAGGCTGCCGCTGCGCTCTCTCCCATCCTCTCCAATCCGGCAATCTTCGGCGTCAGTCTCTATGACGCGGGGATCGGAGAACGGGTGGAATTCCTGTTCCGCAGAATGAGCGAAGGACCCGGCGCCGTACGGCGTGTCCTTTGCGAAGCATTTCCTTCAGAAAAGTAAAAAAGCGGGAGACCTCCCGCGCTGCATTTTTCCCTGCCCCCCGAAAAGTCCCGCAAAAAGCACGTAAAAACCGAAAAAAGCAAAAAAAACGCTTGACAGCACCTCGCCGTTATGATAGAATAAATGGCCGCTTGATTTACAGGTCCCAAACAGCGAATCCGCTTACCTGTGGCAGCGAGTCGTAACAGAAAGCGAGGTGCTTTTCGTGTTTGCAGTCATTGAGACAGGCGGAAAGCAGTACAAGGTTCAGGAAGGCGACATCCTCTTTATTGAAAAACTGGATGCGGCGGACGGGGAGACCGTTGCGTTTGACAAGGTCTACGCAGTTTCTGCCGGGGATACCTTCACAGTCGGCACGCCTCTCGTGGAAGGGGCTAAAGTTACCGCAAAGGTCATCAAGAACGGACGCGGTAAGAAGATTTATGTTCTGCGCTACAAGTCCAAGAAGAACGAGAAGAAAAAGATCGGTCACAGGCAGCCTTACACCAAGGTGCAGATCGAGAAGATCGAAGGCTGATCCCGCGTTCCCGTTATGACGAGGATCGTTTTCTACTGCAGGAGAGGCGTTTACTACGGTTTCCGCGAAACCGGTCACGCCGGATTCGGAGACGCCGGTCAGGATGTTGTCTGCGCCGCACTCTCCGCAATGACCATGCTGGTTGTCAACACGCTGGAAGTGGTACACGGGCTTGACGTCGCCTACACGGTTGAGGAAAAGACCACGAATGTCACCGTGATCTGCGAATCCGCTTTACCCGGGTCAGCGGATGAAAAAAAGCAGTATGCCGCCGCTTCCCTGATTTACGGGTATTACCTGCAGCTGGTCTCTCTCCTGGAAGACTACTACGATTATCTCGAAGTCGAAACCGAGGAACGGTAGACAGACCGTCGCGGTTTTCCCCCCCAACATCACCCGATTCATGAATACGGAGGTTTGAACCATGTTGAAACTGGGCCTGCAATTTTTTGCACATAAAAAAGGAGTCGGCTCCACCAAGAACGGACGGGACTCCAACGCACAGAGACTCGGCGTCAAAAAGTCCGACGGGCAGTCGGTAGTCGCCGGGAATATTATCGTACGTCAGAGAGGGACCAACGTTCATCCCGGGAAGAACGTCGGGATCGGCTCGGACGACACGCTTTACGCACTGACGGACGGCGTTGTGAAATTCGAGCGCTACAGCGGCAACAAGAAGCGCGTCAGCGTTCTCACTGCTGAGTAATCGGACCGGATCCCAGGCAATCGCAAAAAGAAACCGCCCGAAAGCGGAGGCTGCGCCTCCCGCTTCCGGGCTTCTTTTTGTTCCGTTTGCTTTTTGCCGATTCGGCTTCAACTCAGATTTCCGAAAGGAAACCCCTTCGGGAACCGTTCTCTGTTATTCGATCGCGATCGTCTTTTTCTCGGGAAGCTTTCTTGCTTCTCTCTTCGGAACCGTCAGGGTCAGAAGACCGTGCTCCATTTTCGCCCTGATGTCCTCTTCCGTCACTGCCTCGCCGACGTAGAAACTGCGCTGCATGGAACCGGAATAGCGCTCCTGGCGGATCAGCTGACCTTTCTTGTTCTCTTCGTTCTGGTCGACCGTTTTCGACGCGCCGACGGTCAGATAGCCGTTCTCCAGGGAAATGGTCACGTCCTCTTTCTTGAACCCGGGGAGATCGACGAGGATCTCATAGGAATCCTCCCCCTCCCGGATATCCGTCTTCATGACGTGCGCCGCGTTCTTTCCGTACAGTTTTTTCTCCGTCCCGCGCAGCTCCCGGTCGAACGGAAATGCGAACCAGTCGTCAAACAGGTTCTCGCCAAAGAAACGGTTGTCTCCAAAAATGCTCGGTAACATAAGTCAGACCTCCTGTCAATGCTTCCCCTCTTTGATTTTCCGGCGGTCGCCGGAAGAAGCGGAAGCGGCAAGGGAAGGAGGGCTTTGATCCTCCCGGAGGGAACCCCCGGGAAGAGATTTCTCTGTTCCTTTGTTGCCACTATTATAGCACAATGCGTTAGCACTGTCAATAGGAGAGTGCTAACGCATCGTTACTTTTCTGTTACAATTTCCGGACAAAAATCGGAACTTCTGTGAACGGAACCGTCCGGACCAGCCGGAGGCAGCGGATCGATCCAAAACGGGTAAAAATCCAGATAATCCGAGGAAATCAGGCGGAACTCCATCCCTTTGTACTTTCTCAGGGCGGGGACGGAATACACTCCGTGGATGTGCCCGAAATAGCATCTGCGGACGCAGAAGCGTTCCAGGACGCCGATCAGTTCCGGACTGACGGTATCGGCAAACAGCGGCGGATAATGCAGAAAGGCAAGGATTTCGGGTGATGTTCCGTCCTCCCGTTCGCACCGTTCCCGCAGCTTGACTCCCTCTTTCAGGGAAAGAGTCAGCCTGCCGGCCTCCCTCGCAAGGATCTTCGCGTCGTCCGCTTCGTCCCTGCCGCCCTGGCGCGCGTCGGAATACCATCCTCTCGTTCCGCAGATAATAAACGATTCACAGAGGAAGGCGCTGTTGTAGAGGAAACGGATAGTGGAGAAGCCCTCCCTGTCCAGGTAGGACTGAAATTTGGCCGAAGTCGGCCACCAGTAGTCGTGATTCCCTTTCAGCAGGATCTTCTGCCCGGGAAGTCCCTCCAGAAAGCGAAGATCCGCATCCGCCTCATCCAGCGTCATGCCCCAGGACAGATCGCCCGGAAGAATGACGGTGTCCCCGTCCCGAACCGTTTCTCTCCAGCGGGCAGGAATTTTCTCCCGGTAGTTCCGCCAGCGGGAACCGAAGCGGTCCATCGGCTTCTCCACGGAACCGGAAAGATGGAAATCGGCTATGACAAAGACGGACATAACGTTTTGACAAACGACAGGGTCGCCCCCGTCATTTCATCCGGGGAAAGAACCGTCCGGAATCGGACCGGTTTCTCCCGAAGGGAGGCAAGCTGAGCCGGTATTTCGGTTCCTGTCATGTGAGAGAGCGCGGAGAGGGCTTCGAACTCGTCTTCCGGAACAGAGCCGGAGAGGGCGGACAGAACAGCCCCGGCAAACTTGTACGGGCTGGCAGTGGAGAGGATGACGGTGGGAACCGGATCCCCCGTTTCTTCCCGATAGCGGTTCGCCGCATGAACGGCGACAGCGGTATGCGGATCAATCAGATACCCGAACTGCTCGTAAGTGTTTCGAATCGCAGAAATGGTCTGTGCCTCGTCACAGTAATACCCAAGGAAAGATTCCCGAATGGACGACCGCACGGCATCGGGCACACGATAGACCCCGTTCTCTTTTAACTGTGTCATCCAGCCTGAAGTCAGTCCGGAACCCGTAACGGTATAAAGCAGTCTCTCCAGGTTGCTGGAGATCAGGATATCCATGGACGGAGACATCGTCGTGTGAAACGGCCGGTTCCTGTCATATACTCCGGTTTTCAGGAAATCCGTCAGGATATGATTTCGATTGGAGGCGCAGAGGAATCTGCGGATCGGGACGCCCATCCGCTTGGCAAGGTATCCCGCAAAGATGTTCCCGAAATTTCCGGTCGGAACGGAGAAAACGATCTCGTCCCCGAGTCGGATGCTTCCCTTGGTGACCAGATCACAGTACGCGGAAACATAGTACACGATCTGGGGCGCGAGACGTCCCCAGTTGATTGAATTGGCGGAGGAGAAAAAGCACCCCGCGCGCTCCAGGGCATCGGCGGTACCGGGATCCGAAAAAATCGATTTGACACCGGTCTGGGCATCGTCAAAATTACCGGAGATCGCGAGCACGCCGACGTTGCCGCCTTCCTGGGTCGCCATCTGCAGTTTCTGCATCCGGGATACTCCGTCTTCCGGATAGAAGACCAGGATCCGGACCTGCGGAACGTCGCGGAATCCCTCCAGTGCGGCTTTTCCGGTGTCCCCGGAAGTCGCGACCAGAATGACGGCGGTTCTGGCTTCGCCCGTCAGACGAAGCGAACCGGACAGCAGCTTCGGCATCATCTGCAGAGCCATGTCCTTGAAGGCGCAGGTGGGACCGTGCCAGAGCTCCAGAACAGAGCGGCGTCCGTCCAGATTATGAAGGGGTGCGGCTCCGCCCGGAAAACGGTCTTCTCCATAGGCATCCCTTGCGTAAGCTTCCAGTTCTGAGACCGGATAGTCGTCGAGAAACCGGGAAAGGAGGAACGAGGCACGTTCCGGATAGGTCTGCCCGCAGAGCTTTTTCAGATCGTCGCGGGTCAGTGCCGGAATGCGTTCCGGCATGAAAAGCCCTCCGTCGGGGGCGAGCCCGCGCAGTATCGCCTCCGCACTGCGGATCCGGGTATTTGCGGCCGTTCCGCCGCGGGTGCTGAGATAATGAAGCATTTGTATTCCTTTCCTGTCAGCCTTGTCCTTGCTGCTTTTCCTTTCCGGGCCCGGAAGATGTCTCCGCTCCGGCATCCAAAAAACGAAGGAACGTTTTCCGGTGAACCGGTGAGGGACCGAGCGCCTTTACCGCGTCGCGGTGCTCTTTGGTCGGATATCCTTTATGTTTGGCGAATCCGTATCCCGGGTACTCCTGTTCGAGTTTCATGCAGAACCGGTCTCGCGAAACTTTGGCAAGAACGGACGCCGCGGCAATCGATGGGGAAATGCCGTCCCCTCCGACGACTGTCCGGACGGGAACGGAAAAGCCGCGTGCGGTGTTTCCGTCAATGAGGGCAAAATCCGCGGGAACGGGCAGAGCCTCCATCGCCCGCCTCATGGCAAGCATGGAAGCGTTCAGAATGTTGATTTCGTCTATTTCCTGCGCGCTTGCTTCCGCGGTCCCGTATGCGACCGATTCGGCGCGAATGAGATCAAAAAGCTCTTCTCTTTTCTTTTCCGACAGCTTTTTGGAATCATCCAGGCCCGGGATGACGAGTCCGCGGGGCAGAATCACCGCGGCCGCGACAACGGGGCCTGCAAGCGGGCCCCTTCCGGCTTCGTCACATCCGCAGACGGAAACGAATCCCTGCGCATAAGCCTCTTCTTCCAGGAACGGGTTCAGCGGCTCCTTCTTTCTTCTCTCAGACATCTCTTTCCGGCTCTTTCTCTCCGCCCCGGACCGTTTCCGGCCGTTCCAGCGTAATTCTCCCGATCTTCAGCGATCGGAATTCTTCGATCAGGAGACGGGCGGTCCGTTCCAGATCCACCTCGCCTCCGGAGACAAGCAGTCCCCGTTTTCTCCCGATATACTCCGCAAGCTCCCAGTCGGCGAGATTCCGGTACTGCTCCGGATCCCCGAGCCGGTATCGGACGCTCAAAGCGTCCGGATACAGCCTGCGAAGTCGTCCGATCAGCGCATAGGCGATTCTCTCCGCATCCAGAATCACATCCCGGATGGCACCGGTAATGGCGAGATTCTCCCCGACGGTCGGATCTTCGAATTTCGGCCAGAGAACTCCCGGCATATCCAGAAGATCCACGCCGGCCGAGGTCGGAACCCACTGTTTCTGCATCGTGACGCCGGGACGGTTTTCCACCTTTGCGGAACGGTTCCCGGCGATCCGGTTGATCAGAGAGGACTTTCCGACGTTCGGAATGCCGACAATCATGGCCCGCATTCTACGTCCCGTCATTCCTTTCTGATCGTAACGTTCCCTCCGTTCCGAGGTCAGGTTTGCGATCTCCCGGGTCAGACCTTCCATCCCTTCTCCGGTCAGGCAGTCCAGCAAAACCGCGGTTTTCCCCCGCTGTCGGTACGACTGCACCCAGAGAGCGGACACGGCCGGATCCGCCATCGCCGCCTTGGACAGAACGGTGACAACCGGCTTCTCACCAATCCATTTCCCGATTTCCGGGTTTTTCGAACTGAAGGGAATCCGCGCATCCAGCATCTCGATGACAAGATCCACGGCAGTCAGATTTTCCCGGATCAGCCTTCTGGTTTTGGCCATGTGCCCGGGAAACCACTGAATCTGTTCGGACGGCACCGCGCAGCCCCCCCTTCTTTCAGATGATCAGTAACCTTTTCCCCCTCAGCGGATGGTGCCGAAGGAGGACAGCGGGAACAACCGGAAGAGAACTCTTCCCAAAACAAACCGCTCATCCACCTGCCCGATCAGGACGCTGCGGGAGTCGGTGGAATTGTTCCGGTTGTCTCCCATGACAAACAGTTTCCCCTCTTCCACCGTCAGCGGATAGGACAGACGGGACTCCCGGTCCATGGAAATCTGTTTCATATAATTGACATATTCTTCCTCTAACGGAACCCCGTCAACCGTAACGGTCCAGGTGTCGAAATCGATATCGACTGTCTGCCCCCCGACGGCTATCACGCGTTTCACGATGGCTTTGTTGCCGAGGATAGTGGGGGACTGAAAGACGATGACATCCCCCTGCTTCGGCTCGTAGAACAGATCGGAAACCATCAGAATCTGTCCGTCGTAAAGCGTCTGTTCCATGGAGGGGCCGTCCACGACGGCGATCCGGCAGAAAAAGGAAAAGATTAAAATGACGACCGCGACGGAGAAGGCCAGAAGCTCCATCCATTCCGCCGCTTCCTTCGCGGCAGGAAATCGGGGCTTCCGCTCCCTGGACGGTTTCTTTTCTGTCGCCTGAACGACACCCGCCTCGGAGGCGGACTCATTCTGACCGGCCGTCCCACCGTTCTCGGTCTTCGGTTCGGACTCTGTCATTTCCAGCAGTGAGGAGAAAAAGGTCTCGTCGTTTTCGTTCTTCATGGGAAAAGAGAACCCCGCCTTTCTATGTAATCAGATAGGAGAGCAGTTCGGATCCGTCCGGAAGGTAAAAGCCGGAGACTCCGACTCCGTCCTCCGTAAAGGATTCCGCCCCTTCTCTCTTCCGGTCGCTGCTCCAGATCAGGAACGGGACCGGGTCCATTGTATGAGTTCTGCGGGAGATGGGAGTCGGATGGTCCGGAAGAACCATGATCCGAAACGGTTCCCCGAAAGAACGCAGAGCTTCAAATACCGGTGTCAGGATTTCACGGTCGATGCGTTCGATGCAGGTAATCTTGTTTTCCGTTTCCGCCCGATGGCCGCATTCGTCCGGCCCTTCCACGTGAACATAGACAAAATCGGAACCCGTTTTGAACGCTTCAATCGCCGCTTCCGCCTTTCCGCGGTAATTGGTCCTGAAGTTGCCGGTTGCGCCTTCCACGTCGACCGTCTTCATCCCGGCGCAGATCCCGATTCCTTTAATCAGGTCAACCGCAGAAATCACGGTGCCGCGGACGCCCCATTTTTCGAAAAAATCAGGGAGCTGCGGCTTCTTTCCGGGAGACCAGAGCCAAATGGAATTGGCGGGTTTCAGGCCTCTCTCTCTTCGCCTTTCGTTCACCGGATGACGGTTCAATATCCCATAGCTGCGCTGCATCAGATCCAGAAACGGTTTTCCCTTCTCTCCTGCAGGGAGAAAGGGTGCGATCCGCTCCCCCAGGTGATCATGCGGGCGCGCAAAATCCACGAGATCAGGCACATTCCGCCACAGCAGGCAGTGACGGTAGCTGATGCCCGGGTAAAACCGGATATCATCGGTTCCGAGTTCCGCATTCACCGTCCGGATCAGCTCGGCCGCTTCGGCCGTTGAGATCTCGTCCGCCGAATGATCGAGAATGGTTTTTTCCTCGTACGCCTCCGGTTCCTCCGAAAGGGTCACGACGTTGCAACGGATCGCCGTGTCCTCCTCCGACAGGGACAGGCCCATGCTTACCGCCTCCAGAGGCGAGCGGCCGTTGGAGTACACTTTCGGGTCGTAGGACAGAATCGCGAGGTTGGCGGTGTCGCTTTCCGGGACCATTCCGTCCGGAACATTGGAAACGAGGCCGACGAAGGCCTCTCTGGCCAGCCTGTCCATCATGGGCTTGTTCGCCGCTTCCATCGGGGTCTTCCCTCCGAGAGAAGGCAGGGGATAATCGGCCATTCCGTCCGGAATCAGCACAAAGTATTTCATGGGAAACGCCTTTCTATCGATAGCAGTATTCTAGATGCGAAAGCAGAAGCCGGAGAACGGCCGTCGCGGCCAGCTGAACGGTTCACCGATGAACCGTCAGATCCGGTTAGGTGTCCAGATGATTGGCGAAGTACCGGGCCGTTGTGTCCGAAACACCGAGCGGCAGATAGGCCCGGGCAACCGTGCGCTCTTCCCCGACTTCCAGAATGTCAATATCGTGCACGGAGAGGTTATTGTACGCAGCGGCATTGGTGATGATCTGAATCAGAGGGATTCCGTTTGAGGCGGAAACCGTGATGGCCGGGCCCCGTTTTTTGAACCAGCTGTCAAATGCGTTGATTCCGCAGATGAGGATCAGAACAAACACGGTAAAGACGACGGATTCCGCGAGAAAACCGGCTCCGCCGGCGACACCGATGGCGGCGCTGATCCAAAGCTTGGCGGCGGTGGAAAGGCCGCGGACCGTCAGCTTGTCCTTGATGATGGTTCCGGCGCCCAGAAATCCCATTCCGCTCACGGCAAAACCGGTTGCGGGTCCGTCAGGTAGCGGCGAGAATTCTTCGCGCCACATATACGCCGCTGGCGGAAGCATGAGACAGGGAATGCGTCACGCCGCTTCCGTCTCCGATCACGTACAGTCCCTTGTGGCAGGACTCCAAATTCTGGTCGATTTCCACTTCCATATTGTAGAATTTCACCTCTACCCCGTAAAGAAGCGTATCGTCATTGGCCGTGCCGGGAGCATTGGCGTCCAGTGCGTATATCATCTCAATGTTTCCGTCCAGAATTCTCTTCGGGAGAACCAGAGAAAGATCGCCCGGGGTGGCCGCGAGAGTCGGGGTCACCGCACCGTCCTCAATTCTGGAGACCGTGCTCCTGCGTCCCCGGATTAAATCTCCGAAACGCTGCACGATGACGCCGCCCCCCAGCATGTTGGAGAGGCGCGCGATGCTTTCCCCGTATCCGTTGCTGTCCTTGAACGGCTCGGAAAAGTGCTTGGACACCAGAAGCGCAAAGTTCGTGTTTTCCGTATGTTTGGCGGGATCGTCAAAAGAGTGCCCGTTGACCGTCATGATGCCGTTCGTGTTTTCGTTGATCACCACGCCGTTCGGGTTCATGCAGAAAGTCCGGACCCGGTCCTCGAACTTCTCCGTTCGGTAGACAATCTTGCTTTCGTACAGCTCGTCCGTAAGGTGAGAGAAAATGACGGAAGGCAGCTCCACGCGCACGCCGAGGTCCACCCGGTTGGAACGGGTCGGAATGTTCATTTCGGCGCATATCTTCTCCATCCATTTGCTGCCGCTTCTGCCTACGGACACGATGCATTTCCCGCAGTCCGCGAACTCGCTTTCTCCGTGGAAAAACACCCGATACCCGCCCTCCCGGGCCTCGATCCGCTCCACGGGTGTATTGAAATGAAACTCCACCTTCTCCTTCAGCTCGTCATAGAGATTTCCGAGGACGACATAGTTGACATCGGTTCCGAGATGACGGACCGACGCATCCAGGAGCATCAGTTTGTGCTGCAGGCAGAGTTTTTTGAATCTGGTTCCGGCGGTGGAATACAGTTTGGTTCCTTCTCCTCCGTGAGCCATGTTGATCTCATCCACATAACGCATCAGAGCGAGCGCTTCCCGCTTTCCGATATATTCGTAGAGCGTCCCGCCGAAATCGTTGGTGATATTGTATTTCCCGTCCGAAAAAGCCCCCGCTCCGCCGAATCCGCTCATGATCGCACAGGTTTTGCATCCGAGGCAGCGGTCGGTTAATCCTTCGGAAATCGGACATTTCCGTTTCGCGAGTTCGTTTCCCTCTTCGAATACGGCGATCTTCAGATCGCTCCGTTCCTTCACCAGCTCATAAGCGGAGAATATTCCGCCCGGTCCGGCCCCGATAATAATCACATCATAGTTCTGCCGCATCGTCTTCCCTCCCCGGACCTTTCTCATCTATTTCGGCGCATTTGGCTGTTTCTGACTTGCGGTTAACAGGCGGAGAAGCAAGTCTTCAGACGGACATTCTCCGTCCGCAGACCTTCCCCCCCGTTTTCCGCGTATTAGGATACCACAAAACCGCCGGAAAGTCAATGGGCTGGCCGTCCGGGCCGGCGCTTGTGAATTTCTTGTGAAAGCGCTTGCCTTTTGCACTCTGTTATGGTATAATTTTCAGCGGTTTGCGAAAACCGCATAACCGAACGAAAGAAGAATGAGGAGACCTCCCATGAGAAGAATGATCCGGATCCTTTCCGTTCTGACGGCGCTGGCTCTGCTGACGCTGTCCCTAGTATCCTGCGGCGTCAAGGAACTGACCTCCTACACGTTTGAAGATACGAAGCAGTATCTCGAGCTGGGGCAGTTCAAAGGGCTGGAATTGAAACAATCTGAAATCGACGAGGCAGTCAACGAGGAAGTCGACAGCATTCTGAGCGCCAACACCTCCCTTCAGTCCACGGGAAAACCGGCGGAGGAAGGGGACCGGGTTACGCTCTCTGCCACCTGCACCGTTGACGGCAAAACGGAAGACAGCCTGGCGATCAGTGAAACCACCGTGCTCGCAGGCGGTACTTCTCCGACCAAAATCGCGGAAATCAATGACATCCTGATCGGGCTTTCCAAAGACGATGTGAAGGAAGTCAGCGCACTCATTCCCGACGGGTATACTTCCGACGACGCGTTCAAAGGAAAAGAAGCGGTCTTTACGGTCACCGTCGCGGACGTAAAGGCGAACGTCAAGCCAACCGAGCTGACCGACGAGATGGTCTCCGAGTCCAGCAGCGGTCTGTACACAACCGTGGAGGCCTTTCTGGAGGAAACCAGAAAGTCTGTCATGGAAGATCAGGCGTTCAGTCTGGCCTATTCCCTCGTTACCTTTAAGGATCCCGGCTACCCGAGGGATCTCGCGGAGCGAAACTACAACCAGCAGATGGAGGAGTACAAGGCATACGCTTCTCAATTGGGGATCTCTCTGGAATATCTCGCGCAGCTGTACGGGGTGGATTTGAACACGTTCTGCGGCAGAATATCCCAGAACGCGATCGGTTCTGTCAAGCGGCAGCTCGTCCTGACCGCAATCTGCCGTTCCGAAAACATCCAGGGGACGGAAGAAGATCTGAACGATCTCGTAAACAGCTATATTCAGGGCGGCACATACGCCGACGCTGACGCCGTTTACCGTGCCATAGGGAAGGACAACCTGCAGCTTTCGGCTGACTGGTCAGCCGCCTTCCGGTTCCTTCGGGAAAATGCCGTCGTGACCGACGACACAGGCTCACCGAACTCCGAGAGCGAATCCGAACAGGAAACGACACCGGAAGCATAATTCCTTTCCTGTTTTTCCCCTTTATAATCCCATAAAAAACGGCGGTCCTGATCCGAATCCCGGGTCAGGACCGCACTTTGTTCTGTTTTCCTTCGTCTCACTCCAGAGTGTTGGAGGTAATCATATCAACCCCGGCGGAAATCAGGGGAATCGCATCCGGAAGGGTATCCACCGTCCACACGTTTAAAAGCTTTCCTTCCCGGTGGAGCGTCTCCGGGATAGAACGGTCGACCTCTTTGCCGTCCTCGGAAAACATCGTTCCGTAATACAGATCCAGATCCAGACGGTATTCCCTCAGAAAAGAACGGACCTCGTCATCCCAGGATCCGGTCAGATACTGGAGCGAAACCGAAGGAAGGCGGGATCTGAGGGAGATCAGGTTCCCCTCGTCGAAGGAAATAAAAGTGAGATCGGAGCAGTCCCCGGACTCTTTAATAAACCGGTCGAACTGTTCGCCGGAAAACTCTCCCTTCAGTTCGATAATCGGCCTCTTGCCGTATTTTCTGCACAGTTTAAGATACTCCGAATAAAGCGGCACGCGCAGATCCTGACGGAATTCTCCGTCGAGGTCCCGAATCCGGATTTTTGCAATTTCTTCCAGTGTGGACTCTTCCAGGATCGCTTCCTCAAACGCAACTCTCGAAGTATTGCTGTCATGCATGATGACGAACCCGCCGTCGGAAGTCGGGTGAACGTCCGTCTCGATCCCGTAGAACGAACGGTTGCATGCCGCGAGGAATGCCGGGAGGGTATTCTCCCGTTCCAGCGAGCTTGCCCCCCGGTGCGCGATCATCTTGACTGTCGATCCATTCGGAACTCTTATCGTATCAACCACTGTTTTTTCCTCCTTTGCGGACGTTATGTATTTCAGCTTCTTATCTGACACAGGATTCACGCATTCCGATGACATCCGGCAGGGGATTACCCAAGCGGTACCAGCAAAACGCTGAAATACGCAGACGGCGGACAGATGGGCCCGATTTGATTGAAGGCTCCGGCCGTTTGATCCATGGGATAACCCGTCAGCCCGTCGACTGTGGAATGCCAGAACAAATCCTCTCCCGAATTGTCGCTCCCCCAGTAGAAACCAAGATGGCAGTCGATGATATTCCCGAACTCATCACACGCATATCCCAGCTCGTTGTTGCTGTACACCGTGTTGTTGGGAATAAAGTACAGCAGGTCTCCCTTTTTCGCTTCCCGGGATTCCAGCAGTTCCGAAATCGTCTGATACTCCGTGTAGTTGATCCTGGATTCCTCAAAGTGCTGAATAAATGCTCCCCAGTAAAAAGCGTTCATCTCGTTCCGGTAATAGTCGATCGGTTTTTTCGCCATCCAGTCGTTCTGATCGCAGAGGTCGACGATCTCCCTGGCAAGCCGGTGAACGTCTTCGGACCGGCCGCCGGAAGACTCCATCAGGACATCCAGAACGAACCCCGTGCAGGTCATGTGGGGATCATCCCCCCTGAAACGCCCGTTCGGTCTCATGCAGGAATCGGAATTGAAAACGATGCTTTGATCGCCGAAAGGCGTTCCCAGATAATAATCATCCGACTCATGCGAGGTCAGCCAGCTGAGAATGGATTCCTTTTCGACTCCGAAGTACTCATTGATAAAGCAGCTTCGGCCTGATTCTCCGGATGGCTCCTCCGGAACTTCGGACTCGGATTCCGGCTTCATCAGCCGGTGAACCTGCCTCATGATCTCATTGATCTGCTCCTGCTTTTCCTCCGTATACGCGGTGTCGGTGAACATGCAGTAGAGGTAGGGGGTTTCGGCCCAAACAATTCCCGCGTCGTTGGTTGTGGGAAACCGATACAGGTTTTCACCGGACTTGTGGGAGTAGGAGTAGTCCGTCAGGGTCATCGCACCGTACGCATGGTCGGTATCCGTACAGGAACTCCGGTAGAGCGGAGCGTGTTCGGCATCGCTTCCGAGATATTCATAGACGGCGTTCCAGATTCTCAGCAGTTCCACGGGGGATGCTTTTCCGGAAAACATCGTATCCGGTGCCAGATAATAGGAAGACGCGCCGATATCCCAGAGCATCCGGTTGTACCCGTCCACGCCGAAATGCTCAAGGAGCATTCGGTATGCGCTGTTGTCGCTGATCGAAAGGACCTGCCGTATCAGATATTCGATGGTAAAGCGGGTTCCCGGTTCCGAAAAGCGAACCCTTCCCGACCCTTCGTAATAATGACGCTCCCCGTATTCGAGTTCCGTCTCCCCGCTCTCTTCTCCGCTGTCAAGAACCGTGCACACATACAGAAGATACGCGGCTTTAATCGTGCAGGCCGAGTGATAGGTGTCTTTTTTCCGGTAAGACAGGGCGCGTTTCCCGTCCGTGGAGTAGGCAAGGAGCGTGATCCTGTACGGATACGACTCCAGAAGAAGCCGGAGTTCGTCGGCCTCTGCCTGAATTCCGTAGAGGAACAGTTCGTTCGACCCTTCGCTTCCCCGGGTGAATTCGCTCAGGGAAATCGGCGGAAGAGGAACGTCGGGGGGCGGTTCCTCGGTTTCCTCAAAGGAGGACGCTTCGGTCTGATCGGGGAATGTCTCCGTTTCGGAACACGTTTCCGCCGGGAGGGAAGGATCCGTTGAAACAGGCTCTTCCGGATCCGGCAGAGACTGACAGGAGAACAGAAAGATCAGGCAGAGCAGAAGAGCAAGAATTCTGATTGAATCCCGTCTGTTCATGAATAGATCTCCCCTCGTTCCCTTCGTCCGGAAAACGGACTTCACCCGCCGGTAAGGGAAACGGCGCGGCGCCACCCGGCGCAGCACCGTATCCTCCCGACATCCTGTTTGATATGGAATCCTGTTACAGATTGCCCGAAACGCGGAGACGGGTCAGAGCCCGCTTCAGTTTCGCTTCCGCGAGAATGACATCAGTGTCCGACCGATGATCGGCAATTCTCTTTTCGGCTTTTTCCTTTGCCGCCTGCGCACGTTCCACGTCAATTTCGTCAGCGTATTCAAAACACTTGACAATGATGCGCACCACGTCGTCCTGAACGGAAACAAATCCGTTCATACAGGTCGCCAGGCGCTCGGAGCCGTCCAGAAAGCGGATTTTCAGATACCCCTCGGACAGAGTGGCCACGTAGCGGATATGTCCCTTGAGAATTCCGACATCGCCCTCGGTGGTCCGAAGCAGAATGCCCTTCACTTCACCGCTGAACGCCTCCCCTTCCGGGGTCACGACTTTCAGAATGAACCCTTCCATGGTCAGCCCGCCCGCTTTGCCTTTTCTACGGCCTCGTCGATCGTGCCCACATAGAGGAAGGCGGATTCCGGAAGCGCGTCGTGCTTTCCCTCGATGATCTCCCGGAATCCCCGGACAGTTTCCTTGATCGGCACGTAGACGCCGGCGGTTCCGGTGAACTTTTCCGCTACATGGGTCGGCTGGGTCAGGAAGCGCTGAAGCCTTCTGGCGCGTCCGACCACCAGCTTGTCCTCGTCAGACAGTTCATCCATTCCCATGATCGCGATAATATCCTGCAGCTCGGTATAGCGCTGCAGAATGGTCTGCACCTGCCGTGCGACGCGGTAATGCTCCGCGCCGACGATCTCCGGCGAGAGGATGCGGGAACTGGACTCCAGCGGGTCGACAGCCGGATAGATACCGAGCGAAGCGATCTGACGGGACAGAACGGTCGTTGCGTCAAGGTGGGCAAAGGTCGTTGCCGGCGCCGGGTCGGTCAGGTCGTCCGCGGGGACATAGACCGCCTGCACGGAAGTGATCGAGCCCTTGCCGGTCGAGGTGATGCGCTCCTGCAGCGCGCCCATTTCCGTCGCGAGCGTCGGCTGATAACCGACGGCGGACGGCATGCGGCCGAGCAGTGCGGACACCTCGGAGCCCGCCTGTGTGAAACGGAAAATATTGTCGATGAAGAGCAGCACATCCTGCCCCTCGGTATCGCGGAAATATTCCGCCATCGTCAGGCCGGAGAGCGCCACGCGCATTCTCGCCCCGGGCGGCTCGTTCATCTGGCCGTAGACCAGACAGGTCTTTTCGAGAACGCCGCTGTCTTTCATCTCGTGGTAGAGGTCATTGCCCTCACGGGTACGCTCACCGACACCGGTGAAAACGGAGATACCGCCGTGCTGATTCGCGACATTGTTGATGAGTTCCTGAATCAGAACGGTCTTGCCGACGCCTGCACCGCCGAAGAGGCCGATTTTTCCGCCCTTCGAATAAGGTTCAAGAAGGTCAATGACCTTGATTCCGGTTTCAAGGATCTCAACTGACGGGCTGATCTCATCGAATCCCGGGG
>JAGAFM010000120.1 GCA_017612655.1 Clostridia bacterium | reverse complement strand
GCAGCTGGAAGCCATGGACGTTCTGCATTCCGTCCGGGGAAGCGGCTGGTACGTCAACGAAGACAGCCGTTCCGCCGTGCAAAAGGGAGAGGCGTACGCCATGGAAGCGGTCCGGAAACTGTATGACGACCTGAAGGTGCTGGGATTCGACGCGCAAAAAGTCAAGCAGATGGTGGAGGAATACGCTCATGAGTGAACTGTTGAAATGCACCGATCTGACGAAGGTCTACGCCAAGGGCGTGACGGCGCTGGATTCGGTCAACCTGTCCCTTCCGGCGGGGAAGATCATCGGTCTGCTCGGTCCCAACGGGAGCGGGAAGACGACCCTGATCAAGCTGGCTGCGGGCCTTCTGACGCCCACGTCAGGCACGATCGAGATCTGTTCGATGCAACCGGGGCCGGAGACCAGCAAGCTGATCGCCTATCTTCCGGACAAGAACTACCTCAACTCCTGGATGCGGGTCAAACAGATCGTACAGTACTTTTCGGATTTCTTCGAAGACTTCCGCCCGGAACTGGCGCTGGAAATGCTCGCAAAGCTCGGTATCGATCCGAAGCATCAGCTGAAGACCCTTTCCAAGGGGAACAAGGAAAAGGTCTGCCTGATTCTGACCATGAGCCGGAACGCGAAGCTCTACCTTCTGGACGAGCCGATCGCGGGAGTGGATCCGGCGACGCGGGACTACATCATCCAGACGATCATCGGCAACTACAACCCCGAGGCCAGCGTGGTCCTTTCGACTCACCTGATTCAGGACATCGAGTCGGTTCTGGACGACGTGGTCTTTATCCAGAACGGAAAAATCGTTCTGCATGAGAGCGTGGAGGATATCCGGACGCAGTATCAGAAGAGCGTCGACGGACTCTTCCGGGAGGTGTTCAGATGGTAAAGAAACTCTACCGGTATGAATTCATCTCGATGTTTCGTTCCCTCGGCCTGTTTTACGCGGTCCTTCTGGGAATCAGCATCCTGGGCCGGCTCATTCAGTTCTTCGAAAGCGACACCATCGCGTATTCGATCGTCTTCCGCTCGACGCTGTTCTTCTTCGCCGTCGGATGCATCGTCCTGCTGGTCGTGACGGTGATCCAGGCAATCCGGCGGTTCTATATGAATCTCTATTCCAGCGAAGGATACATCAGTTTCCTGCTGCCGGTCACGAGGGGACAGCACATCCGGGTCAAGCTGATCACCGCCCTGGTTTTCACGCTTTTCTCGATTCTCGTCTGCCTGGCGAGCGCCGCCATCATGATGGGACTCGATCTGACCGGGGAAGTGTTCAAGGCGATAGGATATGTACTCGGAGAGATCATCGAAGGGTTCGGTGTCGCCAACTTCGTCTTCTACCTGCTGGAGGGAATCGTCCTGGTCGTCCTGGCGTTTGCCGTTTCCTACATGCAGCTTTATTCCTGCCTGTCCATCGGCCAGCTGGCGAAGAAGCGGATTCTCGCCGCCGTGGGGGTCTACTTCGCCTATTACGTCATCGGTCAGATCCTATCGACGGTCCTTCTCATTTTCCTCTTCCTCAATCCGTGGCTGCAGGAGTGGGTTCTCAGCTTGCTGGGGACGCACGCCGCAGAGGCGCTCCACATCTGGCTGCTGGCCCTGATCGTCTTCCAGTGTCTGCTGTTCGTTCTGTTCAGCATTCTGACCTACCTTCCCATGAAGAAAAAACTGAACCTGGAGTGAAAGGAGAGATGATCATGAAAAAACAGTGGCTGTTGTTCGGACTTGCGATCCTGCTCTGTCTTTCTCTCTTTTCCTGCGCCGAACTGGACCGGATGCGGGACGGACGGGGCGTGTTTACCTCGGATGCCAAAGACCGGATTCTCTTCCGGGGAGAAGAGTATGCCAAGACGCCGAAGGACCTGCTGGAGGGGTATACCCCGGTCTGCAGCGAATACGTCAACGTAAACGAATGGGACGTCCCGGTTCTGCTGTCCGACAATTTCATCTATATGTCGGCCGGCGTCAACGGGGAAGAGGGAATCCTCTGGCCCACCCGGGAGATCGGGAACTACTTCTTCAGCCGGGACGGGGAATCCTTCCGCCTGCCGGATGATCTGAAGATGGATTGTCTCCTGATGGACGAGAATTACGTCAGCTACGGAAGGTGGTATGGGCTGGAAAGAACCTGTCTGGACGCGGATCTCACCGCGACGGTCATCGGGCTGCTGGAGAACGCGCCGGTTCTGGAAGCGGAACAGGCGCCCGAGCTGAATCTGCCGGACGACAATTCCGGGATGGTCGTTTACTACGAACTCGTGGAGTGCGATTCCGGGATGCGATACAGCCGGGACGCGGTCGGAACCATGTACGTCTACATCCCCTACCAGGGGTCGAAACTCCGGAATCTGAAACCCAGAGCAGCTTTCCTGAAGGAAGGGAAGAACACGGACTACGTATACGCGGACGAGGAAACCTCCGCAAAGATCGCCGCCGTGATCCTCGCCGCGATGGAGAACGACTGATTCCTTCCCCAAAGACAGAACAACCGAATGCATTTCTCCGGGAACCGGCGCGGACATCCGCGGCCGGTTCCCGGAACCTTTGCTGTCTGCCGGAGGAATTTCGCGCTCCCGGGACGGCCGCAAAAAACGCGTCCTCCGCAAGGAAAACGTAACGATACATCAAGCTTCGTCTCGGGCGGTCTCGACGGCACGGGCGAGTGCGGGGATTTCTCAACAGCGTCTTGCCTAACTTACGGGGATCGATCAAAGGGAAACAGGGGCGGTATTTTCGTGCAAAGATCCCGGCGGGGAAGAAGAGTCCTGT
>JAGAFM010000119.1 GCA_017612655.1 Clostridia bacterium | reverse complement strand
CCCGACCACCCGATTCTGTGGAACGTACCGGAAACACAGTACCTGAAGTTCTTTCTGTTTCAAATTGTCTGATTTCGTGACTGAAAAGCAGTCACCTGGCCGTCAAAAAAGGAAAGCCATTCGTCCCGGATCATCGGGGCGGATGGCTTTTTCAGCTTATTTTTTCGTCCAGGAGGACGGAGAACACGCCAGGAGGAGCGGGAAGACTTCCAGCCGTCCGAACAGCATCGCAAAACTCAGTGCCAGTTTGGAAACAGCGGAGAAAGCGGAATAGTCGGAGGCGGCGGCCCCATAGGCGGGACCGATATTGTTGAAGCAGGAAACCGCCGCGGAAAAATTCGTTTCGAAGTCAAATGCGTCGAAGCTGAGGATGAAAAAGGTCGCGAGCAGGATCAGCGCATACAGAGCGGAAAAGGTCGAAAGATTTCGGAGCGTGTAATCCTCCACCCGGTTTCCATCCATCTGAACCACTCCGACGGACCGCGGATGCAGCAGCCTTCTCAGATCTCTCCTTGCCGTCTTGAACAGCAGCATGACCCGTGCAACTTTCAAACCGCCGCCCGTGGATCCGGCACAGGCCCCGATCATCATCAGCAGCAGGAGGACAGCTTTGGAGAGCCCTGGCAAAGAATTGATATCCACGACGCCGAATCCGGTCGTCGTCATGATGGAGGAAACTTCAAAGAACGAAACCCGGACCGCCTCCCCAAAAGACTGGAAGACGGGAATCAGGTTTACGGTCAGTATTCCTGTGGCAACAACCGCGATGGCGAAATAGCAGCGCAATTCCGCATTCCGGAACGCGTCCCGGAACCGGCGGAGAATCAACAGGTAATAGATGTTGAAATTCACTCCGAACAGAAGCATGAAGACGGAAACGGTCCACTGAAGATAAGGAGAATAGGAGGCAAAACTGTCCGCGCGAATGCCGAAACCTCCGGTTCCTGCCGTTGCAAAAGCATGGACAACGGCCTCAAAGAGGGACATTCCGCCGAACAGGAGAAAGAGAACCTCCAGAATGGTCAGGCCTATGTAGAGAAGGTAGAGCAGCCGCGCCGTTTCCCGAACCTTGGGAACCAGTTTTCCCACAATCGGACCGGGCATCTCCGCTCTCATAATGTGGATAGTCCGGCCCTGTTCTTCCCCGGCGGGACTGAGCGCCATCATCAGGACCAGAACGCCCATCCCTCCGATCCAGTGAGTAAAGCTGCGCCACAGAAGAGCGCCGTGACACATTTCCTCGATTCGGGTGAGGATCGTTGCTCCGGTCGTAGTAAACCCGGATACCGTTTCAAAGAAGGCGTCCAGAAAGGAAGGAATCTCTCCGCTGATATAAAAAGGAACCGCACCGATTACCGACGTGGAAATCCAGGCAAGCGCGACAATCAGAAACCCTTCTCTGGGATAAAGACGGGTTTCCTCTCCCTTCACCGGTCTCAGAAACCACCATCCCATCCCGCCGCAGAGAGCGGCGATTCCGACGGAAATGATAAAAGAGAGCGCCATCGAGTATTCTAGATAGAGAAGAGAGACAACGAGGGGAAGGATCATCAGCAGCGCTTCCAGAAGGATCAGACGGGAGACCGTAAAGAAAACGATTTTTCGGTTCATTTCACAGCCCTCAGCCTAGAATATCGGACAGATCCTGAAGCGTCGGTTCTCCAGATTTCCGGTGGCGGGCAATGACCACAACCATGTCCCCTTCGCTGATGAAACTGTCGCCGGAAGGGATGATGGGTTTTCTGTTGTGAACGATTCCCGCGACCAGAATTCCCGGCTTCGGTTTGAGTTCCCGCAGCGGGATTCCGCTTCCCGGAAAATCGGGTCCGACCCGGAATTCCAGCGCCTCCGCCTGTCCGCCCATCACGTTGTACAGCGTCTCAATGTGAGAGCCCAGCGAATTCTGACGGGCCCGCGCATAGCGAACCACCACATCGGAAACGATCTTTCTGGGAACGACAATGGTATCAAGTCCGAGTTTTCCTGCCATGGATTCCATCTCGGTCCGGGAAATCTTCGTAATCACCTTCGGAACTCCCCGTGTGGAAGCGAACATGGAGATCAGAATGTTCTGTTCGTCCACGCCGGTCAGAGACACGAACGCATCCATGGAATCCAGGCCTTCTTCCAGAAGCACTTCCTGATGCGACCCTTCTCCGTTGATGATGACGGCCTCCGGCAGCATCTCGCACAGCGCTTCGCAGTGTTCCCGGTCTTTTTCAATGATTTTGACGTCCGCGCCGGAAGCGGTCAGCATCTTCGTCAAATAATAGGCGATGCGCGAACCCCCGAGAATCATGACGGAACGGGACTGCTTCTTCATCAGGCGCAGCGACTTCAGGTATTTCTGGAGCTCCGCATGGGTGGCGCACACTCCGATCCGGTCTCCGCTTTTCAGGGCAAAACTGCCGTCGGGGATAAAGGTTTCCGCCCCGCGGCTGACAACGCAGATCAGGACGTTCGCCTTATACTGATTTCGCATTTCCGACAGGGTCATTCCGTCCAAGACGGATTCTTCTTTCAGCTGGATCTCCACCATCTCGAATGTTCTTCTCGAGAAATGGTCCACTTTCACCGCTGCGGGCATCATGAGGATGTTGTATAATTCTTCCGCGGCGAGACGTTCGGGATTGACCGACATGGACAGTTCCAGCTGCTGACGCATGAAGCTGAGGCTGTCGTCGTTGTACTCGGGCGTACGGATTCTCGCAATCGTATGACCTGCCCCCATCTTTTTTGCGAGGAAGCAGGACAGCATATTGGTATCGTCCGATTCCGTGACCGCGACAAACAAATCCGTACTGGCAACACCGGCTTTTTCCAGCGTTTCGCAGTCGGCCGCATTCCCCACGATCCCCATGACATCATGAATGTCCGTGATACTGGAAACAACATCCGCCTTCTGATCAAGCGCAGTGACGTTATGTCCCTCGCCGACCAGTCTTTTCAGAATCGTTCCTCCGACTTTTCCGCAGCCTGCGATGATAATGTTCAACAGTTCTCACCTCCACAACGGCTCTGCCGTGCAGAATCCGTTCTGCCGACAGTTGCCGGATCGGAAATCAAACTCACATTCGCCTTTCCGTGCGGCAGGAGATGTCTGCCACCCGTTCAGCGGCGATTCGCGTAGAGAGTATAGCGTCTGCCCGCCGGAACAAATCCGGCTCTGCGTGCCACCCTCTCAGACGATTCATTGTCCGAATAGTATTCATAGAGCGGGATCTCCCCCGAACGCATCAGAAATGAGGAAAGCATCCGGACGCACCCGGATCCGTATCCCTTCCCACGTTCCGAAGGTTCGCATTCGACGAGCAGTTTACGGCAGATTCTCCCGGCGGAGGGATGAACCGTCGCAATGGAGCAGATCCTCTCCCCTATGATCATTCCGTATGCCGGCTGGCGTTCCGGATCCAGTTCTTTTAGTGTCGTCCTGTTTTCCAGAAGGAGAAAATCTTCCCCGCTCAATCTGCGGATTCCCTCTCTGCTTTCAGAACAGGCCTGTGAACTGATTCCGTCAGGAAGGCAGCAAACGATGTGCCGGAGGGGGAACCGGTCCGGAGTCAGAGAGTTCAGGCTCAGAAACGGCGCAGTCAGGCGCATCAGTTCTCCCAGCGCATCCGCGGAAAACAGATCCCCGAGATTTTTCCGGAAGAATGCCGTCATACTCTCGCGAAGTTCTTCCGGGCAGAGAACGAACCGCCTTTCCCCCGCTTCCGCAAAAGACAGGCAGGCAAACCGGCTGCACGATGGTGATACCGGATCGGGAGCCGTTCCGAACAGAACTTCGCCGGATTCCGGAATTTTTCCGGTCCGGAACTCATTCGTCCAGTCTGCAACAAGTGCATTGAGGAATGTCACCGGAAGCCCTCCGGGAGAAACTCCGCATCAATGATCCCTCTGATGTAATCCGCCAGTTCTTCCCGGGTCGCATTCCGGGTTCCGTACCTCTGCGTCCCGTGGCTTTCCGCCAGCGCCTCGGTATAATCGCTGAACGGGATGATCATCTGCCCGAAAAAGGTTTTTTTGTAGTAAAATACCGTAGGATTGAACCTGACGTTCTCGATCGTATGCCCTTCCCGGTTTCCCACAATGTCAAACGTAAAGAAACCGCCCACCATATTCCGGGAAGACGCCATCAGAGAAAACAGGTTTCCGAGAGAAAACGCGCACAGGCAGCGGTTTCCGTCTTTTCCCGTGATCCACTCGATGGGTTGAATCAGATGGGGATGATGTCCGATGATCACGTCGACTCCGCAGTCTGCGAAGATCTGTGCATACTGCCTCTGGTACTGGGTAACAGGCTGATAGCTGTCCTCCCCCCAGTGAACCGATACGAGAACCACATCCGCCACGGATTTCGCGATCTCCGTCTGCCTGCGGATCACGTCCTCGTCCAGATACGGGATAATCAGCGACCACCCCGGTTCCATTGCCAGCCCGTTCGTCCCGTAACAGTAGGCCAGGAAGGCAATCCGCAAACCGTTCACCTCGACCACGCGAGGCGTATCGTAGTCCGCTTCGTCGTAATAGCCTCCGATCACGGTGCAGGGGAGCGAATTCCAGAAATCGATGGTGGATTTCAGTCCCGCGGCCAGTTTGTCCATCATATGATTCGTAGCCAGATTCACGACATTGAAGCCGGCGTCCAGCAGGTCATAGGCGAGGTCTCTGGGCGTATTGAAAAGGGGGTATCCGGAATAACCGTACGACTCGCCGGCCATGACGGTTTCCTGGTTGATGAAAGCCAAGTCTGCGGACTGAATCTGTTCGGATACCAGCGCAAACAGATACGAGAAATCGTAGGTTCGGTCCGAGCCGTTCAGGGAGGCGGTCTGTCTGGCTTCCATCCAGATTCCTTCGTGAACGATCGCGTCGCCGGCCGCCAGGACGGATACGCGCCCGACTTCCGGCTCGGGTTCCGTCTGAGGTTCCGTAACCGGTTCCGTGCCGTACGGGCCGGCCGTTGTCGCCGGGCGGTCCGGCTCCGAAGTGCTCCCTTCGTCCGTCGTACCGTCAACCGGTTCCGAACGAACCGAATCCGGATCGGCGGAAATGACCGGCTCTGACGTGGCGGAACCGGACGGATTCTGTCCCAATCCGCAGGAGAACAGCACCAGGGCGAGAAGAAGGAGAAGAACAATGGATCGTCGTGCTCGCATTCCGAAATTCCTCTTCAGCGAAGCGTAATGAGGGACGGATCCCACATGGAAGGAGCTTCGAAGCCCAGATAGTTCACGACGGTTGCGGCAACGTCGGAAAGGCCGAAATCCGCCTGATCCTTGACGGTGTAAGAATTGGTATACTCATTGTCGTAAAGGATGCACGGAACCGGATTCAGAGTATGACTGGTCTTTGCTTTGAAGGAGCCGTCGCTGTTCCGTTTCGGTGCCCCGGTTTTCTTGTCCGTCTCGTACATTTCGTCCGCGTTTCCGTGATCCGCGGTGATGATCGCAACGCCGTGCAGACGGTCGATAACCGGAAGAATGCGGGCGAGCTGGAGATCAAGAGACTCCATTCCGCATCTCGTGGCATTCAGGTTTCCGGTATGTCCGACCATATCTCCGTTCGGATAGTTCACGCGAAGGTAGCGGTATTTTCCGGATTCAAGAGCCTCGATCAGTTTGTCCGTGATCTGCGCGCACTGCATCCACGGACGCTGCTCAAACGGAACGATGTCGGACGGAACCTCGACATAGGTCTCGGTTTCTTCGCTGAATTTTCCGGAACGGTTTCCGTTCCAGAAATAGGTTACGTGCCCGTATTTCTGCGTCTCCGAGATAGCGAACTGCGTAACGCCGGTTCCTGCAAGATACTCTCCGAGCGTGTTGGAAATCTCGGGGGGATTGACCAGATAGTGTTTCGGAATGTGAAGATCCCCGTCGTATTCCAGCATGCCTGCATAGCAGACTTTCGGGCAGGTCACCCGGTCAAAATGAGAGAACTGTTCCTCGTCAAAAGCCCGGGAAATCTCAATGGCCCGGTCGCCGCGAAAATTGTAGAAGACCACGGAATCTCCGTCCCGGACGGTTCCGACCGGAACCCCGTCCTCTGCAATGACAAAAGGCGGCAGATCCTGGTCTATGGCTCCGGTTTCGGCACGGTAAACCTCAATGGCCTCCCGCGCGGTGGAAAACTGCCTGCCCTCTCCCAGGACGTGGGTTTTCCACCCGAGTTCAACCATCTTCCAGTTCGCTTCATACCGGTCCATGGTGATCTTCATACGTCCGCCTCCGGATGCGATTCGAGCATCAAACGAATCGTCATTCAGATCGGCAAGGAATGATTCAAACGGGTCAACATATTCGAGGGCAGATGTTTCCCCGACATCTCTCCCGTCCAGAAGAATGTGAATCCGAACAGATCGAACTCCCTTTTCCTTGCAGCGAAGAATCATAGCCTTTAAATGATCCACGTGAGAATGGACGTTCCCGTCCGAAAACAGTCCGATAAAATGGAATGTCCCCGCGTTTTCCACGACATTCCGAATCAGGTTCCGCCAGGTATCGGACTCGAAGATCTTGCCCGAAGCAATGGACTCCGAAACGAGTTTGGCTCCCTGCGAGAACACCTGTCCGGAGCCGAGCGCGTTGTGCCCGACTTCCGAGTTTCCCATATCATCGTCGGAGGGGAGTCCCACGGCCGTTCCGTGTGCTCTCAGCTTCCTCATCGGGTAATGCTCCATCAGATAATCCAACGTCGGCGTGTTTGCCAGACGGACTGCGTTTCCTTCATTATCGGCACCCAGTCCTACGCCGTCCATGACGATCGTGAGAACGGGTCCCTTCACACCCTCGAATTGTTTGCTTGTTTCCAGTTTTGCCATTCCGATTTCCTTTCTAGAACCATTCTAAATCATGCCGGGAGCATGCCCTGCTCTGACCGTGCCGGGAAAAGGCACCGGCTGCCGTGCTGAAAATCTGTCCCGGCAAGTTTTCTGTCTTCGATGTCCGGGTGGGTCCCCAGCAGAAGCAGGAATCCGGCCGCTTCTTCCGCAGACGCGAATTCGGGTACAGTTGCTCCCTGACAGAGTATTATAGCATACTATGATCGGTATATCAATTCTTTTTTATCACTCCAAGAAAAACTCTTCAAATAAGTAAATTCTCAAAGTAAATGCAACAGTGCAATTTAGAATTGCATTTACTTTGAGAAGGAAAGAGTGGTAGAATTTAGTCTGAGAAGGTTATGTCAAGTATTTTTCGCACATTTGAAGAGAAACTCCTCGTGTAGAGGTCATCAAAAGGGGGATACTTTCGCTCCCCACAGTGCTTCGCTGATATCCTCGATCCGTCTGACCGATACCCCAGCCAGATACATCTCAATGAGCGCTTCTTTTACCGATTCCTCCCGCCTCCGGTACCGTTCGATAATTGCTGTTTCGAACGGCAGCGTCCGTAGTTTTGGAATCCTCAGTGTCGCTTCCCCTGCTTTTGTTGCCAGCCTTCGGTTATAATGACCTGCTCTCGTATCCGCTCTTTGATCCGTTCTCTCGTATTTGTGTGCCTGCGTAATCTCGTCGGCTTCCGCATCCAGCATTGCATTTAATGTGTCTTCCACCGATTGCCGGACCATTTCTCCTAATTGGGATTTGACTTCTTCCTCATTCGGGTGTATAATGTCTGCCATAGAGAACTCCTTCTTTCGTGTTGGTTTTTGTGTGGTAACAATATTCTACACGATTTGGAGTTCTCTTTCTATATCTTTTCTCAAAATGTACGAAAAATATTATACGTTATCCCGATTTTTCCTGCCGAGTCCGCATCTTTCTTGCCTTTTTTCTTTCTTTTGCTTGTAACCTTTCAGCCCGTGTGTTAAAATGAAAGGAGAAATCGTCTCGTTTTATGGGAATCCAACTAATTCAGACAAAAAACGCAAGGAGGCTTTATATTTGCTGAATTACGATATTATCCTCAAAAACATCTCAAAGCCGGGACGTTACATCGGTGGGGAAATCGGACAAACCGTTAAGGACAAATCATCAGTTCACTGCAGGTGGGCGTTCTGTTTCCCGGATTGCTACGAGATCGGGATGTCCAATTTGGGACTTCGTCTGCTCTACAGCTCTCTGAATGCAAGGGATGACGTGTGGTGCGAGCGATGCTTCGCCCCGTGGCCGGACATGGAGCAGAGGATGCGTGAAACCGCGACACCTCTTTGGGCTCTGGAAAGCGGGGATCCTCTTTCTCTTTTTGATTTTGTCGCGTTTTCACTCGGATATGAGCTCTCCTATACAAACGTCCTCTACATGCTGGAACTGGCCGGAATACCTCTTCTGTCCTGCGACAGGGGAGAAGATGACCCGATCGTAATCGGGGGCGGATGCTGCACCTACAATCCGGAGCCTCTTGCCGATTTCTTTGATCTGTTCTCCATCGGAGAAGGCGAGGAATCCCTGCCGGAACTCAGCGATCTGTATCTTTCCATGAAAAAAGACGGATCCTACACCAAAGAGGCGTTCCTCAGGAAGGCTTCGGAACTCGGCGGCTTCTATGTTCCCTCTTTCTATCAGGTTCACTATCATCCGGACGGAACGATCGCCGGGTTTGAGAAAAAATACGACGAACTTCCCGATACTGTTCAAAAACGAATTATCCGGAATTTTGACAAGGCGCACTTTCCTTCGAAAACCTACATTCCCTACATTGACACCGTACAGGACCGGATCATGCTGGAAGTCATGCGCGGATGTCCGCGGGGATGCCGCTTCTGTCAGGCAGGAATGGTCTACCGGCCTGTCCGGGAAAAAACGCCGGAGCTGTTGAACGAACAGGCGAAGTGTCTTTATGAGGCGACGGGATATGAGGAAATCTCTCTTTCCTCCCTTTCTGTCTCCGATTACACCAGACTCTCGCGGCTGACCGAACTGCTTCTGGAGTGGACAGACGAGAGGCGGGTCAGTCTCGCGCTTCCCTCTCTTCGCGCGGATACCTTTACCAAGGAACTGATGGACCGGATTTCAACCATCCGGACCTCGACACTCACCTTTGCACCGGAGGCAGGCACCCAGAGGCTGCGGGACGTTATCAACAAGAACGTGACGGAGGAAGAGATTCTCCGCGCCTGTCAGGTGGCTTTCTCCGCCGGAAAAAATCAGGTGAAACTCTATTTTATGATCGGCCATCCGACCGAGACCAATGAAGACCTCTCGGGCATCTCCGAACTGTCCTCGGATGTGGTTCACTCTTTTTATCAATGTCCTGACAGAGAACGGGGGCGCGGAGGAATCCAGGTCACCCTGAGTGTGGCCGCATTCGTTCCCAAACCTTTTACGCCTTTCCAGTGGGAAAAGCAGGATTCCCTGGAGGAAACCGAACGCAAACAGCAGTATTTGCGTTCCGTTATAACCGACAGAAAAGTGAAATACAACTATCACGATGCAAAAGTCGGGAGAATTGAAGCGGTGTTTGCACGGGGAGACCGAAAACTCGGCCGTGCCCTGCTGGAAGCCAGAAGACGCGGGTTCCGTTTCGATGCCTGGGAAGAGTACTTCTCGTACCAGGCGTGGATGGACGTATTCCGCGACACCGAAATCGATCCTGATTATTATACGACGCGCGGTTTCGGGGAAGATGAGATCCTTCCGTGGGATCTCATCGACTGCGGGATCACTAAAGCGTTCCTGAAGGAAGAACGTCACAGAGCCTACGCCGGTCTGGTTACACCGAACTGCATGGAACACTGTTCCGGATGCGGCGCCGCAAAGCTCGGAGGGGAGGAGACATGGTGCAACCGAACACTTTCCCGCTGCGGGAAAACCGCTGCCCCGAAGACCAACTGATGGATGAATATCATCCGCAGAACGAAACCATTACCGTGCGGATCGGCTTTGCGAAAACCGGTCTTCTCCGATTCATCTCACACCTGGATCTTCAAAAAACGATGAAGCGGGCTTTCCTGCGGGCAGATCTCCCCGTCTGGTTTTCGGAAGGATACAACCCCCATCCGAAAATGGTGTTTGCGACACCGCTATCCGTCGGAATGGAATCCCTTTGCGAATTCGCCGATATCAGGCTGACCAAGCCGATTACCCCAAGGATGCTGAAAGATTCTTTCAATCGGGTCATGGACGGGAATTTGACGGTCTGGCACGCTTCAACCCCTGTATTCAAACTTACCGACGCCTACTGGTCCTCCTATGAAATCGTGCTGGTTCATCCCAACGCCTCTCCCTCTCTGGCCCTGGAAATGGATTCTCTTTACAAAGGTCCGCTTCCCGTCGTCAAGCGCACCAAATCGACCGAAAAGGAAGTGGATATCTCCCCGTTCATTCGGATCCCGTCCGTCTCCTATGAGGAAGTCGGAGCCATCCGGATCCGGTGTCAGCTCTGTGTCAGCAATACGGACTTTCTCAACCCGAGCTACCTAATTGCCGCCGCATCCTCCCGATTCGGCCTTTCCTTTGACAGAGCCGATTCCCATTGGTCCGTTCTTCGGACTGATCTGTTTCTGAAAGACGGCGTAACTCCCTTCCTCTGACCCGGTTCCCGACCGTTCAAACAGCCCGGACCATCCGCTTTCGTTCTGCGGATTGTCCGGGCCTTTCGTTCGTTTCTCAGGATACGGAAAGAAGCCGGGATTATCCCGGTTTCCGATGTGAAATAAGGTATTCTCTCCCGGCCTTCAAGCGAATTGAACTCTCCGACCTGATCATGAGATAACTGCCGTAGATCGGGAGCCACAGCGGCAGTCCCAGGATCACCGTTACCAGTGCGTCTTTCCACCATTCGTTCAGGAGCGAAAGAAAACCGGCTTCTCCCCCCGACAGAATCAGGGAGCCGATCATACAGTAAAACGCATACATCGCCGCATAGAAAAGGAGCAGACCGATCCAAACGAGGAAGCGCCTCTGAAACCGTTCTTTCACGTACATGGCCAGAAGAGCGGAGAGCGAAAAAAGGAGCGGGAGCAGGTAGACGGAATCTCCCCGGAGGGCGTTCAGAAGCAGACCCGACAGCACGGAGAGAAGCAGAGGAAACCATCCGTGGAGCAAAAAGGAGACGGTTCCGACGTAGACCAGAAGCAGCGCCGGCCGCCGAATGCCTGCTCCTGGCCAGAAGCTCTCCAGGAAAACCAGGATGAGGCCCACAGCAATCAAAATGACAACACCGGCAATTCGTTTCCCTTTTGCTTTTTTGCCTTCCCGAGCACTTTCCATGGCGCGTTACGGAATATCTTCCACGATCGTTTCCGGGGGAAGATCCAGTTCTGACGGATTCTTGAACAGCTTCATCATCTGTTTGAGAGCGGTCGCGTAGTAGAAGCCGTCACAGATCCGTTCGTCCATAACGACTGTAAAGGAAACGTAGCTTTTCCGCCTCACCACTCCGTCGGCGTCCAGTTCGTTCAAATGCTCTTTTTTCCCGAAAGAGATGAACACAGGCATGTTCCCGAAATCATAGAGATGATGGTAAATGGTGGAGATCCCGAGAGATCCCATGGAAGTGATGAACATCGAGCCGTGAAACGGGCTGAGGTCCGTTAAAAATTTGGGAAGCCATCCCACATAATCCAGTGCAGTCAGAAGTTTGACGGCAATTCTCATCACAAATCCGGGCATATGAGAAAGGACTTTCGCGGTCTGGTCAAAATCTCCGCCAGGCGCATTCCTATAGGCGTCGATTTCCCTCGTAAAGACTTCATAGACCGTATCTGCCGTCGCGTCGGGCTGAAAATGCAGCTTCAGAACCGTGTCCGGAGAAGAGGTGGTCATCTCCCGCTTGATCGTAATCGCCACCTGGATCTCATCCCGTGAATAAACCTCCCGCCCGGAGATAAAGCGGTTCAGGGCAGGAAGCTGGCTGACCACCCGAATGTAGGCGGCGACGATCACGTGCATCACGCTGAAATTTGCCATTCCCTGTTCTTTTTTCATACGGATATAACGGTCAACGGGTCCCATATCAATCCGGCCTTCGTACAGGTTCGTACTTCCGTTCCGGTTTTTCATGATATAAGCGGAGACGCGCTGCATGGGGGAAATGGTGCGGACTCTTCTCCCGTCCTTCCTGTCCCCGAATCTGCGTCTGCACTTTTTCGGCTTGCTCTTCGCAGCAGATTCAGCGGAATCGGACACGGCGGCAGGGGTTTCTTCCCTTTTCTCAATTTCCAGATTTTCAGACATTCTTATCTTCCTCGCTTTAATATTGTTTCGGGGAAAGAACGATTTCAGAGGCAACCGAACTTCTCCTGTGGGAAAACAGGGCTGCTGTCTTTTCAGATCTGCTGCTTCACCGCAAAATTCCAGGCATCCCGACACATGCGGTCGACTCCGAGTTCCGCCTTCCACCCCAGTTCGGTTTCGGCTTTGGTCGGATCCGCGTAGCACGCCGCAATATCGCCCGGCCTTCTCGGGGTATAAACGATAGGAAGGTGTTTTCCGCTGGCCTGTTCAAGAGCCCGAATCAGTTCCAGGACGGAATAGCCGGTTCCCGTTCCCAGATTGAACGCGTCACAGACAGAATGGCTTCGCGCCCAGCGAATCGCTGCAAGATGTCCCTTCGCGAGATCCACGACATGAATATAATCGCGGACACCGGTTCCGTCCTTCGTCGGATAATCGTTGCCGAAGACCGTCATCTTCTCCATCTTTCCAACTGCCACATTGATCAGGCGGGGCATCAGGTTGTTGGGGATACCGTTCGGATCTTCTCCGATCAACCCGCTCTCATGCGCTCCGGTCGGATTAAAATACCGGAGAAGGGCCACAGACCAGGAATGATCCGCGTTCCAGATGTCTCTGAGGATATTTTCGATCATCAGCTTGGTGGAACCGTAGGGGTTCGTCGTGGACAGAGGAAAATCTTCCCGGATCGGCAGGGATTTGGGAGAGCCGTAAACGGGTGCGGAGGACGAAAAGACAATGCGTTTGCATCCGTGCTGTTTCATTGTCTGGGCCAGCACCAGTGTCCCGCAGACGTTGTTGTAATAATACTCAATCGGCTTCTCCACACTTTCGCCGACCGCCTTCAGCCCGGCAAAGTGGATGACTTCCGTTATCTCGTTCTCGGAAAAGATCGTATTCATAGCGTCACGGTCAAGCATATCCGCCTGATAAAAGCGAAAATTCTTTCCCGTAATCTCCCGGATTGCATCCAGAGCGCGGGGCTTGCTGTTGACATAGTTGTCAAAAACCACGATCTCCTCTCCCGCATTGAGCAACTCGACACAGGTATGCGAGCCGATGAAACCTGCGCCCCCTGTCACAAGAATAGCCATGTTACCGTTCCCGGGCAGATATGCCCGGATATCCTTTCTTTTTTATTTCCGAACCGGTGAAGGATACCTTTCTTCGCCGGACAGTGTCCCTTTTCTGTTTTCAGCCGGAGGAAGATCGCAGCCGGGAAGACCGTCTCAGTGCTTTTCGTCCCCGGCCGTTTCCGCTTCTTTGCCGTTCGCGCCTGATTTCTGGCCGATCCGTTCCTCGATCTCTTTGTTGAGGATGTCGATCACGGCACTGTATTCGCTGTCCGAGAACAGATACCCAATCCCGGTGAACTCGCTGTCCGCAGCCTTTTCCTCCTCTTCCAGCGAAACGGTCTTCGTATCCTGATGAAGGAAGGAACGGAGATCGGAAACCGTTTTTTCCATGGTCACAGGCCCCGTCATGCCGGTACCGAACAAATCGTTCTCAGCCCCCGCCTGAAGGAAGACCTTCTCGTCGGGGAGTTCTTCCGGGAGTGCCTCGTCCGGATTGCTTTCCGGATTGTCAGGCAGTTCGGAGGCCCCTTCCCCTCTTTCTCTCCACAACGATGACGCCTCGATTTTTTGGCGGATCCGTTCCAAAAGGGTCTGCTTCAAAGCAGGAGAAGAGGGTTCCGTTTCTTCGTCGTGAACCGTCGTTTCCTCGGAGTGGTAAGGCTCGGGAGTCTCATCCGGTCCGGAGGAGGGACGGGATTCCGTACGGAGGGTCTGCCGCATCCTGTAAAAAACGGGAGGGAGGCCTCTTTTCTTCTTTCTCTCCGTTTGTTCCGCGACCGTTTCCTCCCGGAATTTGCTGAACAGTTTCAGACTCTCGCTCGCCATCAGGCAGGCAAACGAGATCAGAATCACCACCAGCCAGGCAACAGCGGAAACCGAAGTAACGCCGAAAATCCATCCGAAGGTCGGGAAGAGGGCGAACAGAAGGAGCAGTTCGATCAGAGCAAGCGAATAGACCAGCATCAAAGTACTCATTCTCATCCCGGGGCGGAAGACAAACTCGTCCCTTCTGGTGGAATAGAGAAGGAGCAGACTGATAATGCAGTTGGACAGGAACATAACAGTTCCGCATTGCTGAGGGGTTGTTACGATCCCGCTCAGCTGGCAGATCAGGACGGAGAGAATGGAGCCGAAGGCCCAGCATACACCGGTGAAAACCGAGGAAGAATTCTTGAAAAGAGGTCCGTTCAGCTTCCGGGAAGCATCCTCGTCGGATTCCAGAATCCCGGGATCCGGCTTCGCGTAGGACAGGACCAAGACTGACATAAAGTCCAGAACCAGGCCAAGGAACAGGATCTGGATCGCGTTCATGCCGGAGTATGAGAAAAGGATCGAGAAAACGATTAAAAGAAACCGCGCCGTCTGAGATGCCAGCAGGTACCGGAAGATGCGGAGAACGTTCTTCTCCGTATTTTTCGCAATTCCGATTGCTTCCAGGATGGACCGGAATCCGCCATTGCCTTCCGCATCAGAATCGGAGAGAAGAATATCGGATGCAAACTTGAGTGCTTCACACCCCTCTTCCTGCCCGCTTTCTGACGTCTTGGAATAGACCGTATCTGATTGCGAAAAGCGGTTGCTGTCGGAATAAACCGCGATATTTCTGGCGATGGAGACATCCGCCTTCCTCAGATACGGAAGGTCTTCCATCTTGGCTCCGACTACCGCCACGACCTCCCCGTCCTCATGAAGATGCGCCAGGAGTTCTTCCCTCTGGCTGGGGTTAAGAGAGCAGTACATCCGATAGTAGGACACATTCGTCCTTCGAATTCCCTCTTTCATCCGGGACAGTTCGCTCCCGTCCACACATTGCGAACGGTTCTCGACGATCCCGATCTGCTGGGCGAAATACAACTCCTCGTCGGCGGTTTTTTCGCTGGTCATGATGACCTTGATCCCCACCCTCCTTGCTTCGGAGATCAGCTGTCCGACCCCTTTCTGATACGGAACACGAAATGCGAGAAATCCTTCAAACACCATAACCGTCTGGAGCATCCCTGCTTTGTTCAGATTGGTATAAACGGATTTTTTCGAAGCAATCGCCACCACCGAATAGGCATCGCGAAGCAGTTTCCTGTAAGACTGCAGAATGTCCTGAGCGACTTCCCTCGTCAGAATCATGGCTTTGCCGTCACAGTAATAATACGCACAGTCGGAAAGGATCGAGGCGACTTCACCCCGGATAATTGCCATTCTCTCGTTTCTGTGAGAGACCAGAGTCGTTTCATATCGGGAAAACTCATCCACACCCCGGTGATCCAGCATCGGATAGGAGCGGTCAAGCCGGGCGTTGTAGATTCCCATTTTTCTTGCGAGGGAAAGGATCGCCTTTTCCTCGGAGGTATTCGTATGAACGCCTTTTTCCCGAAGATAGTCCGCTCCGTAGAGGCCGGTCGAGAGCACGGAAAACAGAATCGGGCGCTCCATGGCGCGTCTGCCGTGGCGGTTTGACAGATGGAACAGATGACCGCCCGCAAAAATATAATCCGTTTCGGTTTCCCGGGAAGTCAGAACGCCCTCCTTGGGAATCACCAGACAGGTCAGCTTTCTGAGTTTCTCCATGGAAAGAGGGTTCTTGATAACGACTCCCGAACCGCCTGCCTCGCGGTAGGACTGGATTGTCTGAAACACGGCGCCCGCCAGCACAATGAAGCCAAATGCGACATACATTTCGCTCATCGTGGAGACGGCAAAGGACAATCCTTTCATAAAACTCTGAAAGAGCGCAGATTCCTGTCCGGGAACGACAAAATCCAGAATGGTCAGCAGAAAGACGGCCGCAATGACCACAAGACTCCAGACTCGGCTGATTTTCCGTATGGCACCGAGAACCGGGACTCTCTCATGGGAAATAATCGGATGATTCTTTCCCGAATAAACGACAACGGTATCCTCCGAGGTTGCGGTGACCAAAGCGGTTCCCTCACCTTCGGTTATGATCGTTGAAGCAAAGACCATGTTCTTCTGACGGTTCGGGAGAACCGTCTCATGATATACTGCGGAGGGATCCTTTTCCTGTCTATCATAGCCTCTCCCGAACAAATCCGCCTCGTTTGCGACAAGTCCCTCGCTGGAAACCAGTCTTGCATCGGCCGGAACGATGTCCCCGGCGGAAAGGCAGATCAGATCGCCCTGTGCCAGAACCTTCTGGTCGACCAGATATAGTCTCCCTTCCCGGATCACCCGGACAACGGGGAGCGTGTAGCGATCCATCCCCTCCAGGATCTTCTGAGACTTCGTGTAGATCAGCAGAGAAGCAACCAGATTCAGGACGACCAGAATGACGAGAATCCAGGCGTCCGAAGTTTCTTCGAAAACAGCCGCTATGATCGATGTGATCAGAAGGAGGTAGGACGTATAGTCCATCGTGATGGAACGCAGAAGATGGTAGAATGTAACCTTTGAAACGGGATACAGAAGATTCTGCCCGTTCTTTCGGAGCAGTTCCTTGACGGTCTTGCGGTCCAGCCCCTTCTGGGAATCGGTCTTGAGCCTCTTAACGACGGCATCCATGCTTAATTGATACCAGTTCTCAAAAAACATCAATGCCATCCCCTTTCTGATTAAACTGGAATACTGCGCTTCTGACACGGACGCGCCGCCTGCAGTGGCGGGCTCTGCGTCCTTCCCGGACAGCGGGTCAAACCGTTACGCAGATCGATTCTTTCCCTGCCTCATCCCGTTCCACCGAAACCGTCACAGTGGAAATCTCCCGGTTGTAGCCGGAAATCAGGACGTTGGCAATCGCGTCCTCCACATGAGTCTGAATATACCGCCGCATATTTCTTGCGCCGTATTTTCTGCTGAACGATTCGGTCGCGATCAGATGAACCGCTTCTTCCGTGTAGATCAGTCGGATATCCTTATCCCCCAGGTTGGAGACGAGTTCACCGAGCATGATTCTTGCGATTTCCTCGAAGTCTTCAGGCTCCAGCGCGCGGAAAGTAATAATCTCATCGACACGGTTGATAAACTCCGGGCGCAGGAACGAAAGAAGCGCCTTTTCCGTTTTCTCTTCTCTTGCGTGTTCAGCGGATACCGTGAATCCGGCCGTGTTGTCATTGGAAACCGAACCGGCGTTCGTAGTCATGACGATGACGGTATTCTCGAAATTGACTTCCCGTCCCTGAGCGTCCGTCAGTCTCCCGTCATCCAGAATCTGAAGCATGATATTGAGAACGTCCGGATGGGCTTTTTCGATCTCGTCGAACAGGATCACCGAGTACGGTTTTCTCCGGATTTTTTCCGTCAGCTGTCCCGCATCGTCGTATCCTACGTAGCCGGGAGGAGAGCCAATCATTCTGGAGACTGAATACTTTTCCATGTACTCCGACATGTCGAGACGGACCATCGCGTCCGGGGTATGGAACAGTTCCCTCGCGAGCGTTTTCACCAGTTCGGTTTTGCCCACGCCGGTCGGCCCCGCAAAGATAAAGGACACCGGCTTCTTTTTGAAAGAAACCCCGGCACGGTTTCTCTTAACGGCGCGGACGACAGCGTCAACCGCCTCATCCTGCCCTACGATCCGCTTCCGAATCCGGTCGCCAAGATGCTCCAGCCGTTCAAACTCCTGTTCCGTTATCGTCGAGGCGGGGATCCCGGTCCAGACCTCGATGACGTGGGCAAGGGCGTCCACAGTCAGCATGACGCCTTCCCTTTCCTCAGAAAGCCGATTCAGTTCCGAAAGCTGCTGCAGCTCCTGCGACTTCAGTTCGGCAATCGTTTCGTACCGTTTTTCCTCGTTCTCCGTTCCGTTTTCCGTACTGTTTTCCAACGCTTCCCGGTTCGTCCTGGTCTCATTCAGGGCTTTTTCCAGTTTCATGAGACGCTCGACCACAGGGGAGTGCAACGCCGTGTAGGCGGCCGCCTCGTCCAGTAGGTCGATGGACTTGTCGGGAAGAAAACGGTCCGTGATGTAACGCTCGCTCATCAGAACGGTTCTCCGGACCATCTCATCGGGAATCCGAATCCCGTGAAACGATTCGTAATACGGTTTGATTCCCTTCAGGATCGAAACCGTGTCCTCCACCGAGGGTTCCTCGACGATAATGGGCTGAAACCTCCGTTCCAGCGCCGCGTCCTTTTCAATGTACTTGCGGTATTCCTTCAGAGTGGTTGCCCCAATTACCTGAATCTCACCGCGTGAAAGCGCAGGCTTCAGGATATTCGCAGCATTCATGGAACCTTCCGCGTCACCGGCTCCCGCAAGCGTGTGAACCTCGTCAATCACGAGGATGATGTTGCCGAACGATTTAATCTCCTCGATCAGCCCTTTCATTCTGCTTTCAAACTGTCCCCGGAACTGCGTGCCGGCGACCAGAGCCGTCATGTCAAGGAGAAGAACTTCCTTTTCCGACAGGCGTTCGGGAACGGTACCTGCAACGATCTTCTGAGCCAGCGCCTCCGCAATTGCGGTTTTCCCGACGCCGGGTTCCCCGATCAGACAGGGATTGTTCTTCTGTCTGCGGCAAAGAATCTGGATCATCCGGGCAATTTCCCTCTCCCGTCCGATCACGGGATCCAGTTTCCCCTCGGATGCCCGTTTGGTCAGATCCACGCAGTATGCGTCAAGAAACTTTCTCTTCTTTTTCTTCGGAGAATGCTCCGAAGTCTTTTCCTCCGCGGGAGCGGACTCCGTGTTCTGCTTCCCCCCGGACAGCCCGAACATCCCGGAAAAGGGGAGATTCTGCATCATCTTGCCAAAATCGACCGCAGGGGCGCGACCCTCGTCGGAGTCTTCCGCCCCGGGGTCGTCCCCTTCTTCCGTCAGATCCGAAGAATCCTGCATGTACTGCTCCATATCCTCGTCCATTTTTGCAAGCTGCTCGTCATCAATTCCCATTTTCTGGAGAACATCGTTCACCGGGCCGATTCCGAGCTCCTTGGCACATTTCAGGCAAAGGCCCTCGCTTTTCGTTTCGCCGTTTTCCAGACGGGTCATGAAGACAACCGCAATTCTTTTTTTACATCTCGAACATAACGTCATAGGGAATTTTGAATCCTTTCCATCAAGCAGAAACAACAAAAGACAAATCGAGCTAAGATCACTGACCGTTCAGTGAAGCCATCCGGTCAGGGTTTGAGAAACAATTCCCGGCTGAACCCACCCCGGAAGATCGACGGAAGCCGCTACAAGCGGGAGAATCATTTCGATCAGCAAAGCCGCTATCGTCGCGTAAACCGCTCCGAGAAGCACCCCGGTCAGAAAGCCGAGGACTTCGTCGAGCTGCCGCAGCCCCGGAATCGTAAACAGTTTCGAAATCAGCCAAAATGCCAGGCGGAGAATCAGGTAGGAGACAAGAAAAACAATTAAAACCGAGGCTATCCCGGACAGCCAGGTTCCCAGGTCTTCGGAAATCTGCGCGGAGAACGCCTCCGTAAGAGAAGCGGGATCGGAGCCGGATTCGGAAGGATGGAAATCGGCATTGATCGGAATTCCGATCCCTTTCAGAGATTCAATCACTCCCTGAATTCGAGTCCAAAGCGCTTCTGTCGCTTCCGTGGTTCCCTGAGCGAGGCCGGACAAAGATGACTGAATCCGGCTTCTCAGCCACGGGACAATCGCCTCTTTCATCGGATCTATAAGAAGATAGGAGAAGGCCTTTGCACAGAGGATCGCTCCAACCAGAGAAACCAGGCGGGAGACGGTCAGAACGAACCCTCTCCGGACCGCTGCAATCACCGTAGCCAGAAACAAAACCACGAGAACCGCATCGACAAGTGAAAAAGAAAACTGCGTCATAAAACCCTCAATTGAATTCATTGCCATTAACCGTTCCCGGCCTCTTCCCCGAAGAAAGACTCAGTGTTGATGACAATCGTTTCGGATGTATAACAGAGAGCGATTGTGGAGGAATCCATTCCGAGCACCGTAACCGCATTCGCCTTGACCTCCCTCGACTGAACCGCACCGGTGCTGAGATCAATCTGCAGCAGGGAACGGTCAAGCAGAATATAGGCGTGCTCCCCCCAGACAAGGACCCTCGTAATCTCGCCGTTGATCTGACTGCGGTATTTGAGCGTTCCGTCAGCTTCCACAACGCTCAGCTCGTAATTGGAGCCTACGAGGTTTTTGTTTACCGTGTAGTAGAGATATCCGTCATAGATTCCGACGGACGTCGGAGAGTATCCTTCAAAGGACTGGACCGCGCGCTGCGTTCCGTCTTTTTCATAGAAATACACTGCCTTGCGGCCGACCAGGATAAAACCTCCGTCCGAGGCGTATCCGACCCGGTAGATGATTTCGTCGTTCAGGGAGAAATTGAGACGCTTCTCTTCCTTCCCGATTTCGCAAACGAGGATTTCCGTATAATAGCTTCCGTCCGTATTGGTTCCTGCCGCCGCAATCAGAAATTCCTTGTCACCCTGAGCAAACGCCGCAGCCATCACCAGTTTGTCGGGCGTCGACCATCGGTAGACGGGCTCGAAATTCCGATCGTATGCCGTCACAACGGAACGGTACTCCACGGAGCGTGTCGAGAGGAGGAAAGAACCCGCCGTGCCGAGAGAGGCGACACCGATCTCGTACTTGTAGGATTCTT
>JAGAFM010000118.1 GCA_017612655.1 Clostridia bacterium | reverse complement strand
GGGCTCGGAAGCGGGCTCATCTTCGGAAGCGGGCTCGGAAGCAGGCTCATCCTCTGCGGGAGCAGATGCCATGTAGAACGGAGCGTAACAGATGGTGGAGCAGTACGGCCAGTTGCGTCCGTCGTCGTCGGACTCGCCTGCCGGCCAACCGAACGCTACGTCATCTTCGCGCATGGTATCGCAGTTCCAACGATGGAAGTTGACCCATTCGCAATCTTCATCGAAATCCTGATAAGAGGTCTCGATACCGATGTTGACGATCTGATCGAACGGAAGAACGGTCTGGATCTTGAACTCGAGAATGCCGTAGTTGCAGGAACCCTCAGAAGTGGTGATTCTCTGAACAGTGGACTTCATCTCGGGGCAGACATCCTTGTAGGAACCGTCAGGATTGATGGTGCCGGGGCCCATGTAGCCGTTGCCGTAGGAGAAATCATCCGGTTCCCAAACCGGAACACGAAGCTGATAGTTGTAGGGGCAGGGATCCTCTTCAAACTCAGCGTTGGTCTTCTGGCAGAAGTCTTCGTCGACATGGAATTCGACGTAGTCCATATCACCAGGAGTGTAGTCGTAAACTTCAGCAAGAACGTAGATAAACTGGTCATCGTTCATGACTCTGAAGGAATAGTTGGACACAGGAACGCCCACCCTTTCCTGATCAGCTTGCCAACCGTCGTTGTTAAAGAACTGAAGCTCGCATTTGACGGAGTTTGCCCAAATGTCATCGATAACGCCATCGATAACAGGAGTGCCATACGTGGAGTTATAGGTGTATCCACGATGAGCGGAAGCGGTCAGGCTCATCATGCCGACGAGCATCATAACAGCAACCGCAAGAGCGAGAAACTTTTTCATCTTTGTTTCCTCCTATAAGATTAGCGCGCGGCGCGTGCGAACTATCGCCACTTTGCTACTGTGTATTATAACCTCTAGCACCCGGTTTGTCAAGGAAAAAGAAAAAAAAAAGACAAAAAATGGCAGAAAAAATGTCTCTCTTTCGTTCATTTTTGGACACATCTGCTCCATTCCTGTTTCTCCGTCCTGTCTCTTCTCCTGTCGCCGATTCCCGGCTCGTTCGGCGGCAGCAAAACAAAAAAGGACTGCTGTCCGGACACTTTCAGCAATCCTATCCAAGTGGAGACGAGGGGGCTCGAACCCATGACCTCACGGATGTGAACCGTGCGCTCTGACCAACTGAGCTACGCCTCCGGAAAACCTGCGTTATTGTACCCTATTTTTCGTCCCTTGTCAAGGTTTTTTTGCGGATTCCGGCGGGACGGAGGCAGAAAACGGCCGGGGAACACCGTCCCCGGCCCGCGAAAAGGGATTTCTGATTCTTTCCTGCAATCCGGCTGTCAGGCGTTCTGCTCTCCCGCCCCGTCGACGGATTTCATTTCCTCAGACTGTTCCGCCGTCCGGTTGATCACCGAAGGATCCCGGAAAGTCGGAACGGTCGCGATAATGGCATCGCGGATTTTTTCCGATGCGAGCTCATTCTCGCCGTCCTCCAGAGCTTTTCTCAGGATTTCCAGCTTTTCCTCAACCGATTCCCTGGACATCGGCTCGTCCCGTTCCACAAAAATCATCTTGTTCGCGGTTTTGTCGAGGTTCTCGGATCTCATTAAAAGCTCTTCGTAGAGTTTTTCTCCCGGACGCAGTCCGGTTTCCTCGATCATGATGTCCTTGTCGGGCTCGAATCCAGACAGCCGGATCATGTTGACCGCCAGGTCGTAAATCTTGACTGGCTTGCCCATATCCAGCACAAACAGTTCGCCCGCGTGAGCAAAGAAGCCTGCCGTCAGAACCAGCTGGCTTGCCTCCGGAATGGTCATGAAATAGCGGATGATCCGCTTGTCCGTAACCGTCACCGGGCCGCCCTCCTCAATCTGCTTCCGGAACAGCGGAATCACTGAGCCGTTGGAACCGAGCACGTTTCCGAACCGGACCGCGGTAAAGGTTGTTTCACTGTCTTTCCGGCACAGGATGATCATCTCGCAGAGCCGTTTGGACGCACCCATGATATTGGTCGGGTTCACCGCCTTGTCCGTGGAGATCATCACGAATTTCGAGACGCCGTACTTTTCGGAGACATTGGCCACGTTGTACGTTCCGAAAACATTGTTCTTGATCGCTTCGCAGCTGCTCTGCTCCATCAGGGGGACGTGCTTGTGGGCAGCCGCGTGGAATACGACTTCCGGACGGTAGTTCCGGAAGAGGCACTCCAGTCTCGCGACGTCCCGAACCGATCCGATCTCAACCTTCAGATCGAGATTGTCTCCGTACTTCCGGATCAGTTCCTGCTGAATTTCGTAGGCGTTGTTCTCGTAGATGTCGAAGATGATCAGCTGGGCGGGATTGCACTTGGCAAGCTGTCTGCAGAGTTCGGATCCGATCGATCCGCCGCCTCCTGTGACCAGAATCCGCTTCCCCGCATAGAACCGGAATGTCTCTCCTCCGAACGTCTGTTCCTCGCGGAACAGAAGGTCTTCGATCCGGAACTCTCTCAGAACCTGCTTGTTCCGGTGAGGATTGTCGTCGCCGTGAATCGGGGAATCGTAGAGTTTGACCTTGCATCCGAGTTCCGTATATTTCCGGTAAAGCGCTTCCGCACCTTCGCTGTTCAGGGAGGAAATGGCGATAAACACCTCGGTAATCTCATACTCCAGGATGAGATTCTTCAGGTTTTCGTCGGGTGCGTACACCGGAAGAGAACAGACTTTCAGCCCGATCTTGTCCGGATTGGTGTCGACGAAAAACCTCGGCCTGTACAGCACCTTGGGATTGGAAAGAAGATCGTTGACCAGCGCAACGCCGAGCTGACCCGCCCCCGCAACCGCGACATTGACATGAGGCTTGTACGACTCCTCCCTTTCCTTCGTGTTCATGGATTTGAACACGAGCCGGTAGACAAACCGGGATGAAAGAATCATGATACAGCTGAGGCCGGCCACGGAAAGGTAGAACCAGGGTCCGCCGAAATAAGGGCCGGTCAGCGAGGAGATCAGAAGAGCGACGCACCCGCCGATTCCGTCCGCGAAAACGATTTTCAGGTAAGATTTGGTGGTCGGATATCTCCAGACCACCCGGTAAATCCCAAACAGAATCTGGGCGACCGCCAAACAGAGCAGCAGAAGCAGGGAATTCTGAGAAAAATAGCGGTACTCTCCCTGAAAAACCCGGACGAGAACGTAGCAGACCGTTTCAACAGCCAGGATCCAGAGGCAGTCCATCAGGAAGAGGAGAACGGTCCTTTTTGAGGGAAGCCCTTTCCGCACGGTTTGCCTGGTTTCCGTTTTCTTGTGATTCATCTCCCCTGCCTAGCCTTTTCCAGTTCGTCATGAACAATGAAATTCAGCTCATCCGACTTTTTTTGAATATCCTTGGCAAGGTGGAGCTGGCAGCGCGCACGGACCAGGTTGTGTTCGGGGTAGTCGGTTTTGAAATAGGTGTCTCCCATGATGTAGTCATCCAGGAAACGCATTCCGAGTTCCACGGTAATCGTGAAGGTGGCGAGCACCATGTTGTCGATTTCGTCCGCGGTCAGAGCATCCTTGACCTGACCGATATACCCCTTGCAGAAAGCACGGAACTTGGCCGTGTCGAAGAAGACGCGGGAAAGATCGGGTTCGTCCTCATCCGCCGTGTTGGCAATGCAGCGAACGGCGTCACCGAAATCCACCATCGACATTCCGGGCATAACAGTATCCAGGTCAATCACCGCGATGGGGCGTTTGGTTACACGGTCAAACAGGACATTGTTGCACTTCGTGTCGTTGTGGGTGACGCGGACCGGGAAAGCGCCCTTGGCAAAACGGTCCGACAGTTCGCCTGCCTTCAGGCGGACGGAAGAAATATACTCAATCTCCTCGGTCGCGTCGTTGACGCGGGAATAGGGATCTTCGGTCACATGGGAAAAGAACGTGTCCAGCCGCTTTCTCGTATTGTGAAAATCCGGAATGGTTTCGTAGAGAACAGATCCGTCGAACCCGGAAAGCTGCATCTGGAAGTGTCCGAACGCCTCTCCGGTCGCCGCGATCACCGAAAGATCCTCGCAGACGTTGAAGGTGATGGAGTCAATGTAATTCATCACGCGCCAGAAAGAGCCGTCTCCGTCAAAAAAGAAGTTGTCGCCGTCCGACGTGTGGTGAAAATGGAGCACCGTCTCGCTCGGAAAGTTCTTCCGGATGTAAGTCGTGACGTTGTCGATGTTCTTCATGATTTCCCGCGGATTTTTGAACACCACGGTGTTCAGCCGCTGAAACATATAGGATTTGATCGACTTGTCCGGCATCCGGTAGCTGACCTTGTAGGTGGAGTTGATGTTCCCCTGCGTAATCTGCTCAAACGAGTAGACGGTTCCAGGCAACTGAAAACGGGACCCGATCATACAAAGCGTATCAAACAGTCTCATGTCCGTTTCTCCTTCTTTCACCGAGTTTTGCCCGGTCAGTCGATGTCCAGGCTTCCACCGAACAGGCTGTCGGCGGGGGCTTCCGCCGGGTGGTAAGTGCTGTATCCCACCGGGGGCATGGTCGCGATCGTCAGCATGTCATCTTCGGTAATATCGAAATCAAAGATCTGCGCATTGGAGACAATCCGGTCGGCATGAGTGGATTTGGAAAGAGGAATTACGTTTTTCTGCAGCGCGTAGCGCAGACAGATCTGAGCTTCCGTCCTGCCGTATTTCTTCGAGAGACCGGAAAGAATCGGATTGGAAAGGACCGCTCCGCATCCAAGCGGAGACCATGCCTCCACTACAATCCCGTGGTTCTGACACCACTGCACCAGGGCCGGCTGATCGTAACCAGGGTGGAATTCAATCTGATTGACCGACGGAAGAATCTCTGCGGTTTCTTCCAAAGCCTTGATGTGCTCCGGAAGGAAGTTGGAAACTCCGATTGCACGGATCTTTCCGTCCCGGTACAGTTTTTCGAACCCGCGCCATGTCCCGGCGTTGATTTCCTTCCATTTCTCGGCGGTCCGGCTCACGCACGGCCAGTGAATCAGGTACAGATCGATATAATCCAGGCCAAGCGTCTTCAGAGAAGTCTCCGCTGCCTCGATGGTTTTGGTATAGCCGCGGGAATCGATCCAGTGTTTTGTGGTTACGAAAATCTCCTCCCTGGGGATTCCCGATTCGCGGACCGCGCTCCCGACGTCGGCTTCCGTTCCGTAACCGGAGGCGGAATCAATCAGACGGTAGCCCGCCCGGAGCGCAGCGAGCGTTCCCTCTTTTGCCACTCCCTCCGGAGTCTGCCAGGTTCCGTATCCGAGGCACGGAATCCGGACTCCGTTGTTCAAAACGAGACTGTCCTGTAACGATTGAAACATGTCGCTGTCTGACCGGGGGCATTCCCCCCGGTTTTCTCCCTTCGGCATCAGAATCGGGCAGGGCGGGCTGATCCGTTCCTGCCTGCTGTCGGCTTTCAAGTCAAATTTTCGGACGCCCGGACGGCTTTTTCTCCGGCAAACGCCGAAAAAAGAACCGAGCACCCGCTTCCAAGTCATCATTGTAGCATACTGTCCCGGAAAAAGCAACCCTTTTCTCCCGGAGACTCATTCAAAGCGCAGAATCCGGTCCGGAAGGTCTTCCGGCTCATCCGCAATCGCTTCTGCCCCGCTCGCCTCCAGAAACGCCCGCCCGCGGAATCCCCATGCGCATCCGATAAAAGGAAGACCTGCATTCCGCGCAGTGTTCAGATCCACGTCGCTGTCTCCGACGAACAGGCAGTCTTCCGGGGCCGATCCGAGGAACCGCATGGCGTCGAAGACACCGTCCGGAAAGGGTTTCTTGCGCCGAAGGGCCTCGTTGTCCCCGATGGAAACATCAAACAGGCCGGGGAAATAGCGAAAACACAGATCCCGAACCGCTTCGTCCGTTTTGTTCGAAATAACCCCGAGGGAACATCCTGCCCGCCTGAGTTTCCTCAAAGCTTCCGGAATCCCCGGATAGGCTCTGGTTTTTCTGGAACTGTTCGCCTCGTAGTAAACGTGAAAAGCAGTCTGAACGGTTTTGGAAACCTCCTCAGGTGTTTCGTCCGGAACGGCGCGCAGGATCAGGATTCGTTCCCCGTTCCCCAGAAAGGAACGGACTTCCTCTCTGCTGCGGACCGGCAGTCCGTTCTTAGACAGCGCGTAATTCACCGCATCAGTCAGATCGTCCAGCGTGTCCAGAACCGTTCCGTCCATATCGAAGAGAATCGTTTTCCTCACGGCGTGCCCAGCTCTCTTCTGACCGGGACGCATTCCAGACAGCGGCCGGAATCCGGGTCCACCGTAAAGCAGGCACCGCAGAGAACGATACTGCCTTCCGCCACGGTAAAGCGGGACGGCATTTTCATGCGGAGACGGTCAATAATGACCTCTTTTCTGATCCCGAGAATCCCGTCGGTCGGTCCTGTCATCCCGATATCCGTCAGATAGCCGGTTCCGCCCGGAAGGATTTGCGCATCGGCTGTCTGAACATGTGTATGGGTTCCGAACACCACGGAGATCCGGCCGTCGAAACAGTGCGCAATGGCCTGTTTCTCTCCTGTTGCCTCCGCGTGGACGTCCAGTACGGAAAAGTCATAGCGCCCCTTTTCCCATTCCAGAACCTTTTCCAGCGTATCAAAAGGATTGTCGAGCGCTTCCATAAACGTGGTGCCCTGAATGTTGATGACCAGAACCCGGTATCCGTTTACCGTCCGGATGATCGATCCGGTTCCGGGACATTTGGAAGGATAATTAGCGGGACGGAGAACCGGATCGCCGGAACGGAGGACCGTATGAAGATCGTTCTTCTTCCAGACGTGATTTCCGGTCGTGAGGACATCCACTCCAGCCATGAGAAGCGTCTTGGCGGAATCGGCATCCAGACCGTTCCCTTCCGCGGCGTTTTCTCCGTTTGCCACGACGAAATCAACGCCGAACTCCCGGCGAATCGTCCAAAGCTGCCGCTTCAGGCACTCCACCGCCCCGTATCCGACGATATCCCCGATAGCAAGGATTCGATAGTTCAAATCAGATTCCTCCTCATGAAACGGTTGTCCGGAAAACTCTCCCGGGATTCGTGCAGGGGACCGCGAAAAAAGGACCGAGGGCTCCGGCCGAGTGTTTCTGACTCCCGCTCGGACCGCATCCTCTGCCGGGGGTTAGAAATCATCGGTTTTGCCTTCAATCCTTTTCTGTTGGACAGGTTGCTTATTTCGCGAAGTCGGTAGCCCGGCTTTCCCGGATCATGGTCACCTTGATCTGACCCGGATACTCCAGTTCTTCCTCGATCTTGTGGACGATATCCTTCGCCACGAGCACCATGCGCTCGTCGGTTACTTCTTCCGGCTTCACCATAATACGGATCTCCCGGCCCGCCTGAATGGCGTAAGACTTCTCGACGCCCGGGAAGGAATTTGCGATCTCCTCCAGCCGTTCCAGCCGTTTGATGTAGCTTTCCAGGTCTTCTCTTCTGGCTCCCGGGCGGGCCGCGGACAGGTCATCCGCAGCGTCGACGATCATGGCAACCAGCGTCTGGGGCTCCACGTCTCCGTGGTGCGCCTCGATGGCGTGAATGACTTCCTTGCTTTCCTTGTACTTTCTGGCGATATCCACACCCAGCTGGACGTGGGAACCTTCCACTTCCTGCGTGAGCGCCTTCCCGATGTCGTGCAGCAGACCGGCCCGCTTGGCGAGCGCGGTGTCCGCTCCGATTTCGTCGGCGATCATGCCGGAAAGCATGGCAACTTCCACCGAATGCATCAGAACGTTCTGTCCGTAGCTGGTCCGGAACTTCAGTCTGCCGAGCAGGCGGACCAGTTCGGCGTTGATTCCGTGGATTCCCACCTCGAATACGGCCTTTTCTCCGGCCTGTTTGATAATGGAGTCCACTTCATGCCGGGCCTTCTCCACCGCCTCTTCGATTTTTGCGGGGTGAATTCTTCCGTCGGAGATCAGTTTCTCGAGAGCAACGCGGGCAACCTCTCTCCGAATCGGATCAAAGCACGAGATCGTGATGGTCTCGGGCATGTCGTCAATGATCAGGTCTGCTCCCGTCATTGTCTCGATGGCGCGGATGTTCCGGCCCTCCCGGCCGATAATCCGTCCCTTCATCTCATCGTTCGGAAGATCCACGACGGAGACGGTTGCCTCGGAAATGACTTCCGGCGCATAGCGCTGAACGGCCATTGTGATAATCTTCTTCGCTTTTTCTTCCGACTCTTCTCTTGTTTGCTGTTCGATTTCGATGACCCGCTTTGCCGCATCCAGGCGGGCCTCTTCCTCAATCCGGGAGATCAGCTCGTCCTTCGCCTGTTCTGCAGTGAGGGAAGCCATCCGCTCCAGAACAGCCATTTCCTGCTTCCTCAGCTGTTCCAGGGCTTCCGCTGCTTCTTCGTTTTCGCGGATCTTCTGATTCAATGTCTCTTCTCTGCGATCGGCTGCCTCGTGTTTTCTGTCCAGAGATTCCTCTTTCTGAGCCAGCTTTCTTTCCATTCTCGCAACTTCTCCGCGGCGTTCCTTGATCTCATGATCTGCCTCGTTTTTATTGCGAAGAATTTCCTCTTTCGCCTCGATCAGAGCTTCCTTTTTCTTCGACTCGCCTTCCTTGGCCGCCTGTTCCAGAATATGCGCCTTTTCCGCAAGGATAAACTCTGCCTGCTTCTTTTCTTCCGCAAAGTTCTCCGCTTCCAGACGCTTTCCTTCTTCAACGCCCTTGGAATAACCGACTTTGTTTCCGTGCTTTCCTCCGACGAGGAAGCCGACCAAAGCGCCGATTACGAGTCCAATCAAACCAGCAACCAAGGCAGTTACAGGGTCAAACATAGCAGTAACCTCCTTGTGTTGAATGTTGGGATAACGATGAAAACCGATGGCGATCTCCGGACTTTTCCCTTTTACCGCAGCAAAAACCGCGGCGCAAAACGACCTGCCCCGAGATTACCATAATACGTGTATTTTACCTCTGTTATAGCTATTTGTCAATAGATTTCGCCAAAAACACTCCGGGCGCCCAGTCAGCGAAACCCCGAAAGCAGTACCGCTGTGTGTTTTGCGCCAGGACTCCTACGGGCCGCCGCGGGATGTCCTTTTTCCGGATTCTTTGCCCCTTCCTCTTGCTTTTTTCCCTCTCCTGTGGTAAAATACCCACCAATGTTGGGGTATCGCCAAGTTGGTCAAGGCACAGGACTTTGACTCCTGGATCCGCTGGTTCGAGTCCAGCTACCCCAGTTGGAAGGAACGCCTCCCGATCCCGTCCCGTCCGGATGGAAGAGGGAGGATTTCTGCTTTTCGGAAAGCCGAACCGGGACGAACATGCCCCGGAAATCCCCGGAAAAAACCCCGTGGAAGGGATTGAAAAAAAGAAGGAAATCTGCTATAGTAGAAGGAGAACGTTTCCGGCGGCTCCGGCGGGCGCCTTTTCTGCAGACCCTTCGCCCCCGGGCCGAATACCGAACGAGAAAGGAGTGCCCCCATGATCAGAATCGAGATGGAAGACGGAGGGACGATCGACCTGGTTCTGGATCCGGCCCACGCACCGGTCACCTGCTCCAACTTTGAGGAGTTGGTTCGTTCCGGGTTTTACGACGGTCTGATCTTTCATCGGGTGATTCCGGGCTTTATGATCCAGGGCGGAGACCCGACCGGAACGGGAACCGGAGGATCCGGGAAACGAATCCGAGGAGAATTCGACGCAAACGGAATCCGCAACCCTCTCCGGCATACCAGGGGTGTCATCTCCATGGCGCGTTCCTCCGATCCGGATTCCGCCAGTTCCCAGTTTTTTATCTGTCAGGAGAGCGCGCCCCATCTGGACGGTCAGTACGCCGCCTTCGGAAAGGTCATCCGAGGAATGGAGGTCGTGGACCGGATCGCCCAGACGGAAACCGACCGGTCGAACCGTCCGGTCAGGGAGATCCGCATTCGAAAAATCTCTCTGATTCAGAGCGAAACAAAGCCCACCCCCTATCCGCGTTACTCGGAAGAGAAGCCGCGCAGGCTGTATCCTGCGAAGAGATATGCCTCCGTACGGGCCAAGATCGGTTACCTTTTCCGTTCCGGTCCCCAGATTTTTCACCGGGCCTGGCCGCTCTCCGATCCGGACTGCAGAGAAGGAGAACTGCTGCTTGCTCCGCCCGTCTCTTTTTCCGAGGTGTATGATTCCGAGATCCAGCCGAGGCTCCGCAACGACAGCAATGTGGAAGCCGCAGCCGTATATTTCAATCCCTACGATGCCCAGTTTCTGATCATCGGCTCCCGCTCGCTGTATGAAGACTGCCTCCCGGTCATCGGAACGGCAGGCACCCCGGTCTTTCTGGAAAAGGAGTCTCCGCGGTATTTCAATCCGCTGAACTACGGTGCCTTCCGGCTCCCGAATCTGAACGAGATGTCCTTCGAGGACTGTTTCCGCGAGGACGCCGTCCACCGCTCCCCTGCAGAGTACATGGTCCGGCGTGTCTGGGACGGAGAAACGGTTCCCCATTCGTTTGCAGTCGAGTTTTTTGACCGTTTTTCCTCCCGTCTTTCCGAGGAAAAAGCAGAGGGCGGCCCCGATCTTCAAACCGAACTCGCCGTCGCGATCCTGCGGGAGAAGAACGCCCCTCTTCTTTCCAGACTTTTTACGCTTCACCCCCAGATCCTCGCTCTGTTCCGGATCACGGAGAAGCAGGAGACAAAATTTGTCGGGGGCGACGGCAGTCCGCGGATTGTCCTTCCGGATACGGGCACTCCTGCCGACTCCGACAAGCCTCCCCTGTTCAATCTGTTTCAGTACTGCATTCTGTCCGGCGACCCGGACTGCATTCAGACCCTGTTCACCGCCTATGAACGTCCGATGGAACTGCGCCAGTTTCTGTCACATCCGATGTTTTATCATGCCGGTTACTACCTCATCCGTTCAGGCAATATCGCGGCGCTCTCGCTCCTTCTGGAAAACGGTTACCCGGCGGACTGCGCCGATCTCTCCCGCGGCAGACTGACCGTCCTTTCTCAGAGCTGTCTGTGCGATTCCCCCTCCGCTGCAGCCCTCCTGCTGCGTTACGGGGCAGACAGCCTGCGCAAGGATAATACCGGCAAAAATCCGTTCGATTACGCGATGGAGACCCGTTCTCCCGCATGCCTCTCCGTTCTTCTCGACCACCTGATTCAGGGAAGAGACAGAGAGAAGGCCGCAACCCAGATGGCAAGCCTCGCCTCCCGTTTGGAGTTGACGGAAAACACGGACGCGCTTGCCGCTGTCCTGAGCCGATACCTTCGAAAAATTCGGGAACAGGGATAATTTAAGAGATCCCCGCCCGTTCCGATTTCCGGGCTCCGTTCCGGAACACGCCTGAAAGGAGGCTTTCCCCGATGCTCGCCGAACACCTTCGCAACCGCCGTTCCCCGGACGAACTGGAGCGTCTGCTTCCGGCCGGTTCCCGACTGCATTTCATCGGGATCGGAGGAGTCTCCATGAGCGCGCTGGCCATGCTGGCCCGAAGCGCAGGCTATTCGGTTCAAGGATCGGACCGCTCCGCTTCCCGAAACACCGAAATGCTTCGGGAGGAAGGGATCCCCGTCTTTCCCGGTCACGAAGCCTCCCAGATCGAAGGGGCAAACGCCGTCATCTATAACGCCGCCATCCATGAGGACAATCCGGAACTGGCGAGGGCGATTCGGGACGGAATCCCCTGCATTTACCGTGCGGACTTTCTCGCCTTTCTTACCCGGGATTATCAGAACAGGATCGGGGTCGCCGGGATGCACGGAAAGACCACGACAAGCGCCATGCTCTCGCACCTCTTTCTGAAAGCGGATAGGGATCCTACGATTCTGATCGGAGCGGAGCTGTCGGAACTCGGGCGGGATTTTCGGATCGGGGGAAAACGGGACCTGATTTTCGAAGCCTGCGAATATCAGGACTCCTTTTTGTCTTTTCTGCCAACCATCGCTCTGGTTCTGAACGAGGAAATGGATCACCCGGACTGGTTTCATTCCATGGATCAGGTTCGGGAGAGTTTCCGGAAATATCTGATGATTCCCGGCAGCACCGGATTTGCGGTTCTGAACGCGGATAATGAGAACGTGCTCGCCAGTGCAGAATCCGTTCCGACGCCGCGCGTCACGTTCGGAATCCGGAACCGGGACGCCGACTTCGTCGCCGAGGACATCGTTTTTGAGAAAGGAACGGCCTCCTTCTCGGTTCTCCGCAACCGCCTTCCATTTTGCCGAATCCGTCTTTCCGTCCCGGGCCTTTACAACGTATCCAATGCGCTCGGGGCATGTGCGGCCGCCTCCCTCTGCGGGATACCCCCGGAAACCATTTCGGAGGGGATCTCCGGCTTCACCGGATCCGCCCGCCGGATGGAATACCGAGGCACTCTGTCGGGCTGCCCGGTTTCCGTTCCCGTTTACGACGACTTCGGACATCATCCGACCGAAATCCGGGCAACGCTGGACGGCGCCAGACGGTTCGGGTTCCGTCGCGTCCGCTGCGTCTTTCAGCCTCACACCTACTCAAGAACCTCCGAACTGTTCGATGAGTTCTGCGATTCCTTCCGCGACGCGGACGAAGTCCTCTTCGTCGACATTTACGCGGCAAGAGAATCCAATCTGACCGGGATTTCTTCCCGGGATCTTGCCGATCACACCCCGAACGCCTCCTATTTCCCGTCTCTGGACGAGCTTCGGGAACACCTGATCCGGACCTCCGAAGAGGGAGATCTTCTGATTCTGATGGGAGCCGGGGACCTCAACCGGTTCACGGATACTCTGACCGTTCCCGCACGCACGGAGCGGAAAAACGGGTGATTCCGCAGAGAAACACGGCCAACGCCTTTTCAAAACAGGAAACACAGACGAGGTACCGAAAGTGACGATTACCCAGCTGAGATATGTTCTGGAAGTGGCCGCCTCCTCCTCCATGAGGGAGGCTGCCTCCAAGCTGTTCGTTTCGCAGCCTGCCCTGTCGGCGAGCATCCGGGAACTGGAGGACGAACTCGGCGTTCTTCTGTTTTCAAGGACGAACAAGGGAATAGCTCTGACGGACGAGGGACGCGAATTCGTCTCCTACGCAAAAAAAGCGGTCGGTCAGTACGAAATCCTGGAGGACCGTTATTTGTCGCGCGACGCCGGCAAGGAACAGTTCTCGGTATCGACGCAGCACTACAACTTCGCCATCCGGGCGTTTACCGACGTCATCAAAAAGATGGATCCCGAAAAATACGTCTTCTCGATTCATGAAACCAAGACCAAGGAAGTGCTGGACGATGTGGGAAATCTGAAAAGCGAAGTGGGGATCGTTTCGTTCTCCGGCTCAAACGAATCCCTGATCCGAAAGATCTTCCGGGATCTCCAGCTGGAGTTTACCCCTCTGATGAAGAGAGACACCTACGTCTATGTGTGGAAGGATCATCCCCTCGCCGGAAGAAAAAGCCTGTCCATCGAGGACATGAAAGACTATCCCTGCATCTCCTTTGATCAGAGCAATGACGGGAATTATTATCTGACCGAAGAGGCCCTGTCCGATTACTCCTTCGACAAAATGATCAAATCGGACGACCGGGCGACAACCATGGAAATCATCGCCGAACTGGAGGGCTATTCCGTCGGCTGCGGGATGCTTTCCAAAGAGGATTCCGTCCTTCAGGGACTCGTCGCCGTCAAAATGAAGGAGGAAGACCCTCTCACCATCGGCTTCATCACAAAAAAAGGGAGAGCTCTGTCTCCCTACGGAGAGGAATACATCAGAGAACTGCTTCATTACAAGGAAATCTGATGGTTGTGATAACTTCCTCTTATCGCCCATAATCAGCAGAAACGAATTTACAGACGCCCCCGGCTGTGGTACAATACGGTCAAGGAAACAACGAAAGGGGCGCTGAAGATGAACAGACCGAATCAGAACAAACAGATTCAGGAACAGTGTTGTCGAATGCCGGTCTCCCGGGCAGGTTGCACGGCAGGGGCGTTCGGCTGGCATCGCGCCCGCCCCTCGGGAACGGATCCGCACTTCCGTTTCCTTTCCGCCGTCTGTCCGGGAGCTTTTCGAAAAGCCCCCGGTTTTTTGATGCAATGAAGCAGCAATACTGAGAACGACAGAAGGGATAATACAATGAGTACATATAAATTCGAAACACTTCAGCTTCACGTCGGACAGGAACAGGCAGATCCGGCTACCGATTCACGCGCGGTGCCGATCTATCAGACCACCTCCTACGTATTCCACAACAGCAGGCACGCCGCGGCCCGCTTCGGACTTGCGGACGCGGGCAACATCTACGGCCGGCTGACCAATTCGACACAGGACGTTCTGGAAAAAAGGCTGGCCGCTCTCGAAGGCGGCAGCGCGGCCCTGGCTCTTGCCTCGGGAGCCGCGGCAATCAGCTACACGATCGAAGCGCTTGCCGCAAACGGCGGACACATCGTAGCGCAGAAAACGATCTACGGCGGCACTTTCAACTTGCTGGCTCACACCCTTCCTCAGTACGGAATCAAGACCGCCTTCGTCAACATCCACGATCTCGCAGAGGTGGAAGCGGCGATTACCGGCGATACCCGTGCGGTATTTCTGGAAACGCTGGGCAATCCCAACAGCGATATTCCCGATATCGACGCGGTCGCTGAAATCGCTCACAAATCCGGGATCCCCGTGGTAATCGATAACACTTTCGGGACGCCTTATCTCATCCGTCCGATCGAGCACGGCGCGGATATCGTCGTTCACTCCGCC
>JAGAFM010000117.1 GCA_017612655.1 Clostridia bacterium | reverse complement strand
GAGAATTCCACGTTTCAATCCGGTCTGACGGAAGAGGAAATCAGCAGTATTGTCGTTTTCTCGACCTGTACCTACGAATTTGAAAACGCCAGACTCCTCGTATTCGGTTCGCTTGAAGAACTTGCCCGGGAGTGAAACGGAAAGTTTCTCCGACATTTTCCGAGAGTCAGGAGTTCGATAACCGGGATCGGAAGAAAGGAAAGAAAACCGACGAAGTCCAATAGGGCGGGAAGGGAAAGATATTTCTCCCTTCCCGATTTCTGTTTCCGAAAAAGGCTTGCATTTCGGGGCGGTTCATGTTAAGATTAGGGTGGTTCCGAATGACAACAGAAAGGACAGGGGAAGGGACGTTTCATGGCATTCAACAACCGCAACAATTTCCGTACCTACCGGGATCCGAACAAAAAGAAGTTCAACCTGTATGAGTTTCTTTCCGGAGACCGGAATCAGAACGGCGTCTCCAAGGAGGACCGGATTACCGATTACAACCTGATCAATTTCTTCAAGCTGTACTTCCGGAATTTCGGAAAAATTGTCGGGCTGAATCTGCTGTATCTCCTCGGAAACTTTCCCGTTCTGTTCTACCTGTTCGCCCGCTCCGGGAACGTCAGTCAACAGACTCTGGCTCCGGTCAGCACCCTGTTCGCTCCCTTGCACGGGGTCGCTCTGTCGGGAGGAACGGATCCCGTCACCTGCGCCTTGCTCGGAATATACGGTTATCGGACCGTAAGCTATGTTCCGACCGCCGCAACCTATGTGTTTATGGGACTGGCGGCTCTGGTGGTGTTTACCTTCGGAATCGTGAACGCGGGAACCGCTTATCTCCAGAGGAACATGGTCCGCTGCGAACCGGTTTTCTTTTTCCAGGACTTTCTTCATGCGGTCAAGCGAAACTGGAAGCAGGCGCTTCCTTTCGGAATCATCGACTGTATCTGGATTGCCCTCCTGTTCTACGATATTTACTTCTTCTACTACAACATCGGCCCGTTTATCAATAACGTTTTCTTCTATCTGATTCTCGCCTGCACCGTCTTCAGTTTTGTCATGCGGTTTTATCTGTACCTGATGATGGTGACCTTTGATCTCTCCATTCCGAAACTGATCAAGAACGCCTTTATCTTCTCGATTATCGGAATCAAGCGGAACATTCTGGCGATTCTGGGAATGGCGCTGTTCTGCGCCGCCTGCTACGCGATCTTTACGGTCTACGTTCCGCTTGGCGCCCTTCTTCCGATTTTCCTCATGATCTCGACGATGACCTTCATGGCCACGTATGCGGCCTATCCGAAAATCAAGGAGATCATGATCGATCCCTATGAAGCGGAGCATCCGAAAGATCCGGAACCGGAGCAGGAAGACGCCGTCTTCCGGGACCGGGGATGAGCAGGGTGGGGCGCCCGGGGGCGGAACGCCCCCTTTTTGCGGAATTTCGGACGGAACGGCTGCGGGTTGTCGCGCAAACCAGGGAAGAGATGAAGACCGCGAAACGGAACGGTCCTTTTTCTGAAGCGGTCGGGGAACTTTTGCTGCGCGCAAGAAGGGATCTGCCCTCGCGGTTTGGATGGTACTCGAACCGGCTGATCTACCGCGTCGAGGACGGATGTCTGGTCGGATCGCTTGCGTTTATGAATTCTCCCGAAAAAGATCCGGACCGGAAAGGACTCGTCGAACTCGGATACGAGACGCTGGATCCGTTCCGGGGAATGGGCTACATGACCGAGGCGGTCTCCGCCGCCCGGGACTGGGCTCTCTCCCGCCCGAAGGTGCACGGTATTATCTGCGGCGTCAAACGGGACAATCCGGCATCGGTTCGAGTCCTGCAAAAATGCGGTTTTCATAAAACGGACGAGAGCGATCTTCTGGACCTTGAGGTCTGGCAGTACGATTCGAATTGAGGCGAACAACCGGGATCCCGGCGGGAACGGTTGTTCGGAAGGAGGTATTTCCATGCCGCTGAAGCTGTATCACTCTGCTCCGCCGACGGAGGGGGTGGACGGTCATATTCCCCTGGAAAAGGAACGGGATACCTTTGCCTGGCTGGACCGGCTGGAGAGCCCCTACGACTGGACGGCTCACGAACCGCTGATGACCATGGAAGCCTGCGAGCTGGTCGAAGAGGTGTTCGGCTTCCCGATCTGCAAAAACCTCTTCCTCTGCAACCAGCAGAAGACCGTCTATTATCTGCTTCTTATGCCGGCAGACAAGCCATTTCGGACCAAGTACCTTTCGCACGAGCTCGGGATCGCACGCCTTTCCTTCGGGGGAGAAGAGGCATTGTCCGAGCTGCTGAATCTGACCCCGGGCAGTGTCTCCGCCATGGGACTGATCTTCGACAAAGAACAGAAAGTCCGTCTGCTCCTGGACGAAGCGCTGCTGAACTGCGAATGGTTTGGCTGTCATCCGTGTATCAATACGGCCACCCTGCGCATGAAAACGGATGTTTTCGTAAACCGTTTTCTTCCCTCGACCGGTCATTATCCGACCTATGTCCGTCTGCTGCCCGATGACGCGGAATGAACCGCGCAGCTCGAAAAGGAGGAGCTTTTGATTATGGAGTCGAACAATCCCCATCTGAACCGGATTCTGGAGCAACAGCTCGAACGCACCGCGAAGGCTCTCCGCGAAAACCGGATGGAAGCCGTCGTGGTCGGAACGAAACAGGAAGCCCGCGACGCCTTGGAACGCTATCTGTTTCCCGGGTGTACCATCGGGGTCGGAGGATCCGCCACCCTGGACGAAATCGACGCTCTCACCCTCTTCCGTTCTCCTGCCTACCGCTTTTTTGACCGGTATACAGAAGGAATGACCGACGAGGAACGGAAGCAGATCTTCCGGGAGGCCATGTTCGCGGATGTCTTTGCGATGAGTTCCAATGCCATCACGGAGACGGGACTTCTTTACAATGTGGACGGACGCTGCAACCGGGTTGCGCCCCTTCTGTACGGACCGCAGAGCGTCGTAGTGGTCGCGGGATGCAACAAGATTGTACCGGATCTTCCCGCAGCTGTAGCTCGTGTCATGCGGGTTGCCGCGCCGGCCAATGCCGTGCGTCTGGGCAAACAGACCCCCTGCGCCACGACCGGCATCTGTGCAGGAATCGGGAAAGGGGATTTCCCGATTTGCGAGGGATGTCAGTCCCCCGACCGGATTTGCTCGGGTTATGTGATCAGCGCCAGACAGCTGGTTCCCAACCGAATCAAGGTGATTCTTGTCGCTGAGCCTTTAGGATTCTAAATGCCTTCTTTTAAAAACAAGCTCCCGCCTGTTCCGGCTGCTTTCCGGAAAGGCGGGAGCTTTTTGCTGTCAGGCGGAGTCAGGGGAAGATCAGAAATCCGATCCCGTCCGTTTCGCGGACAGAGCCAACGGTCTGACCGGATTGATCCGTCAGTTCCCAGAAGCCGTCTTCCATCAGAACCGCAGTGACACGGATAAGATCGCCGTTCTGGTCAAGCAGATACAGTGCATCGAAGGTATCAGGCAGCATGACCGAACGGTTCCAGGCCCTGTACATGGGCGAGGAGGGAAGCGGGGCGACGGAGGGGGCGGGTTTTTCTGCAAGACAGGTCAGATATCCTGTCAGAGCCCACTCGCTCTCCGTGACTCCGTGAATATGTTCATGATAGGTGTAGGTGGAGTCTTCGAGATAGGATGGTTCCAAATTCAGAATGCCGATCCGAAGCCCGGGATCCCAGACTCCGTCCTCCTGCAGAGTCGACAGGATCTGTTCTCCGAAGCGAAGATCATCGGAGGCTGTCTCCCGGTAATCATGGAGCTCGGCAACGGAGCAGAGACAGAAGACAAGAGCGAGTCCTGCAGCCGCCGCACGGGACACCGGGAGCCACCGCCGTCTTCTCTCGGATGCCAGACGGAGAAGGGAGTCCGCGGCAAGGGCGATCCCGCAGAACGAAAAAGCTGCGCAGCGAAAGGAGAACCAGGGGTTTTCCAGCACGAAAAAGGGAAGCCAGGGGGTCGGAATTAGCAGGAGGCCGAGAATCAGAGATCTTCCGGGAGCGGAGGATTCTTTTTTGGAATCGCGCATGGAGAAAAAGAGGAGGACGACAAGGATCAGAATCAGAAGAGCAAACAGCCAGAGACCGTCCGTGATTATATAGGAAAGGCTTCGCCACAGCCCCCTGGTCAGAAGAGCAAAGTTTCCTTCAAGGAAGACGGATTTCAGCTGCGAGAGCAAATCAGGCAGAAATACGGTCCAATACCAGTTTCCAAACGGCTGAACCAGTCCGGAACGATCGCCGTAAAGCGCACTCTCGGGAAGCAGGGATAAACAGAACAGGTAGAGAAGGGCTATGCCTGCCGGAACGGCGGACCAGAGCCTGCCCTTCAGGGAAACGTTTCGGCAGAGAAGGGCAAAAGCAGGATAGAGCAGAACCGTAAAGGGAATGGCCTGCTCATAGTAGCAAAAAGACAAAAGCGGGAAGAGAAGGGAGGCTGCCAGTGACGCGGCTTTGCCCGAGTCAAGATAGCGGTCAAAGAAGAAGAGTCCAAGACCGGAGAAGAAAACGGCAGGGATTATTCTGGTTGCTGCCGAAATCCAGTAAGATGCCTCCAGGCCGAGCGGGGGAAGCAGAAACAGGACGGGGAACAGCCATCCGGAACTGAATCTGCGGTGAAATACCGTATAGAACAAACCGCAGGACGCAGTATGGAGTGCGGCCAGGATCAGAGGGATCAGGGGAAGGCAGCCCCAGAACCATGACCAGACGAACAGATCGGACAGCCCGGCAAGCGGTCTTGCAGAAAGCATGCCGAGCGACTCGGCGAGTTTCCAAAAATCGGAGATAGAAGCACCGAATTCGTAGTTGTGATACTGAATAAAGTCGTCCAGCTGGGGATAATACTCCCATCCATAGGAGAAGAAACATAAAACGGTGCATAGGAAGAGGAAGAAAAAGGGAAGGGCTGGTTTCGTCTTTTTGATCCAGTCCGGTATGGAATGCATAGATCCCCCTCCCCTCTCTTGTCATCAAACGGCCGGAAAGATACAAAAGGCAGTCCCTGATACCGGAGACCGCCTTTTGATTTTTAATGGAATTCAGTTTTCTTCGATCGTTTTTCTCAGGAAGTCCGCAGCGATAGCGATGTCCCGTGCGGGATTCTCCCCGCATTCGCGCTCGATTGTAAGATATCCTCTGTATCCGATCTCTTCCAAAGCCTTCAGGTAGGCGGGGAAATCAACCGTTCCAGTTCCGAGCGGAACTTCTTCGAAGAAGGAAATCCCCTTCATATCTTCCGGCATCGGGGTAACGCCGTAGATTTCCTCGGGGTTTCCGCGGGTCAGCATATTGCCGTCTTTGGCATGTGTGTGTACGATATACTTTTGGAGATTGTGAACCGCGACGACGGGATCGTCTCCGGTAACCATCACGAGGTTGGCAGGGTCCAGATTCACGCTGACACCCGTAGAGCCCAGACTGTCCAGGAATCCTTTCAGAGTTTCCGAGGTTTCCGGACCGGTTTCAATGGCGAAATGAGCTCCGACACTGTCCGCATAGGTTGCGAGTTCATAGCATGCTTCCTGCATGACTGCATAACGCGGATGGTTCGGATCGGTCGGGACGACGCCGATATGTGTGGTTACCACATCGGTTCCGAGCTTCTTGGCCAGATCAAGAATTCGCTTGGACTTTTCAATCAGTTCGGGGTTCAGTTCCGGATGACCGAAACCTTTCCCGAGATCTCCGCAAAGCGCTGAGAAGACGAGGCCGTTGGAATTCATCATGTCCATCAGTTCGCGGATTTTGTCGTCCGTCATGGTTTCAGCGGAAAACTCGCCTCTTGATGCGTAGAGCTGGATTCCTTCGATGCCGAGAGAAGCGGCTTTCTCAAGCGCCTCTGCTGTGGGGAGATTAAACGATTCGAGCATGGCTCCGATTGGAAAACGAAACATCTTGCACGATCCTTTCTGTTTGGTTTGGTTACAGGGGTATTATACTCCCGCGAAACCCGTTTGTCAACTTTTTTGAAGAACGAGGATCGTTTCAGACCATATGTTGTGCTTTCTTCAAAGTGTTGTGAATACCGGCCTCCTGTTTTTGTCCCGAAGGACAGTTTGTGAATTTGAGTTCTCTTATTCCTTTTTCCCTTCGTTTTTTTCGCAAGGGTGCAGTTGCTTTCCCCATAGTCTCATCTACTGTTCGCGGTTGAGTTCAATGAGAGTTATACGAATTGGCGCTTTTGAGTTATTTCTCGATCGCGCCTTTCCTTTTGCACCATTTCGTATAACTTTCTATTCATTTGTCGAGATGGATTCTTAGGAAAAACCGCCCTGGAATTGCTTCCAGAGCGGCGTTCTGGCGGAGGGAGTGGGATTCGAACCCACGTGAGATTGCTCTCAAACTGATTTCGAGTCAGATTACACCCTCTGCTTTGGGTTGCGTTAAACAGCGTTTCGCCGCTTTCAAAAACCCTGAAAACCCTTATTCTATAAGGGTTTTCGTCACTTTCCCCTTATGCCGCGCTCATTTGTAAAAAATCGTCTGGAAGCAATTTTTATGGCAAAACCTTTAGATAAAACTCAAAAAACCTTTAGATAAGCTCTAAAACCTTTTTATAAAATCAGTACTCTTCGGACAGAAGAAAGTCTGCGACGTGCATCGTCTTGATGCCCTTATAATTACCGCCAGCGAAGTCGTCGGTACGAAGCAAATACTTCGGATAATTGTCGTTAACTTCAAGCAAGCGGTCATACTCCCGCTTTTCCGTTTCTTCTGATTTGATTTCTTTTGTTATCTGAATATAAAGTTTATCGCTTTGCCTCGTTGCGATGAAATCTATCTCGCCGTTTTGCGTTTTTCCGATGCAAACATCATAACCGCGGCGGAGCAATTCAAGATACACCACGTTTTCAAGCATTGCAGCAACACTCTGTCCATTGTAACCCAGAACACTGTATTTGAATGCGCTGTCTGCAAGATAAAACTTCTCCTGAGTTTTCAAAAGCTCTTTGCCCTGCAAATCATACCTTCTGCAACGATGCAGAATATACGCACTTTCCAGTTTTTCAAGATAACCATATACTGTCTCGTTGTCAATTGTACGGTGCTCGGATTTTAAATAGTCGGATATTGATTTAGCAGAAAAAGTCTTGCCGACATTATCAAAAACGAATTTCACAACACGTTCCAGCTGGTCGACCTTGCGCACCTGGCTCCTTTTTACGATATCTGAAAAAATCGTAGAGTTATAAATATCGCGAACAATAGTGTACGCATCTTCCAACGGGTACTGCTGCAGGTGTATAGTAGGAAAGCCGCCGTACTTAATATAATTCACGAGTTCCTTGTGTGTATCTTCGAGAGTTGCATACTGTTTCTTAAACATCAGGTACTCGGCAAAAGAAAGAGTAAAGATACGGAATGAAACATACCGCCCAGTAAGATACGTCGCAATCTCAGATGACATCATACGTGAATTTGAACCCGTTACATAAATATCCACGTCAAAATCGGTGGTTATTGAATTAACCGTTTTTTCCCAAGAAGATATCTCCTGTACCTCGTCAAGAAACAGATAGGTCTTTTCTGTTTTTGACAGTTGGGCTTTGAGCATATCATATAACTGCTTAGCGGTCATTCCTTCATATTCCATAGAATCGAACCGCATATTGATAATTCTATCTTCAGGGATGCCTTTCTTTTTCAGCTCATCCATTATCATCTGCATAATGGTAGACTTACCCGAACGGCGAACGCCCGTTATTACTTTGACAAAAGGCGTGTCTGTAAACGCCATTATTTTATTTACGTAATTCTCTCTGAATATCATCTGGTTCACCTCCGAGCGGATACAGTATGCCACAATCAAATCGCTTTGTCAATAGTTTTGCGGTTATAACCAGAAAAACTTACGAAAATATTCAAAAGTTGCGGATATGTTTTGAAAAAGAGCTTGACGTAGAATGAAATATGTGGTATAATGCATATAGTTGAAAGCCTTCCGTGTGCCCTGACTGCGGCTGTCCGTTGATCCATAACTGTTTACATCCGCCGTTATTGCACATTTGAAATTTCACAAGTCTTTTAAGTCTGCTCTTCGGGCAGGCTTGCCTTGCTATGTCCATTTTATACTTTCATGTTAGTTTTTTCAATGCGTTTTTGTGAATTTGAGTTTTTTATTCCTTTTTCCATTTAGTTTTTTCGCAAGGGGACAGATACTTTCCCCATAGTCTCAACCACTATTCGCGCGGTTGAGTTCAATGAAAGTTATACGAATTGGCGCTTTTGAGTTATTTCTTGATCGCGCCTTTCGTTTTGCGCCATTTCGTATAACTTTCTATTCATTTGTCGATTTCTTTTCTCTTTATTATACTCGACCGGAATTCATCTGATAGCTTTCAGCGAATGAGTTGCGCCCCAACTCTTCAAAACCGCAACAGACGAAAACCCTGCATACAACAAAGCTTCTTTCTCATGTTCAACGGTTAACGGCGTATCGTAGTGATAAAAGACATCGTCAGCAATGTTCTGCTCCTTTTTTAGACGGAGCAATTCTGCACGATATAATCGTTCTTCTTCATCGGACAGAGCGAAATAATCTGTCAGAATGAAGTAGCCTCCCCGTTTCAATGCCTTTCTCAGTTTTATATACAGCGGTATCTTCTCCTCTTGGGTGAAATGATGAAGAGATTCTACAGACACCGAAGCGTCATAGGTGTTTTCGTCAAATGGTACATCAAAGTACGAGCCCAAGACCAGGTTCAGCAGCTTATCAGGAAACTTATGACGCAACTCATCAAGCATACCCGGCGCAAGGTCAATTCCTGTAATCTTTGCCGAAGGGACCATTTCAAAATAATAATCAAGTTCCAAACCAGTGCCGCAACCTAAATCAAGTATGTGCGTATCTTTGATTTGAGGCAGGCAGCTTGCTGTAAACGGGTAAAATTCCTGTGCAGATTCAATGCAGGTCAGTTGATGCTCTTCGTATCTATCGATCCGAGCGTCAAAGAAATCTCCCATCTTTTCAAGCATAAACATCACCTCAGCAAATCCGAATTTGTTGATCTTTATTGCATCAGACCGGCGCGGACGAATGCGTTCTGACACCAGTTGAATAAAGTTTGAAAAGCTGTATCAAAATCATAGTCATCCGGCAATTCAGCTATTTCAAGTACGGCGCGATCTTCTTCGGATAGCTGTGCTTTGAGTTCTCGTTTTGTTACGGCAAATACTCCGCTTTCTAAATAATGCAGGTTTTGAATCACAAAAAATACGTATTTACAGGTGCCGCGAAACTTTGCGACGTTTTTCTCTCTTTCAGCGTGGATATAGCGGTG
>JAGAFM010000116.1 GCA_017612655.1 Clostridia bacterium | reverse complement strand
TATCAGCGCGCTTGAAAAAGCAAATCTCATATATATATCCGAACAGTTGAATATCGGTGGGAAAAAGCCGTTGAAGCCTCGTAAAAAGGTACACATCGCCGATTACGGTATCAAGTGTGCGGTCACGAGAACCACAGATATCGAAACGAACGCTGCGGAATTCGGTGCGGCAGTCGAGTCGATCTCATACAAGCACACCAGAGATCGCTTTGATAGCCTTGACGACGGTCTTTATCGTGTCGGATACAGTCGAAACGACAAAGGACAGGAGATCGACATCGTTATTCAGGAAAACTCCGTCGATATCCAATACGTTGAAGCCAAATACAGAAACGATTCCGGCATTAAAGATACCGACGGTATCATTGTCTATGGTATGGAAAACACACCCGGTTACGTCATTACAAAAGACACGAGTGACTTTGGGTTGACCGAAAGGAAAAAAACGACGCTATACCGAATCCCAGCAGTTGCGTATTTCTATATGATCGGAAGGAATCAAGCGAATGACGTTACAGAGTGATTTTTTCAAAACGGTTTTGCGATCTGCTGTTAGAAATAGATTGTTATCCCGCTTATAATTCATCACTTTAAAGCGCTAAAGTGGTATGCTTCGAAAGGCAGGATTTCCCCCGTTCCCTCTCTCTCCGCAGCGAGGCGGTCCCGCGAAACTGTATGTCCGATTTCTAAGCCAAGCCCCTTGAAGAAATCCGTTTTTGACGGTAAAATCTAAGTGTGCTTTGGATTTCCGTCGTTTTCGGAGAAAAACGTAGAGTCTGCTCTTTGGAAAAATGATCTCACGCGAAACCAAACGCATGAGAAATCTGTCCGAATAAGAAGGGGGGGTGTCTGTCTCTGCAGACAGTGGGAATGCCTCAGAGCCGCTTTCCCTCCCCCTGTCCCAAATCTACTACACAAGCGGTTCCCTTTCCCGGTCCGTCCTTTTCCCAGCGAACGGGGCAACCCCGCCGAACCGCCTGTCGATCTCATCGGAGGAAAAACAGATGAAACGTTTTCTGATCCTGCTTCTGGCGCTTGTCTCAGCGGCAGTTCTGCTGACCGCCTGCGGCGGAAACGCGGACGAGCCCGCCCTTGATTCCGGATCTTTATCAGAGGATGATCCGACTTCGGAGGTCCCCTCTTCGGAAACTCCTTCCGTCGAAGAGCCCTCTTCCGAAGAACCCGTGTCGGAGGAGCCTTCCACCGACGGACCGGCGCCGGTCGAACCGGAGCCCTTTGACCCGGACGTCTTCCTGACCCGCGTCTGCGAGGAACATCCCGACACCTCTCCGGAAGAGCTGTGCGGAATTCTTCTCGAAGATCCGTATTTCTGTCTGTACCGGACCATCGGAACCGATTACGGCATCAACGGCATTGAGGGCAGTGTTTCCGGCTACGCATCGGTGTCGGGCATCGCCCACTACTCGACGGATTCCGTCCTTTACGTCTTCGAGCTGAACGCGGGAACCGATGCGGCTGCCTTCGCGGAGGATATCCGCGGAAGAGCCGTCCCCGACTGGAATTGGCTGGGCGAAACCGCGGAGACGGACAGCGTCTTTTCCAAGGTGATCGGAGGAAAGGTTTTCTACTTCCTGTATCACGCGAATATGGAGCCGATCAGGGAAGCGGCGCACGCCCCTTCGGACGTCAAGACCCTCTTCCATTCCTACTGCGCGTCCCATCCGGACGCGGACTGTGCGTCCATCGCATCCTACCTGATCTCTCACCAGGATTTCAACACTCTGGTCCGGCTTCCGGTTCAGGCCGGCGGCAGACTGCGGGGAATCGGAACCTACGAAGAGCCTGCTGAGGTCACCGGGTATACGGACGTCGCTTCGCTGGGGGTTCAGATCGAACCCGGCAGCTTCCTCGGATACGTTTTCCGGGTCGGCGGGGAGACGGACCCGACGGAATTCGCTTCGTACGTGCTTTCGAAAGCGGATCAGAATTACAACGTCTGCACCTGGGTCAACACGGCTTTCACGGAAACGGACGGGGCCTATGTTCTCTTCGTCCTCTGCGATGAATAAGATCCGCTGGGCCGTCCTGCTGCTCTCGCTACTTCTCGCGGCCGGCTGCATCGCCCTGATTCTTCATTTCTGCGCTGGAAACCGGTCTGTCGAGCCGGATCAGGACGGGATTGTCCGGCGGGAGGGCTGCCTCTTTCAGCCCCCGAAGGAACTCTACGAAGAATCCGTGACCTATGCAACGGAGCGGTTCCGGGAGCTCTACGATACCTATCTGCAGGAAACGTCCTGCCGCGTCTTCTGCGCCCTGATCCCGGACAAAAGCGTGTATCTGGAACCCGGGGACGCCCAAAAGGCGATCTTTGAGGAAATGGAGCGCCTGTACCGGGACGGGATGCCCTACGCAGCCCCGGTTTCGCTCTCCGCAGTCCTTTCCCTGTCCGACTTTTACCGGACCGACGCCCACTGGCGGGAGGACCGGCTCCTCCCCTGCGCCCTCAGACTCCTCGAAGCCATGGGCAAAGGGGATCTGCTCCCGAACGAGGACGCCTTCGGGCAGACGGTTTACGAACCGTTTTGCGGGGCCCTGGCGAGGAAGTACGAGCCGGACGATGAGCCCGAGCAGATCGTCTGTCTGACCGGCGGGGTTCTGGACGGGTGCACCGTGACGGATCTCTCCACCGGAGAAACGATTCCCCTGTACGACCTTGAGGGGTGCGATCCGGACGATCCGTATTCCCTGTTTCTGGGCGGCCCCAGACCGGTTCTGAGAATCGACAACCCTGCCGCCCCCAAGGGAAACGAACTGATCCTCTTCCGCGACTCCTTCGGCTCTTCCATTGCACCCCTGCTCTGCACGGCGTACCGGACCGTGACCGTCGTGGATCTGCGGTATTTGTCCCAGCAGGTCCTTCCGAAATTCCTTTCGTTTTCGGATCAGGACGTCCTCTTTCTCTTCAGCGAAATGCTGATCAACAACAGTCTCGGAATCCGCTGAGCAACAGCGATGCAGACTCCGGACGGGTTCCGAAGAGCGGAGACGGATCCGCGGCTTCGTCCCCGGGCCAAAAAGAACGGGGGCCCTCTCTCGGCCCCCTCGCAGGAAAAAATCGATCGTATCAGGAAACGGCATGATCTTCGGGTCATGCCGTTTTTTCGTTCCGGCCGTCCCCTTCACAGAAGCAGCCCGCCGGCGACGGTCATGGAGGCTTCCCCTACAGGGTTCGAACGTCCCGGTTTGTCAGAAGCAGGACTGCCGTAACCGTGAACCCGGCCGCGCAGATAGCAAGAAGCATGGTGCTGCCGAAGGCCTGAAGGGCCGCGCCCGCGAGCACGGAGGCAATCGGGATCATCCCCTGGGAACCTACGTTCAGGAGACTGCCCACCTTGCTGAGCTTATTCTTTTCCACCTTGCTCTGGATGGCGGTATTCAGCGGGATGTTGATAAACGAAAGCAGGAATCCGACCGCAAGACACCCCGCGCAGAATACGATCAGAAAACCGTTCAGGGAGACGCCCGAGGCGACCAGCCACCCGTATCCCGCCGCCAGCACGATCATAACGCCCGAAAAGACGCACAGCCTTTTTGCCACCTTTACCCCGCACCCCTCTTCCTGCTCCCGGGCGCTCATGATCGCGGCGCCGATCAAAGAGCTGACGCCGATACACACGCTGAATACGGAGGACCACAGCTCCGGTTTCAGAAGGCTGTCGAACAGATAGGCAGGGGCCGTCTCCAAATCCGTTTTGATGAAATACGGAATAAAGTTTCCGGTCACGGGTGTGAAGAAGAAGTTGATGAACAGCACGGCGCCCAGAACCGCCAGAATGGCTTTCTGGTTTTTCAGGTACAGAATGCCCTCCTTCATATCCGAAACCGCGAGGCGGATCGTGATCGGCTCCGCGGAAGGCGTGTGATCGCAGCGGATCAGCATTTCCGAAACGCCGGAGGCGATGAAGCACGCGCCGACCGCCAGAAAGAGCACGTTCAAAGGGAGCACCGCGTACAGAATTCCCGCCAGCACGACGCCCAGGATCGATTCCATGGAGCTCTTTACGGAGAAATACGCGTTTGCCTGCTGCAGCTGCTGCGGCTCCACGAGATTCGGCAGCATGGCCCCGGCGGCGGGAGTGAAGATCCCGCTGACCGCACTGCCCAGAATACCGAGCACGAACAGGATCGCAAGATGCGCCCGCGGGGACGGCAGAATCATCATAAGCACGGTCGCCAGAAGGATCATCCCGCCTTTGACGTAATCGCAGACATACATGATCTTCGCCTTGTTGACGCGGTCTCCGAGGACACCGCCTACCGGCGTGAAGAGAAGCAGCGCAGCGCCGCTCAGGGCAAGGTACAGACCCTGCAGAAAGGCATTGTTATCGCTGATTTTCAGAATATAGAAGCCGACGGCAAAGCTGTACAGAAGCGCCCCCAGTTCCGAGACCAGGGCGCCGAGAAAAACCAGACGGTAGTTCCTGTTTGCAAAGACGTTGCGTGTTTTCGTTTCACCGTTCATCGCGGACCAGTTCCTTCCAGATGCGGGAGAGTTCCGAATTTCCCAGCAGGCCGAGGATTGTCTCTACGCTGTCCTCAGCCGTAGCGCCCAGAGAGTCATAGCAAATCACTTCGCCGCGTCGCACGGGATAGGAAAATGTGCCGATTCCGTAATCCGGCGCGGCGTCAAACTGCCGGACGGCGGAAAGGACGCGGCGCAGGCAGTCTTCCGCATCCGCCGATTTTCCTTCCAGCGAATGGAGATGCGCCATCACGGTATAGATGTTTGCCAGGACCTTGTCGGCAAAGTCCGCCTTTTCACCCTCCTTCAGAGGATCCAGATACGTAAGGAGTCCGGACAGCATCCGTTTCGCGGCCGCATATTCGCCGCGGGCGGACAGAACCAGCGCTGACCCGAGAACGGAATTCACCAGACCGCCTGTGCTCTGCAGCAGAGATTCGGCGAGGAACGGCTCCGCTTCTTCGTATTTCTTCAGATTCAGTGCAAGCACGGCACCGATCTTATCGCTGTACAAGCCGCCTGCGTTATTCTTCTTCAGCAGTTCAATGCCTTTTTCCCATTCACCGAGGAGCAGCCAGGCGCCGGCCATTTCCCCGCTGATTGTCTGCTCGCTGATCTCAGGATCCCTGTTCTGCGAAATCAGAAGCTTCGCCTGCTCATACAACTCCAAAGCCCTTCTGGTCTCGGCATGGTTTTTGCTGCCGACGCCGAAAAAGGCGTATACCTGAGCGATGCCGTGAACAATCTCAAAGGAGTTCGGATACTTCTTGAGCGCCTTCTCCGCTTCCGTCAGGGCCTCGGGATTCCGAACCCGGGTGAATTCCACGATTCTCTCTCTGATGGCTGCGATCCCGTTGTCCTTCACTCTGTATCCAAGCAGAACGTCCATCGAGGTGTCGAAAAAGTCCGCAATCTCGACAAGCATCCCGAGTTCCGGGATTGTCTGCCCCGTCTCCCATTTGTAGACCGATCCCACGGATACCCCCATGGCTTCGGCAAGCTGCTCCTGCGTCAGACGCCGGTCTTTCCGAAAGGTGCGGATATTCTCTGCAAGTGTCAGTTCCATAACGATACCCCCGTGATTCCTCTTGTTCGGCTTCTATTATACTCCGGGAGCCGGTGGAAGTAAAGACACTTTCAATACTGTTAATAAAACTTTTTCACATACTATTAGTATTGGTTTCCGGCAAACTACCGCCAGGATCGGCGAAAAACGTCAAAAAAACGGACTGCTGCAATTCATACAGCAATCCGATTTTTTATGGCAGGTACAAAACCTTATCTCTTGCGGACGGACAGTGATAGCAGGCCGGCCCCGAACGAGATCGAGACCTTGTATCCGTTCCCGTTCAAAGCGCGGAACGAAATCAGCGTCATCCCGAGCACGTCGCGGTCCTCCAGGGCGGCATCTTCCGTAAAGCCACTTCCCTTGACCTCTTCGATGTAGGAGCGGACCTGATCGGCAGAGACGCCGGAGATCACGATGGAGAAAGAATCGTCCTTCTCAGCCGCGAAGGCAGGGCTGCCGTCCGGTTTCGGAATCAGACGGGTAAACTCGTTTTCTGGCCAGTCCCCGCCGAACTGCCGGGAATCCCCTTCCCTGGAAAGAAACGTAAAGGTTCCGTCCTCGTTCGCGATGACCTTGTGTCCGAACCCGTCCTGCAGGGTCGCCGTTCCGTCTTCCCCGAAGGTGACCTCGATGCCGACTTTTTTCAGCGCCTCCAGAACCTTGTCGGACAGCCCAGAACCGGAGAGCGCCGAACGGATCTCCTCCGCCGGCTCGCCGTCAAGGAGGGAGGAAAGGTCAAAACCCCGGAACAGATCTGCCAGATCTGACAAGGGAGACTTCTCTTCTTCCGTTTCGTCCCCGCGCGACATCGGTTCGCCGCTGCCGGGAAGGGTCAGCGAACAGCCGCAGGAAACGAAGCAGAAGGAGAGAGCGACGGCCAGAAGACCGGCAAAAAAGCGCCTCATGTTCAGATTCTTTCGTTCCGGTAGACGTCCCGAAAATAGCGGTAGGTTTCAACTTTCAGCTCGCCGCAGGCAGCTTCGTCGCAGGCGATGATCGCGTTGTTGTGCAGCTGAAGGGCCGAGATGGTCCATTTGGAGCTGACGCCGCCTTCCACGCCCGCCGCGAGAGCTCTCGCCTTGTTGTGTCCGCTGATGAGGAGCAGGACCTCGCGGGAATCCGTCACCGTCGCCACACCCACGCTCAGAGCGCGGGAAGGAACCAGTTCCGGATCGTTTCCGAAGAAGCGGGAGTTGACGATCTTGGTGTCCTCAGTCAGGTCGCGGACGCCGGTCCGGGACGAGAGAGAGGTATACGGCTCGTTGAACGCGATGTGTCCGTCCACGCCCGAACCGCCGAGGAACAGATCGATTCCGCCGAGGGAACGGATCTTCTCCTCGTAGCGGGCGCATTCTGCCTCCAGATCCTCCGCCATTCCGTTCAGAATGTTGATCTGATCTCTTGGAATGTCGATATGATCGAAGAAATTGTCGTGCATAAAGTACCAGTAGGACTGCTCGTGTTCCCTGGGCAGGCCGACGTATTCGTCCATGTTGAAGGTAACCACGTTGCGGAAGGTGATCTCCCCCGCGCGGTTCTTCTCGATCAGCCTCCGGTAAACGCCGAGGGGCGAGGAGCCGGTCGGGAGTCCGAGGACAAAGGGACGGGACGGATCCTGGGCGCGGATCGCTTCGGCGATATGTCCGGCCGCCCATTCACACATGGTTTCGTAATCTTTCTGAATGATGACTTTCAATGAAAAAACCTTCCTTCTGAACTTAAATGTTGACTCAACCAAATCGGCCGGAGAGGGTCCGGCCCACGGGATCAGTCGAGATGCAGAACAATGGATTCGCGGACAGTTTCAAAGACATCGGTGTAACGGCCGGATACGTCGGTAAAGGTCACGGTGGCGGATTTCCCGTTGTAGTAATAATTACAGAGCGTCTGCCGGTACGTATCCAGCAGAATATAGGAAACCACGACGCGGGTCGCCCCCTGATCCATATCCCGGACAAGCTGAAAATCGGAAACGGAGCCCTGTCCGTAAATGGCTTCGATCACCGCGACCAAGAGAGCCTCGGACATGGCGTTCGGATCGTCGGTGCCGAAGGTGAAAGCAATGTTGTCGCTCGGATCTGGATAGGTGGGGGCAACGGCGGTCTTTGTGCCGTTGACGTCCATGAGCTGCCATCCAGCCGGAAGGGTGATCTCGATCTCCTCAATGGCAAGGACGTTCGGCTCGTCGTTTGCCGGCTCCGAGGAGGCCGGTTCTTCGTCCGTCCAGCCGTCGACCAGAATCGTGCCGCGGGACGCTTCGAGCGCGTCCGCGAACTCACCCGAGGAATTGGTGAACGCCACGGCGACGTACCTGCCGTCGCGGAAACAGCTGACAACCGTCTGACGGACTCCCTGGGAAGAGATCAGATAGGAGTACACCACGCGGTCCAGCCCCTGATCCGTGTCCTGCGCATACTGATACTCGGATATGGAGTCCTCCCCGAAAATCGTCTTGAGCGACATGAGGACAAGATCCTCCGAGAGGAGGTTCGTGGTGCCGGTTCCGAAGGTGATCGTGATGCTGTCGGTGTAGTTCGGATAGGAAGCGGGAACCGCGGTCTGCGTGCCTTCATTGTCAATGATCTGCCATCCGGCGGGGAGGGTCACGCGGACGCCGCAGGCGGTATAGTAATTCGGTTCGGACGCTTCCGGAACGGGCGGCCAGGACTCCAGGAGAATCGAAGCGCGGGCATCCTCCAGTTCCTTCGCATAATTACCGGAAGAATCCGAGAGGGTCACCGTGACGGAATCCCCCCCGCTGAAGTACGTGCAGAGCGTCTGGCGGAACAGATTGTTCACGAGGTAGGAGATCACGATGCGGGTCACGCCCTGATCCGTATCCCGTACGATTTCGAAATCGGAAATGCTCCCTTCTCCGAAGTAGGATTCCAGCAGACTTGTAAAGTTTTCCTCGGTATAGGCGACCGGGTTGTCGTTTCCGAAGTTGATCGAGATGCTGTCGGTGTCAACCGGATAGTTGGAAGGAACCGCTGTAGCCAATCCGTTATAGTCAATGACCTTCCATCCTTCCGGGAGTCTGATCCTGACTCCGCCTGCTTCCAGATATTCCTCTGCCGGTTCCGTCTGTTCCTCGGTAGCAGGTTCCTCCGTCGAAGGTTCTTCCGAGAAGGGCGCTTCAGTGGACGGGAGTTCGGAGGATGGTTCCTCCTGCGGCTGTCCGCCGGAGCAGGAGGCGAAGCCGGTCAGGATCAGCAGCAGGGCAAGAAGGGCCGCGGCCGCTCTGAGGGAAAATCTCATCGTTTCAGTCCTCTTTTCTGTGGAATGTAAAAACGCGGGAGGGACTCCCGCAGAATCAGCCACCCCGGGGAACCGGGATGGCTGAAACCGTTTCGAAATGTTAGCCGACCAGACCGGAACGCTCGATACCCTGGATCAGGAACCGCTGGCCGAAGATATAGACGATGATCAGCGGTGCGATGATCAGAAGGCCGCAGGTGTTCTGGATGGCGGAGGCGTACAGATCGCCTCCTGCGAAATCCGTCGACAGCTGCCTCGGGACCATGATGATATCGGGCATGAGCTTCATACCGGTCGAGGTGAAGAAGACGCGCGTGTAGAAGTTGTCGGTCCACTGCCAGCAGAACGCGAACAGGAAGATCGTCACCATCATCGGAACCGAGAGCGGGATAATGATGCGGAAGAACGTCTTGAAGACGCCGCACCCGTCCAGGTAGGCCGATTCCTCGAGTTCGTCCGGGACGCCGCGGTAGAACTGGCGCATCATGAAGATGTACAGACCGTTGCGGTAGGCAAGTCCGGTGAGGGACAGGATGGCCAGCGGCCAGTACGTGTTGTTCAGGTTCAGCGAAGTGAAACTGATCAGTTCGATGTCCGCGGTCACGCCGCCGCCCAGCAGACGGAAGATTCCGAAGATGTCAAAGTACCGGAACTCCATGAAGAGCGAAAGCTCGAGGGTGTTGTGCGGGATGACCATGGTCATGACGACCAGAAGGAACAGAATGCCGGAGCCTTTGAACTTGAACTTCGCGAATCCGTAGCCGATGACCGAGCAGATGAAGGTCTGGACCACGCCGCATCCGAGCGAGAGGATGAAGGTGTTTGCGAACGCCTCCCAGTACCCGGACTCTTCGATGATGGCCCTGTAGGTATCCAGCGTCGGATATTTCGGGATGTACTTAACGGTAACGTCCACGAAATCCTCCGGGCTCATGAAAGACCCGGCAATCTTGGAGAGGAAGGGCATCAGGATAACGTAGCTCAGACCGACGAGCAGGACAAACCGGAAGAGCCACCATACAGTCATGACGATGAAGTGGCCGTTCAGGTACTTGATCCGGAACCGTTCCCACCGGGAGGTACGTTCGAAATCGACGCGAATCTTGTTCTTCGTCTCCTTCATGACTTTCGTAGCAGGCTGTGCTTGTGCGTTCATGAATGTCGTAACCTCCTTTCGTTAACGTTCCTGACGCTGATAGAACGTGTAGGCGCTTAGGATTCCCGCGACGGCGGCGATGATGATCATGACGAGGAGGAAGTACATCCAGGCCATAGCCGATGACAGAACGTTTCCGCCGGGGGAGCTGTAGATGTTGTCGATATACCTCATGACGATGTTGTCCGCCGAAGTGAACGCGTCGATGACGGTATAGACCGTGTTGACGAGAATCATGGGTGAAATCATCGGGAGGGTGATCTTCCAGAAGGTTTCCCATGCCGTAGACCCGTCGATCTCGCACGATTCGTAAATCGCGGGAGAAATGGACTGGAGGGCGGCGAGGAAGATCAGCATCTGGACGCCGGAACGGTTCACGATATCGTAGATGTCGTTCACCAGACCGACGACGTAGTTCAGCAGATCCTCTCCTATGACCATGTTCTCAAACAATCGTTGGATCTGGATGGAGGAGATGACCTGGGTTGCGGTGTCTGAGGCGCCGTCACCCATGTCCACGACGGACGTGCTTTCCATGTAGTCGAGCATCCGGTTGCTCTGGTCGATCGAGCCGATCAGACCGGTCGACAGGATAACCGGGATGAAGAAGATCGCACGGAACGCCGCACGGCCGATCATCTTCTCATTCAGCAGAACCGCCATGAACAGCGAGAAGATGACGATGGCGGGAATGTCGAAGATCAGCTGCTTGATACCGAGCACCAGGGTCTGTACGAACCCGGCGTCGACGAACAGCGCATCGGAATAGTTTTCCCATCCGACCCAGGTCAGACGGTATCCGCCGCCGGCCACAATCGAGATCTTGGTAAAGGAGTACAGAATCGAGTTGTAGATGACAGGCAGGTAGATGATGACGAAACCGAGGACAAACGGAAGGACGAACAGCCAGCCGGCGCGCGCCTTCTTCTTGTCCAGAGAAGCGGGCTTCCGCTTCTTTTTGACGGCGGTTTCCGGGGATTGGGTGAGTTCTGCAGTCTGATTCATTTGTTTCACCTCTCTCCCTTAGTTGACACGGACGAATCCGTAGGGGCCGATTTCCTTGCCTTCCACCCGGACGGTGAAGTTGTTGTAGTTCAGAATGAAGTAGGTCCCGCCTTCGTAGGTGACTTTCACGATCCGGTCGTTGTCGACGGTCGTTCTGGAGGTTTCCTCCTCGTCCTCGTGGATCGGCTTGGGAGCGTCTTCATCGTCCTCATCGTCTTCTTCCCCGTTTTCATCCGGTTCGGAGGGTTCTTC
>JAGAFM010000115.1 GCA_017612655.1 Clostridia bacterium | reverse complement strand
GGGCACGATATTATCAAGTCCCTGAAGCTCGGAAGCGGATATTTCCTCCGCACCTACGTAAACCTTCGCATTCGGAAAAGAGCGCAGATCTCCGGAATGGTCGGCGTGCTTATGTGTGAGCAGGATCTTCGTGACCTGCTCCGGCTTATAGCCGAGCGCGGCAAACGCCTCCATATAACTGCAGATATCTTTTCCGGTAAAGATCGGGCTGTTTTCGTCCGGTACTTCTTCCGGTGTTTTTGCGGGGAGCCCGGTATCAACAAGGATCACCTCGTCGCCTGTGTCGATCAGATAATTCTGCAAACTGCCGCGATAGCGTATATTCTTATCGTATCTTTCCACTCCTTCCTCACCGCCGAAGATGAAGGGTTGGGTATAAAACCCGTCTTTTCTGAATTTTACCGCTTTGATCTCCATTTTTATACCTCCGTTTGTATGATTGCTTTATCAAGTAATTTCTTTAACTGCATACGCTCGGTTGCGTCGAGTTTCAGACAACCATCCATTTCGCACGGCACTTCTATTGCCCGATCCTTCAGCGCATCTCCCGCAGCCGTCAGTTCAATAAACAATTTTCTTTCATTTGTTTCCGGTCGGACACTAGTGATGTATCCCTGCTTTTCCAACCGTTTCAAAAGTGGTGTCAGTGTTCCCGAGTCAAGATAAACTTTTTTACCGAGTTCGCCCTCCGTCATACCGCCGAATTCCCAAAGCACCATCATCACAACGTACTGCGTGTAGGTAGCTACCCGTCAAATAAGGTTTGACGGGACGATCAACGTGTTTTCATCGAGCGGAAGCACGACGTCCGACATACAGAACACGACGCCGGTTCCGACAGGGCGCTCGGTACTCTTCAGCACGGAGAAGGATTTTGCCGCGCTTTTGTCGGGGGCGCTCGATTTCTTGATCTCCACGGGATGGAGAACGCCGTCCTCCTCGATAATCAGGTCGATTTCTTTCATTTTATTGTCCCGATAGAAATTGAGGTTGACTTTATTTTTACCGTACGCGTAATGACGCAGTAACTCGGCGATCACGTAATTCTCGTAATAATGTCTGCTCGCCGCACCATTCATAAGCACGTCCCGCGTCGTCCAGAAAGACAAATACGAGCAAAAGCCGGTATCGCAGAAATAGAGTTTCGGCGTCTTAATCAGCCGTTTCAGTTCATTGGAGGCATACGGTTCAAGCAGGAAGATGATCCCCATAGACTGTAAAACCTTCACCCAATCCTTCGCCGTCACGCCGGACACACCAGCGGAAGCACCGAGATCGTTATAGTTTACAAGCTGACCGGCAAATGCGGCGCAGGCACGCAAAAATGTGCGGAAGCCCTCGGTATCGGCAATGCCGTAATCGTCCACCGCGTCTCTCATCAGGTAGGTTTCGATATAGGAATTGAAATACTCGCCGAGCTGCTCCTCGTCCTTTTCCTGTACGTCGGGAAGACCGCCGCGCCAAATGTTTTCAAAAGTGGTGAGAATATTGTTCTGCCCGAACAGTTTCTTGCGCGCTGCCAGGGATCTAAGAGAAAAATCGAGATCGTCCGCAGGATCGACGCCAAGTTTCTCCCTTGCGGAAAGACTGTACATCTTCAGAATGCAAAGCCGTCCGGCAAGAGAGTCGCCCGCTTTCTTTACAAGCTTTTTGCTTTGTGATCCGGTTAGCCAGAATTGTCCGCGCTCGTCGCTTTCGTCGCAAAGGATCTTGATCTCTTCAAATAGCTCCGGCGCTTTCTGCACCTCGTCAATGAGGAGCGGGGGCTGATATGTCTGCAAAAAAAGTTTCGGATCGGTCTGTGCGAAGGTACGAAGCTGGGTATCGTCCATTGTCACATAAGTCCGGCTTTGATCTTTTGCAAGATGCTTTAGCATAGTGGATTTGCCGACCTGTCGGGCGCCGACAACCATGACAGCCTTGAAAGCAGAACTCATGTGAAGAAACTTTCGCTCCAAGTCTCGTTTTATATATTCCATGGTGAACCTCCAGTAGAGCATTTGTAAAGTTCACTTTATTTTAGCACCGGATTGCGTTCTTGACAAGGATTTTGATGTAAATATATGATGCCGGAGAATCTTTTTTACCGGCGTTACCCCGCAGAAACGACAACGCAGCGAAGTTTCCTTTATTTCGTACATATAGTGTGATATATTGACACTCCCCACGGCTGAAGCCGGGGGGGAGTGTCAACTTGGCGAAATATTATCTGCGGCGATTGAAAGGTACATAGCCTAGCAAGGGAAGAAAAGGAAAAGGCGGCTTCTCCCACCCTTCAAGAAGAGTGGGCTTCCGCCGCCAAGAAAACATATGAATCATTCCTGCCTGATAGTTAAATCCTCCAGGGATTCTCTTCGAACAAGAATTGAATCAGCTCCACCTGACACAGCAACGATTGGCGGAGTTGGAAGAGCATTGTAGTGAGAAGACATTGAGAAATTGTACGCCCCTGTCACAAGAACAGCTAGACGATCGCCGATTCTTGGTGTCTGAATGAACATCTCTTCGCCGATCAGATCACCCGATTCACAACATCTTCCGGCAACTGTACACTGAAAAACAGGGGGTTCACCCGCACGGTCGGCAATCAGAGCGGTCAATCGAGACCTATACAACGCATAGCGGGGATTATCCGCCATCCCTCCGTCAATAGCGACATACTGTTTAAACTCGGGGATCACCTTAACATTTTGAACCGTGTAGAGAGTAAGACCTGCATCGGCTACAATACTCCTCCCGGGCTCCATCAGCACCCTGGGCATCGGATATGAGAGCTCACAGCATTTTCTCTTCAGAAAGCTTCCGATGTGCAAAATCGTTTCCCGGATATCAATAACCGGATCTTCCTCTCGGTAACGGATTCCGATCCCGCCGCCAAGGTTGACGATTTCGGTGACAAAAGAATACTTTTCTTTTATGTGATTTAAAAAGGTAAGCACCATGTCGACGGCGTCACAGAACGGTTTGACATCGAAAATCTGAGAGCCGATGTGACAGTGAATTCCCATCACAGAAAGGTTGGGGCATTTTTGGGCACAGACAAACAGACTCTCCGCCTGACCGGTTGCAATGGCCGCCCCAAATTTCGAATCGATCTTTCCGGTGTTGACCGCTTCAAAAGTGTGAGGATCCACCCCGGGCGTCAGCCTGAGAAGGATTTTCTGTCTGACTCCCCGATCCCCGGCCTTTTCGTTCAACCGTCTCAATTCCGTCTCATTATCAACGACGAAAAACCCGACGCCCTGTCCTAGTGCGTAGTCGAGATCCTCCCCGGTCTTTGCATTTCCATGAAAATAGAGTTTTTCGGCCGGGAATCCTGCCTGTACAGCAGTATAGATCTCGCCGCAGGACACCACGTCGGCTGATATTCCCTCTTCCCGGCAGATCCGGTACACTCCTTTGACGGAGAGCGCCTTGCTCGCGTAAAGCGGTTCCGAGTCCGGCGTAAACGCTTCTTTCATCGTCTCTCTGTATAGACGGCAGCGTTCCCGAACCCGATCCGTGTCCAGCAGATAGAGCGGCGTGCCGTACTTTTCAGCCAGAGAGACTGTATCCGCTCCGTTGAAGAACAGGTGTCCGTTCGATCCTACGGTTAAATTCGAATGAAGCATAAGGGGCTCCCTTCCAATCAAAGCAGTTTTGCTCGGATTTCTTCCCCGGACAGCGGGGAAAGATCGGCTGGGGCAATATCAAAAACGGTCTTACAGCCAAAACACTTTCTCAAAGAAAGCCGATATACTGCACGGGCATAGGCGCAAAGGACGCTTGCCGTAAACTCGGGATTCGAATCCAGGGAAAGCTTGAATTCAATCGTTTCCCTGTGTTCCTCTGTGTTTCCGGTTCGTCCCGTGCGGATCACTGTCCCGCCGTGAGGCAGTCCGCGGTGCTTTTCGTGAAGTTCTTCCAGCGAAACGAAATTGACCGTAGTATCGTAATCCGAGAAATAATTCGGCATTTCCTTGATTGCGGTCTCAATTGATTTCTTGTCCGCCCCGGCTTCGGCGACCACATAACAAACCCGTTTATGCTTCTGTCTCGGAGTGAACTTCGGGTATCCCCCGTTCCGCACCTCCTCGATTGCCGTTTCAACCGGAATGGTATACTGCCTTGCGTCAATCACGCCGGGAATTCTCCGGACAGCATCCGAATGGCCCTGACTTACTCCCGGCCCCCAGAACATATAACTGTCCGGGTTTTCCGCGTCGGGAAGGATGCTCTGCGCAAACAGGCGGGCAATGGAGAACAGTCCCGGATCCCAGCCGCAGGAAATGAGCGCCACATGGCCAGTCTCAGTGCTTGCCTGATCGACCTTGGCAAAATGATCGGGGATGCTCGCGTGCGTATCGAAGCTGTCAATTACGTGGTAATCCCGGGCCAGGGCCGGAGTCATTCCCGGAAGATCCGTTGCGCTTCCTCCGCAAAGGATTAAAACGTCGATATCTTTTGCATGTAAAGCTGCGTCCCCCAAAGGCCAGACCGGCGCGCCGATCTCCGACGAGGATAACTGCGATGGGTCCCTGCGTGTCAGGACGCCGGCTAGGCGCATATCCGGATTTTTCCGAACAGCCAGCGCGACGCCTTTTCCAAGATTTCCATATCCGGCAATTCCGATTCGAATCATTTTCTCTCTCCCTGTTTTGACGGTTCCCCGATCTGAACGAAATCCTCCATGGTATACAGTCCCTTGTTCTTTCCGCAAAGAAACTCCGCCGCTAATACTGCGCCGTCTGCAAACACTTCCCGGCTGAATGCTTCGTGTTTGAGTGTCAGCATCTCGTTTGCCGTTGTGATGTGAATCTCGTGAATTCCGACAATATTGCCCATACGAATCGAATGGATTCCGATTTCATTCTTGTCCCGTTTCTGGTGTCCGCTTCTCCCGCAAACAAGAACCACTTCCGTTCTCTCTTTTCGGATCGCTTCCGCCAAAGCCAGCGCAGTCCCGCTAGGGGCGTCCAGCTTTCTGTTATGGTGCGTTTCCACAATCTCGATATCAGCGTCCGGAAAAAGTCGAACCGCCTTCCGGACCAGAGAGGTGAGCACTGCAACACCCAGGGACATGTTCGCCGCCAGAAAGACCGGGACGGAACAGGAGGCGCTGACAATCTCTTCCCGTTCCTCTTCGGTATGACCGGTTGTCGCGATCATGACGGGAACCCCATGGCCAACCGTCCACTGAAGGAGCCTGGAGGTCGCGGAATGATGAGAAAAATCGATCACGCAGTCCGCCTTCTGATCACAGGTTTGCATAGACGGGTAACAGGGATACGAGACACCCGGCATAGCCGTTTCATAAGACTTGTCGACGAGCGCCGCAATCGCATGACCTTTCCGTTCCAATGCGGAGATGACCTGGGTTCCCATATGACCGGCAGCGCCGTGAACGATGACTTGCATCAGACTTCTCCTTTCTGTTCAGACCAGTGAAATCCCCGCTTCTTTCATGCGTGCCAGCAGTTTCTCTCTGTGTCCGGCCTCCATCGGGGTAAGGGGCAGGCGAATTTCTCCCCCGCACTTCCCCATTGCCTCCATCGCTGCTTTCACGGGAATCGGGTTGACTTCTGAAAACAGCGCGTTAATCAGCGGGAGATACCGCAGCTGAAGGGCCGCGCTCCCTTTGACGTCGCCCGACTTGAAGCGTCTGCAAATCTCAGATGTTTCCGCCGGGATCAGATTTGACAGGACGGAAATTACACCAATCCCTCCGAGGGACAAAATCGGAACAATCTGATCATCGTTTCCGGAATAAAGATCCAGTTTGTCGCCGACCAGCGAGGCGGTTTCGGCGATTTTGGAAATGTTTCCGTTTGCCTCTTTGATTGCCGCAATCATCGGGTGATCGGCGAGGGCCAGATAGGTCTGCGGCTCAATATTCACACCGGTCCTGGATGGAACATTATACAGGATAAGGGGCTTTGTGCTTGCATCGGCAATCACCTCGTACATCTTGATGAGGCCTGCCTGCGTTGCTTTGTTGTAATACGGAGTAACCACCAGCATCGCATCGTACCCGAGTTCGCAGGCATACTTCGTCAGATCCACGGCGTAAGCGGTATCGTTGGAGCCGGTACCGGCGATCATCGGGACGCGTCCGGCTGCCCGGGCGGAAGCAAATGCCAGAACTTTCCGATGCTCCTCGTCGGACAAAGTGGAACCTTCCCCCGTTGTCCCCGCGATGACAAGGCCGTCTGTTCCGGCCTCGATCTGCCAATCGATCAGTTTCCCGAAAGAATCATAATCCACTCCTCCGTTGGAAAACGGAGTAATCAAGGCGGTTGCGGCTCCTTCAAAAATGTGTGTTGTCCTCATAGCTACTCCTCGCTCATTTTATTTGTGAATCGGAATTTCAAAAAAGAAAACAGCTCATTTCAAGAGCTGTCAAACAGACATGGAGCCGGCAAAAAGCCGAACAACCTGCGTGATTCGATAGCTCTCCGTTTTCCGGATTCGAGTCCGAAAGACGACAGTTCAGTCAATGTTATTGAAAGAACCACACACCCCGGTGCCCCGGGACGCATTCGGCAGTGACCCCTTTCTCGTACGGCAAAGGTCCGCAAAACCCGCACACCGCATGATACTGATGATGCACCGCGCCTCTATCATCTTGTTCCTAGAGTATAGCACGTTCGCGAATCCGTGTCAAGTGTTTCGGAAGAGAAACCCGATTCTCGCCATCAATCAGCCAAAAGAGTCACGTCTGGAGAAACTGCTAGGGAGACACAGACCCCTCCGCCAGCCCCGCAATTAAATCGCGGTCCGAAGGCATGGCGGTAAACAAAAGAATGCCGTTTTTGTACTGACGAAAGACGAATTCCTTGGCAATCCCTACGGAGTCAGGAGAACCGTAATGTTCCATCTGAGAAATCACATAGGACGGATAGGCTGTCTTGAGAGTATCAGAGATTTCTTCCAGAACACGCTCCTCCGTCCCTTCTTTGACGCGAAGGTATGCGAAATAGAACGGTTCGGAATCGTTCGGAATCGTTGACAGCGCATAATCCAGAATGGCGTCCAGGTGCTCCTGCTCGCTGATTCCGTAGCTGAACATCAGCGAGAAAATCGCGTTCGGATCCGAAGATTCCACAAAGGATTCTGCATCATAGTACCCTTCCTGAACGACGGCGTTCCGAACCTCGGCAGAACTGCCCCGAAGCACATCCGACCCGGGTTCCTGATCGGAAGCGCAGCCGATCAGGGAGATCAGGAGGAATACCAAAAGAACCCCACAAAGAGAGGACTGTTTGTTTCGGGACGAAGGTCTCCTTTTCACTGCAGTTTACCCCCTAAAAAACTCGTGGTGAACCAGTCTGCCATGAATGACCGAACAGTTCGCGGGTGCTTTCCTGTTTTGGATGACGGAGAACATGAAAGGTGCAGCCTTTCCGCGCCCGCTTTTCCCCGCAGCGATTGCTTTCCCGGAAAATAACGCTTGACAATCAGGTTTTTCAGTGTTATAATAGGCAGGCTGTTTCGAGCGGATTTAGCTCATTTGGTAGAGCGCGACCTTGCCAAGGTCGAGGTGGCGGGTTCGAGCCCCGTAATCCGCTTTTGTTCCCCGCGGAATTAGCTCATCCGGTAGAGCGCGACCTTCCCAAGGTTGAGGTGGCGGGTTCGAGTCCCGTATTCCGCTTAAAAAAGACGGTATCCGTATTGGATACCGTTTTTTCTATCCATCGACGGATTCCGAGGCGGAAACCTCTGTCTCCTCCCCTTTCTGCTGTTCGGCAACGATCCAGACTCCGTCTCTCTTGACGAGAGTATAAATCACCTGATATCTGGTATGATAAAGCGTCTCGTTTGTCTCCCGTTCTACAGCCTGAGCCTCCAGAACCATCCCCGCCTGGCCGTTTTCTTCGTTGATTGTAGCCGTATCAATTGACAGAAGTTGAAAAGACAGAATGTAACGCTGAGAAAGCGTTTGAAAGGTATTCAGATTGAACTCCCTGTCTTCGGAATCCATGTCGAAGATCGAAACGTATTTTTCGAAATTTCCTTCATTGTAGGCGCGGATATGATCAATCATTGCGTTTTTAATTTCCCGGTCCAGTTCATCGTCTTCCCCGGAAAACAGGGAGGCATACTCTTCAAAGCCGGAATAATCGGGGATTTTGTTCATCCCGGAACACGAGAAGAGCAGAAGAATCGCGCAGAGGGCAATGAGAGACAGTCCCCTCTTTCTCCCGTTTCTGAGCATCAGCGGATTGTCTCCTTCCCGGAATCGTCCTCAAGCGTAAGAAGCCACGGAACAGCAGCTGCGGAAACCGTTTTTTCCGACTTTTGCATTTTTGACGATACTCTGACAAGAAGATCCTTCCCAAGCTCTTTCACTTTCCGGAGCTCATCCGGGAAGCCGGGGTCGTCTCGCCGCAATGAGCCTGCTCCCCGTTCCGGGGAAACGAGAATCACCGGAACGGCCAATCCCTGAAGCTGAACCGCAAACAGAGGGGAATCCCCAACGGCAATCACCGCGTGGGCAGTACCGCCGAGAAAGGTCAGCGTCTTTTGTTCATCCGCTTCCTGATACTTCCCGGACAGAATCGGAGCAGCCACGAGGTGATAGTCGGAATAAGTATCATCAGAGAGAATCATTTCCTTAATCCCACGGGCCAAGGCAGACATCAGAAGAGGATCCGCGTCCTCATAAACGAACGCAATGGTAAAGGAGGGGGACAGCGGAATCTGATTCACGGATTCCTGCGCAGAACTGTTTCTTCTGCGGACCAGAAGCCTAGCGGATTCATCGGGGACATAATGCAGTTCCTTGATGGCTGACTCAATCCGGTCTCTGGAACCGGCGCCTACTCCCTTCGCCTGATTCAGATATCTGGAAACCAAGGTGGTAGAAACGCCAGCCAGCTTTGCCACGTCACCGATCGTTGCCATCGCAAACAAACCTTCCCATAACCCGCCGGAGCAGGCCTTGGCTTCCTTTCTCTGTTATTTCCTGTTCAGAATGAAAGCGGAACAGCCGCAAAAAAGCGTATCGTTTCATTGTAAAACGTTACCCTTTCGGATTATAGCACCATTTTCATTGTATTGCAAGTTTTTCCCGTGTTTTTTTGCAAAAAGTGTATCGTATCACATTCCGGGATCCTTCAAGGCATTCCCGAATGCAGATCACCCGATGCCCATTCCGGGAAGAATTCCGGTTTCCGAAGAAACAGTTTTTCTCTATTGACAAGCGTCCCCTTTTCTTGTATAATTCACTCATCTGGATTCGTTTTTAATTAGGAAGGAAGAGGGTTTTAGCATGTTAACAATCGGTGTGGATCTCGGCGGAACGAATATAGCGGCCGGAATCGTAGATCTCGATCATGACTATTCCATTATTCGTAAGGACAGCGTCCCGACCGGAGCCGACCGCGATGCATCTGCCATCGTGGACGACATGGCAGGTCTGTGTCTCTCTCTTCTCAAGGAAGAAAACCTTTCCCCTTCTGATATCGCCTATATTGGGATTGCCACTCCCGGAACAGCCGACAGCGATACCGGCGTTGTCAAGTATGCAAACAACCTTCCGTTTTATGATTTCCCGATCGGCGAAGAACTCGCAAAGCGAACCGGGATCTCAAAGGTGCTGATCGAAAATGACGCAAATGCGGCCGCGAAGGGCGAAGCGGTATGCGGAGCGGCAAAGGGACGTGCAAATTCCGTCATGATCACGCTCGGAACCGGTGTCGGAGGCGGTATTATCATAGACAACAAGGTCTATTCCGGTTTCAATCACGCCGGAGCGGAACTTGGCCATATCGTTATTCAGAAAGACGGTGTCCCCTGCTCCTGCGGCCGGAAAGGATGCTGGGAATCCTACAGTTCCGCGACCGCTTTGATCCGGATGACGCGCGAAAAGCTCGCCGCCGTCGGTTCTGCGTCCCGTATGTGGAACATGGTCGACGGGGATCTTTCCAAGGTGTCAGGCAGAACAGCGTTCGCAGCCGCCCGAGAGGGAGATGCTGCCGCTCAGGAAGTGGTGGACGAGTACCTGGATTATCTGGCTTCCGGAATCGCCTCGATCATCAACATCTTCGCTCCGGAGATTCTGTCGATCGGAGGAGGCATTTCCAACGAGAAGGACAATCTCCTGATTCCGTTGAAAGAAAGAATCAAAAAAGAAACCTATACCAGGGGCAACGTCAAGGAAACCGAAATTCGCATCGCAACGTTGAGAAACGACGCCGGGATCATCGGGGCTGCCGTTCTGGGACGGTAACGTTCCCCGGAAGAAAAACCAAGGGGCTGGCAGCACCCGTTCGCTTCGTTCTCCCGGTTTAGCACCCTGTCAGATTTCTATTCTCATCAGGAATGACG
>JAGAFM010000114.1 GCA_017612655.1 Clostridia bacterium | reverse complement strand
CGTAGAGCAGTGAGGCGGCGACGATTTCTGCGTTGGAAATCGTATGAATTTTGACGTGATATTCGCGCTCGTCCCAGCGTCTGGCTATGTCGTCAAAGCACTCCTGCTCCGGACCGCCGGAACGGTACTTTTGGACGATGCTTGAGACTGATTCATGCAGACGGGATTTCTGCGGGATTTCTGCGAGACCCAGCAAAACGGCCTCTTCCGCGGTTTCCGCCCCGAAGGCTGCGGCCACCATGGCGGATGCCAACATTTCTCCGTAGATCCCGTTTTTGATATGGGAAATACAGGCGTCCCGGAACGCAAGCCCGGCAGCGGCTTCCGGGTCGCAGGGACACGCGTATCCGAAAACATCGCCGCGGATCTGTGCGCCGATCCATTCCCGGAAGGGATTCTCGCGGATCGCGGAATCCGGGGGACGGTAACCGGCAAGAAAATTCCGGTAGGCGACCCGTTCGGCCGTGAAGGTTTCTCCTTTGACCAGGCGGGACAGCCAGAGCTCCGTCACGTCGTCCGGGGTAAACGATTTGCCGCAGGTTTCCAGCAGTTCAAGCGCGATCAGCATGTAATTGGTATCGTCATCCGGGGGCATCCGGCGAAAGTCCTTGGGATACGACCTTCTTCCAACGGGGAACGAGATTCCTTCTCAGACTTCGGGGGTGAGTTCCTCCCGGTCGATGTAGCGCGTCATCGGCCAGTTTCCAGTCCGGACCAGTAAGGTTTTCAGTTCTTCGGAGGAAATGCCCTCCACCGGTTTGCCGAGCAGACATCCGCAGATCCGTCCGAACCACGCCCCCGTAATCCGGTCGAGCAGCGTGTCGTCGTTCGGCACGGAAAGGGGAAGGGTGTAAGCCTCCCGTTCCGCACGGATTCCGTCCGGGTCGCTCGGTTCGATAAAAGGATAATCCTCCCGCTGCGGTGCGGTCATCACCGCGCGAGCCTGACCGTCCTGGAGGGCGGAGAGCACTGGTTCCACACCGAGGAGCTGATGCGGTTTCTGGACCGCTGGATTCTGGAAAGAAAACAGAACGGGATCGTTTGAGAGGGAAGAAGATGGAATACGTCAGAGTAACCGCGGAGAATCTGGAGAAAGAACACATCTGCTGCGCAATTTCCGGCGGCGGCGACGTGCAGGTGTCCTCGAAAAAAGCATGGCTTTCGGACCGCTTCGCAGACGGTCTGATCTTTCTGAAGAGCACGGAGCGCGGGAAGTGCTTCATCGAGTACCTGCCTGCCGAAAACGCATGGAACCCGATCGACGCGGAAGGCTATATGTACATCGACTGCCTGTGGGTCTCCGGCTCCTTCAAAGGGCACGGATACGCAGGCGATCTGCTGGGTGCCTGCACGGAAGACAGCAGGGAGAAGGGCAAAAAGGGACTGTGCATCCTCTCCTCGGCAAAGAAAAAGCCGTTCCTTTCGGATCCGTCCTTCCTTCGGCACATGGGTTTTGTCCCCTGCGACGAGGCGGACAACGGCATTCAGCTCTGGTATCTTCCGCTTTCGGAGGACGCAGGAAAACCGCGCTTCCGGGAATGTGCGAAGCATCCGCATGCCCGGGGGGACGGATATGTTCTGTACTACACGGATCAGTGCCCGTTCAACGCGAAATACGTTCCGATCGTGGAAAAGGCCGCGGAAGAGCACGGCATCCCGTTCCGGGCGATTCACCTGACGGACAGGGAACAGGCCCGGAACGCGCCGACGCCGGTCACGACCTATGCGCTGTTCCTCGACGGTGAGTACCTGACCAATGAGCAGATGAACGACACCCGGTTTCTGAAACTGGCTGCCGACCGGACTCCCGTCTGAGGGGACGGTCCGGGGGACAATGTGCTGGAAACCGCGGACGACTCCGCGGGGCAGGGAGGAGGATTGCGATGCGGATTTTTGCCGCCTGTGACCGGGCAGAATGGCGAAGCTTTCTCGAAGAGCATTTCACCGGTCTGAGCGAGGTCTGGCTCGTCTTCCCGACGAAGGCGTCCGGGGAAGCGGGAATTTCCTACAACGACGCGGTCGAGGAGGCGCTCTGCTTCGGATGGATCGACGGCAGAGCGGGGAAGCTGGACGAAACGCATTCCCTCCGCCGCTTTACCCCGAGGCGGAAGGGAAGTCCCTATTCCCGGCCGAACATCGAGCGGCTGATCCGGATGGAGGAGCTCGGCCGGATTCACCCTTCGGTCCGGGAGGAGATTCTTCCCGTGATCCGGGAACCGTTCGCGTTTCCCCCCGACATTCTGGAGACGCTCCGGCGGGAGGAAACGGTCTGGGAGAACTACCTGCGGTTTCCGGAACCGTACCGGCGGATCCGGGTCGCCTATATCGACGCGGCGAGGAACCGTCCGGAAGAATTCGTCCGCCGCCTGAAGAACTTTGTTGAAAAAACGCGTCAGGGAAAAATCATCCGGGGATACGGAGGAGTCGAGCAGTACTATGCCTGACCGCTTCCGGGATCCGCCCGGGACTAATCGGAGGACGCCGTGAGAGAACTGCTGGAACTGTTTTCCGTGTTTGCGAGGATCGGGCTGTTCACGTTCGGAGGCGGGTATGCGATGATCCCGCTGATCGAGAACGCCTGCGTCGGGAAAAGGGGATGGATTACCGAAGAGGAGATGACCCGTCTCGTCGTGCTTGCCGAATCGACGCCCGGTCCGGTCGCGATCAACTGCGCCACTTACGTCGGTCTGAAGAAAAAGGGATTCGCGGGGGCCGTCGCCGCCACGACCGGCGTGGTTCTTCCGTCGTTTGTCATCCTCCTTCTGATCTCGTTTTTCCTGGACTCCTTCCTGGAAATCAAATGGGTCGCGAGCGCGTTTCGCGGGATCAAGATTGCGGTGGGCATCCTGATTCTAGACGCGGCGGTCAAACTGATCCGGAAAACGGAAAAGAAGCCGTTCCCGATCGCGGTTCTTTCCGTCTCGTTCGCCGCTATGCTGGCGATCGACTTTTTTGCCCTGCGGATCTCCACCGTCGTTCTGATGCTCGCGGCTGCTCTCGCGGGTCTGCTCGCGGATCGGATCCGGCGCCGCGCGGAGAGGGGGGCTCCTGAATGATCCTCCTTGAACTGTTTCTCGGCTTCCTCGCCGTCGGCTGTTTTTCCTTCGGCGGAGCGTACGGAGCCATTCCTCTCATCCGCGAAGTCGTTCTCTTCTACGGCTGGATCGGAGAGGACATGCTCTCCTACATGATCGCGGTAGGCGAGAGCACCCCCGGCCCGATCATGGTCAATCTGGCGACGTATATCGGAAGCGTGAAGGGGGGCGTTCCCGGCGCAGTCCTCGCGACGGCCGCCGTGGTTCTTCCCGCGTTTCTGATCGTCATCGCGCTGACGCTCCTGCTTGCGAATCTTGTACGGAACCGTACTTTTCAGGCGGTGCTCGGCTCCCTGAAATCCTGCGTGGCAGGAATCATTCTCGCGACGGGCGTCTATATGGTCTGGACGCACTGCGCAGGCGGAGAATCCGCCGGATCCGCCGATCTGTCCGCGATCCTCCTTGCGCTGCTGCTGGGAGCGGTCTGGTTCGGATCGAAAAAGATCTTTCAAAAAGGGATTTCCCCGATCCTTCTGATCTGTCTTGCCGGTGTCGCGGGGGTCCTTGCGTACGGCTGGTGAAACGGACAAACGGTAACTTGAGGAGTGGGACATGAGTTTGCTTGAGGAATACTACAACACCAGAGACGAAGAGCAGCGGCTTCTGTCACAGCACGGACAGGTCGAGTTTCTGACCACGATGAAATACATCCGCGAATGCGTTTCCCGTCTCGTCTCTCCCGAGATTCTGGAAGTCGGCGCCGGCACCGGCCGGTACAGCGTTGCGCTCGCAAAGGAAGGCTATTCCGTGACGGCAGTCGAACTGGTGGCGAAGAATCTGGAGATTCTGAAATCCAAACTGGACGGCTCCGAACCGATTCGCGCGATTCAGGGAAATGCCCTGGACCTGTCGGAATTCCCGGACAAATCGTTTGATCTGACGATGCTTCTGGGCCCCATGTATCACCTTTATACCCTGGAAGACAAGATCCGGGCGATGTCCGAGGCGGTGCGGGTTACGAGACCCGGGGGATACGTCCTTGTCGCCTACTGCATGAACGAACCCACGGTCATTCAGTACGTTTTTCTCGGAAACCACCTGGACGACGTTCTGAAACAGGATTCCCTGCTGACGGCCGACTGGCATTGCAGGAGCAAGCCCGAGGAGATCTTCGACCTGGTCAGAACCGAAGACATTGCGGAGCTGAACGCCGGATTTCCCTTGGACAGAATCAAACTGGTGGCGACGGATGGCCCGGCCCATTATATGAGCGTGTTTATTGACGAAATGGACCCGGATACGTTTGCCAAATGGATGGAATATCACTTTGCGACATGCGAACGGCAGGACTTGGTCGGAGCGTCCAATCATACCCTTGATGTTTTGAAAGTACGTGAATAGATTCGGGTTGGCAGAAGCGGAAGAAAAACCGGGCTGACAAGAGATTACGGCTTTTGCAAACCGGAAATGGAGGAAGCGCCCCAGGCTCCGAAAATTCGGAGAGGACAACCTTCCGCGGAGAAAAAAGAGGGAAACATCCGATTCAAAACACGACGCTGAATGTTACAAAAGTGCCGCACGCATAACTTGAAGTTCCGCGGAGGAGAGATAACGATGAGAATCTATGATATTTCACAGGAGGTTTTCAGCTGTCAGGTTTATCCCGGCGACCCTTCTCCGGAGAAAAAGACGCTCTGCAGTATGGGAAAAGGCGACCTGTACAACCTGACGGCTTTCAGCATGTGCGCTCACAACGGCACGCATGTGGATGTTCCGTTCCATATGCTGACGGACGGAAAAACCGTAGACGCAGTAAGCCTGGAATCCTTTGTGGGCCGGGCTTATGTCGCGGAGCAACGCGGGACGGTCACTGCCGGTGACGCCGCGGAAATTCTGGAAAAAGTGAAAGACCGGGACCCGGAAGCGGCAAAAAGGATCCTGATCAGGGGAGACGCCGTGGTTTCTGCGGAAGCGGCAAGAGTATTTGCCTCAAACGGAATCCTCCTGCTGGGCAACGAATCCCAGGCAGTCGGACCGGAAGACGCTCCGATGGAAGTACATCTCATCCTGCTGAAAGCCGGCGTTGTGCTGCTGGAGGGAATCCGTCTGGAAGCGGTTCGCGAGGGCGTCTATTTCCTGAACGCGGCGCCGCTGAATCTGGCCGGTGCGGACGGTTCGCCCTGCAGGGCTGTCCTGATCTCTCAGGCGGGATGACTCCGGGCCTGACGGAACAGCAATGATCCTGGCAGACCGGGTTCTGTCAGTATTTCCGCTGAAATGTGATCTGTGAAGGTGTCAGAAGATGAAAATGATCAGAGCCAAACAAGCGGTATGCATTCTGCTAACTGCGATTGTGAAATATGAGGCGCATATCAAGCGCATGAAATGAGTGTGATCCTTTCCGGTTTGCCGGAGAAAACAGTTCCCGACAAGCCGGGACCTTTGGAGGTACGATGGAATGTGGCAGGAATTATATGATGCGGCCGTCGCAGTTCAGAACGACAGAACGATCTCTCCTTTTATAGATGCAGGCGGAGTCGCAGCCGCTGTTCTTACAAAGAAAGGTAATATTTACGTGGGCGTATGTATTGACACTGCTTCGGCGCTTGGAATGTGCGCGGAAAGAAATGCAATTGCAAATATGATCACAAACGGCGAAAGCCAGATCGACAAAATTGTTGCCGTAATGCCGGACGGTAAGGTCGGTCCTCCCTGCGGGGCATGCCGTGAATTTTTGATGCAATTGGACAAAGGCAGCGGAAACATTGAAATCCTGCTTGACCTGGAAAACGAAAAAACAGTCAAACTCAAAGAACTGATTCCGGATTGGTGGGGAACGGATCGGTTCGGCGGGTGAATCGACAACTGCCTGCATGTCGGAGGAAAAACGGTCCCATACTAACCGGGATAGGCGGAAGAAAAGACGATGGATTTGCATAAGATATCAAGTTTTATCAAACATCAGAAAGTAGCTTTTTGTTGTATTGGTTCTGTCGACGACGAGGGCTTTCCAAACGTAAAAGCGATGCTGAGACCGAGAAAAACGGTTGGGCTAAGGGAGTTCTATTTTACTACAAATACCTCTTCGCTGAGAGTAACACAGTACCTGAAGAATCCGAAAGCATGCATTTTCTTTTGTCATAAAGGACTGATCAGGTACACAGGCGTTATGATGAGAGGAAAAATGGAAGTACTGACTGACCAAAGCACAAAAGACATGATCTGGCGCAAAGGCGACACGGTGTTCTATAAGGGCGGAGTTACCGATCCCGACTATTGCGTTCTGAAATTCACGGCGGAAAACGGAAGATTCTACCGCGATTTGGAAACGGAAAATATTACAATCGATTGACAAGAATTCCGATTTGTCTTTGAAACTGGAGGTGAATAAGATGCTCCATTCCTCCGAGATTTTTCCCTTACAAGACGGAAAGGAAGTCGTTATCCGGTCCGCAGATCCGGAGGACGCGGCAAGTATGCTTCAATACATGAAGATTATGCTGGGCGAGACACCTTTTCTTCTTCGAACACCGGAAGAATTTGACTATACGCCGGAAGAGGAAGCTCGGATCCTGGCCGGCCGTAAAAACGATCCGCGCAGTCTGATGCTTTTAGCAGAAACCGAAGGACAGATTATCGCCAGCGCAGACGTATGTTCCCATGGGGCAAGGAGCCGCATCCGGCACAGAGGCGAACTAGGCATCTCCGTCAGAAAAGACTATTGGGGTCAGGGCATCGGATCCGCCCTGATGGAGCGGCTGATCTCCTTTGCAGAACAATCCGGTTTCGAGCAGATCGAGCTGACCGTTGCTGCAAAGAATCAGCGGGCCCAAAGATTGTATCGCAAATACGGTTTCACCGTTTACGGGACGCGGCCGCACGGCCTGAAGTATCCGGACGGCAGTTATGACGACGACTATCTGATGATCAAAGCGTTATAATCCGGGATTTCACCCAACAAATACCGGCTTGCTGCAGATACTCAGGCGACCGGGATCAGATCGGGATTCTGGAAACAGTCAAGGAGAGACGCTTATGGAACTGGGACTGCGCCGCGGAACGGTGTCTGTCGAAGCGCATAACGGAGAATGGGAAAGGGCTGCGTCGGAAACCATTGCGGAACTGCGGTCGATCCTTCGGGGCGTCCTGATCGATGCTCAGCATATCGGAAGCACGGCCGTCAGGGGAATCTGCGCGAAGCCCATCCTGGACATTGCGGTCGGCGTATCGGATTTCGACGCACTTCTGTCGAAAAACAGCATTCTGGAAGAGCACGGTTTTGTGTTCCGCGGTCAGGATCATCCGAGCCAGTATCTGTATGTCTGCGGGAAAGATGACATCAGGACGCATCACATTCACGCGGTGATTTACAACTCCGGGATCTGGAATGACTATGTTGACATGCGGGATTACCTGAACTGCCACAAAGAGGAAGCGGAAAACTACTCGAAGCTGAAAGAATCCCTGGCAAGGCAATATCCGGAAGACAGGGAAACGTATACTGCGGGAAAAAGTGAGATGATCGGCGAAATTCTGAAAAAGGCCCGCGACTGGCGCGGAAGCCGAAGAGGGGAACAAATCCCGTCCTGCGAGGTAGAATCATGAGCACCGCTATCGTATACTATTCGAAACATCACGGCAACACGAAGAAGCTGCTTGACGCGATTGCCGCCGAAGACGCGGCCGTTACGCTGATCGACGTAACCGAACAGCCGGACGCCGATCTCTCACCGTATGACCGCATCGGCCTTGCCTCAGGCATCTATTTCAGTTCGTTCGCGAAACAGATCATCTCCTTTGCCGAAGCGCATCTGCCCGAGAGCAGGGACGTGTTCTACATCTACACCCACGGCGCGCCGGTGGGCGGCTTTCTGAGAGGCATCCGCGCGGCAGTGAAGAAAAAGAACTGCCGGGAGATCGGAAAGTATCACTGTCACGGTTTCGATACCTTCGGCCCGTTCGGAAAGATCGGCGGGATTGCCAAAGGCCATCCGGACGGGAAGGATCTCGCGAAAGCGGTAGCGTTCTACCGATCACTGTGAGAATTTCGGGGGTCGGCAAGTATCGGCCTCCTGGAAACCGGGGCCGGCCCCAAATCGGCGAAAAGGCATCCCGTCGGGGGCATTCAAATCGGAATCTGCGAGGACAGGAATATGCTGAACAGAGAAATCACAGAAAAGGCAGAAGCTTTTTTGAAGCGGAAATTCGATGAGGGGCTCTACCTGAACACCCATCCTGCCGATAAAGCCTACCGGATCGAACATACGTACCGGGTCGCAAACATCGGGCGGGAGATCGCCCATGCCGAAGGCTTTGACGAAACCGAAATGGTCACAGCCTGTCTTCTGCATGACGTCTCCTACTGCGAGGAGTTCGGTGAGAACGGGTGGCGGGAGCACGGAAGGCGCGCCGCGGCGATTGCCCGGCCGTTTCTGAAAGAGCTGGGGTTTGCGGAGGACCGCATCTGCGACATTTGCTACGGAATCGCCATCCACGTGGATGACAAAGCGGATTTCGAAGGAGAAAGAACACCCTTCGCTCTTTCCGTCGGCGACGCGGACAACATCGACCGTTTCGATGTCTACCGGATCCATGAGACGCTCAGCGGAGACGGCTTCCTCGAAATGGCGTTTGAACAGAAGCGAGAATACTGCCAGAAGCGTCTGACGAGACTTCGCGAGCTCTACAATCTGAAGATGGGGACAAGGGCAGCCGAAGAACTGTGGAAATCCCGCCTGGATTTCTACATTTCGTTTTTTGAGCGTCTGGCCCGGCAGCTGGAGTCCAGCGAACGTGTGTCCGACTGATCGAGGCGACACTTTCAGGGGCAAACCGGAACCGAAGACAGAGAACGAGGCGGTGAAAAATGGAGAAAAAGACAGAATACACCCACACGGTCCAGTACTACGAAACCGATAAGATGGGAGTGACGCATCACTCGAATTACATCAGATGGAGGAGGCCAGAGTTGATTACCTGTCGCGAATGGGATGGGACTACGCAAAACTGGAAGCCATGGGGATTGTCTCAGCAGTCGTGAACGTTTCTTGCGACTACAGACGTCCGACGACTTTTTCGGATCCAGTGACGATCTGCACCTCAATTGCCGAGTTCAGGGGCGTTACGGTGAAATTCGCCTACAGAATGACAGGCCCGAACGGGGACGAGGTGTGCACAGGCACGTCCCTTCACGCCTTTCTGAATTCCGAGGGCAGGCCCGTCAGCATCAAGCGCTGCTATCCGGAACTTTATGACAGTTTCTGCCTTCTGGCTTCCCCGTCCGATCCGGAAGACAAACGGCCACCGCAGAAAGGAGACTAAAGATGACGTTCAGGGAACTGGCGCAAAAACGCTATTCGGAAAGATATTACGACCCGCGTCCGGTCGAGCAGGAAAAGATCGATCAGATTCTTGAGGCAGGCCGGGCGGCTCCGACTGCGTGCAACTATCAGCCTCAGCGAGTTTACGTGATACAGAGCGAAGAAGCGCTGAAGAAGGCGAGAAGCATGCATGTTTCGCACTTCAACGCGCCTCTGATGATGCTGGTCTGCTACGATTCTCAGGCGGCCTGGCACAACCCCCGCGACAGGCGGTATGAGAATTACTGCTCGGGCGAGCAGGACGCGGCAATTGTCGCGACCACCATGATGTACGCTGCCGAAGAGCTCGGGGTCCATACCGTCTGGCTTCGGGGATTTGACAGCTTCGAGGTCGCCGAGACATTCGGCCTGCCGGAACAGACCGTTCCGGTCATGATGTTTTCCTTGGGATATCCGTCCCCTGACAGCAAGCCGAGTCCCTGGCATTTTCAGAGGACACCGAGAGACGGGACGGTAACGGTTCTCTGAACAGGCAAAACAGAGCCAGGGCTTCCGGGAATGATCCGCTCGCCCGGGGACGCAAAAGAAGGGATCGGTCCCCCGGAGACCGTATCAGCCCGCAGATTACGAAAAAGCCCCCGTGACCGAAAAGGGAGAGATTCCGAAACAGCCTGAGACGAAAGAACAGCAGAAACAGAGAGAGCAGAGGGAGGCGGAATAAGTGCTTAACATCAGAGATGCCGTACCGGGCGACGCCGAGCGTCTGCTTACGATCTATTCCCATTACGTGGAAAACACGGCAGTTTCGTTTGAGTACGAGGTACCTTCCTGTGACGAATTCCGCCGGAGGATAGAAAACACTCTCCGAAATTATCCGTTTCTCGTCGCCGAGAAGGACGGAGTGATCGAGGGCTATTCTTATGCGGGCGTGTTCAAAGATCGCCCGGCTTACAGCCATTCGTGCGAGGTCACGATCTACCTCGACTGGCACGAGAGGCGTCAGGGGATCGGAAGGAAACTATACGAGGCGCTGGAAGAAAGGCTGAAAGAGCAGGGCGTCACCAATCTGTACGCATGCATCGGCGATCCGATCGAGGAGGACGAATTTCTGACGAAAGACAGCGAGCGGTTCCATCAGAGCCTCGGTTACGGAAAGGTCGGAGTGTTCCACAGATGCGGATACAAATTCGGCCGGTGGTACAATATGATCTGGATGGAGAAGATCATCGGAGGACAACATGATGCGGAACAAGGACAAAGATAGAGCCGCCCGCCGCGGTGACTGGAAGGCGCTGCCCATGCCTGAGCGGCACGAGACGTTCGTGCTCCGGCGGTTGTTCCGGGATGAGGAGATGGATGCGCTCCGCCGCGGGAACATCCCGCAGGCGAT
>JAGAFM010000113.1 GCA_017612655.1 Clostridia bacterium | reverse complement strand
GGAGCGATTGGCTCTTCCTTCCTTGCAGGAATCGGAGTCGGGCTCTGGGAGAATGAGGCACAGGCAAATCAAATCGTAAACCACTGAGCGGGTGCTGTCGGTAGTCAAATAGATTATCCCGCTGGGCAGTTTTTGCGGGATATTTCTTGACTTGTTCCCACCGCCTGTAGTAAAGCGCCTCCCATCAAGTTGACAGTGAAAAAGACTGTTTAAAGATTATCTCGGATAAGACAAGGCTTCCGATCCTCTGCCTGGGAAACAGAGTGGATCGGAAGCCTGTTTTTCTTCAAGAAATCGGAAAGGAAACCCTTCAGCGCTGTCAGCGGCCCCTTCTGCCTTTTCCTGACAGCCTGTCGAACGAGGAATTATGACCTCCGGATCGTCCGGACGGTCCTCCGGGCATTCTGCCCGGTCCGGGACGGGGATGACCGGGCCTGGAGGAAGACGTCCCGCTGTGCATGGCGGAACCGATATTCTGACGGATCAGTCCGGAGATGCCCCTGCTCAGGGAACCGCCTAGAATCGATCCCGCCGCCGATAAGGCAACGCCTTTGATGGTGTTCAGCAGTTCTTCCTGCTGCCGTTCGGCTGCCAGCTGTTTTCGCTGTTCCTCGCGCTTTGCCTCTTCCGCTTCCCGCTCAGCCTTTGCCTTTTCTTCCGCGGCCTGAAGAACACCTGCGAGAGAAGCACCGCAATTCGGGCAGGTTGAAGTCCCCTCGATCTCGAGGATCGAGTCGCAGTATTCGCATACGATTCTCATAGAAAAACCTCCGGTCGGGAGTTCAGACAGAGAAGTGTTCCGTCCGGTTCAGGATGTCGTTCTGCGTGTCCCGGTTGAGCTGCGTGTAATAGGCGGAGAAGCCGGAAACACGGACAATCAGGTTCTCGTACTCCTCAGGGGTGATCATGGCGGCCCGGAGAACGTCCGGAGACACGGAGTTGATCTGCATCTCCTGTCCGCCCCGTTTAAAGTAGACGCGGATCAGGGCGGCAAGCTTCTTCCGGTTTTCGTCGGTGAACATGGAGGGCATGAATTTCTGGTTGACGACGGATCCGCAGGCGACCACGCAGTAATTCGGAACGGACAGGCTCAGAACGGTTGCGGTCGGTCCGTTGACGTCTCTTCCGTAGGTCGGGGAGGCCGCATCGGAAATCGGTTCCATGGCGAGACGGCCGTCCGGCGTCGCGGAGGTTCCTTTCCCGGAGTAGATGTTTGCCGTGTTGGCCGCCATCGCGGTATAGTAGTATCCGCCGTCATAGGTCCGGTACTGATCGAAGCAGGAGATGCTGAACCGGACAAACCATTCCGCGTACTTGTCGACAAAGGGGTCGTTGTTGCCGTATTTCGGAGCCGCGAGCAGTTTCGCACGAAGGTCTTCCATGCCTTCGAAATTGCAACGCATCGCGTCGCCGATCTCCTGCAGAGTCGCTTCATGGTCGACGAAGACCACCTTTTCAATGGCAGCCAGCGAATCACAGACGGTGCCGATTCCCATCATGCAGGCGCCGTGGACGGACGGGTATTTGGTTCCGCCCATGTTGATGTCCAGACCGCGTTCGATGCATTCCCTTGCGAAGCAGGAGAGGAAGGGAGAGGTCAGATCTTCCGGATGGGGCAGAGTGTGCTTTTTGTTGAAAGACTCGACGTACTTTTTTGCGCCGTACGCAATCTGTTGCTCGTAGCGCTTCATGAACTCGTCCATGGACGAAATCTCGCTGACGTCGCCGGTGTCGATCCCGGACTCCTCGACGATCCGGATTCCCTTGCCGCGATTGAAGAGATATTCGAAATAACGGGGCGTGTCGAATCTGCCGTCGTTCCAGGGCGGCTGCTTTCCGGTGATGAAGTTTTCGATGCAGCCGACCATGCAGTAGTTGTAGAGATCTTCCGGCTCGTAACCGTACCGGCCGAGTGCAGCGAGATTGACCTCGTCGTTCATCAGAGCGGGGTATCCGAGGCCGGTACCGATCGACTGCAGACACTCGTCCAGAAAATCGTCCGGGGTGTGGTGGGTGATCCGGGCGGACAGGTTCGGACCGGGCACGTTGCAGTTCTTGACGGCGTGCAGCACACAGTAGGACAGGCGGTTGACGTCGCAGGAGCCGTCCGGGCTGGTTCCGCCGATGCAGATATTGACCACATCGTCTCCGCCGTGAAAGAGAACGGGACGCTCGTGAATCTTCGCGAAGGCATTCTCAAGCAGTTCGGTTGCTTTTTCCTCCGTCAGGATCCCGCGCTCGATGTCTTTCGCAAAGAAAGGATACAGATACTGATCCATTCTTCCGAGCGCCATTGCGTATCTGCCTTCATAGCAGAACGCCAGATGACAGAACCAGACCAGCTGCAGCGCTTCGGCGAATGTTTCGGGCGCACGATCCACAATGGCTCTGCAGTTGTCTGCAATGAAGGAAAGCCGCTCCTCGTCATATCCTTCGGAGCCTTTCAGCGATTCCGCCTTTTCCGCGTATCCCTGAACAAAGGACCGGAAGCCGGAAAACGCGATTTTCATTTCGGACAGGAAACGGACCCGGTCCGGTTCCTTGCCGTGGGCCTGGATCGAGAGATCGATGAAATTCAGCATTCCCGGGATCCCGAGGGTTGTAATCATGCGGTAATCCGGAGCATAGTGGTCCGCGTGCGTGGTGAAGTCGCGTTCGGGGAGATCCCTGACAAAGGATTTGGCTTCCTGAAACTCGTCCTCCGGGAGAGTCTCCACAAGCGGCAGCCACGATCCCACGATGACGTCCGACGGATAGATCCACGGCTTGGGTTCCGTCAGTTCGGACACGACGGCCTCCGCGCGCCGCAGACTCATCGGAGCGTCGGGATGCCTTCTCAGACCGATTGCCTTGAAATAGGACTGCGCGTACACGCCTTCCGGCCGAAAAGACTCAAATTCACTCATCAGGGAACGGGTGAGTTCCATATCGATTCCTCCAGTTGAAAGACCGATGATAATTATCAGTATTTCCTTCTGTCATTATAACATCCGAGCGTCGGCAATGCAATCCCAAACGGGAAAAAACTGTGAAAAAAAGAATTCGGAAAGAGCTCTTCTTTCGTCGGTTTTCCGGGGTGAAAAAGGGCGGAATCGCTTGACGGAGAGGGTATTGCGTGGTATAATCAAAATGGCGCGGGATTTGGTTTCCCGGCCCGTCATCTTCAATCAAAACCGGAAAGAGGGAACAAGTTTATGATGAAACTCGGCATGATCAACAACCGTCCGACCGATGAATCTCTGACATATATCAAGAGTCTCGGCCTTTCCTTTATCGAGGTTTGCAACAACAACGACGAAGAGTCGGTGGAGTTTTCAGGTCTGCGTCCCTCCATCTACGAAATGGTGAAGCGCAACGGCCTTTCGATCGGCTCCATTGGAAGATGGAATCCGAATGCGAATGTGGGCGGAAACATCCGGGAAGAATCCTACCGGATCATGGAGCGGAATCTGGAAGATGCAATCGCAGTCGGCGCGCCGACATTTGTCTGCTCCTGCAACTACGACGATTCGGTTTCTCTCTACAGGAATTATATAGCAGCCATCGAACTGTTCGGCCGTTTTCTCGAACGGGCAAAGGGAACAGGAACCTCGGTGGCGGTCTGCAACTGCAGCTGGAACAACTTTGTCGTCGACATGGAAACCTGGCGGGTCGTCCTCGGCGAGCTTCCGGAACTGAAAATCAAATGGGATCCCTCTCACAGCTACCACTCCGGGCGGGACTACATGCGGGAAGTATCCGACTGGGGAAGCCGATTCGCACATATTCACGTCAAAGGCGCCGTGAAGACGAACGGAAAAGGGATCGCGGATCCCCCTGCGGGTCTGGACGCGCTCCCCTGGCCGGCGATCTTTGCCTGCCTGTACTCCTGCGAGTACGACGGCTGTCTTTCGATCGAACCTCATTCCGGCGCGTGGCGCTTTGATACCGAGCGCGGCAAGGCCGGTGTCAAATACACCGTCGACTACATTTCCCGGTTTATCATGTGAAAAACCGGAGCCGGACAAGAAGGAAGGAACGACTATGAACACTGATCCCGGAATTGTCGCTCTGTTGGGACTTGGGACCGTCTTCTTCGGGCTGATCTGTATCATCGGGCTGATCCTGCTGATGAACCTGATTGTGTCAGCGGCGGGGAAAAAGAAGGCCTCTGCCCCGGAAACCGCGGAGAAGGGACCGGAAACGGCACCTGAGAATGACGGTATCCCCGAAGAAAAGCGGGGAGAACTTCTAGCAGCGGTCTGTGCGGCCGTCGCCGAGGAACTCGGTACCGAAGTAGAAGCCCTGCGCGTTATTTCGTTTAAACGGATTTGAAAGGGAGGAACTGTTCCATGAAAGCATATCAGGTTACCGTCAACGGAACCGTCTATGAAATCACCCTGGAAGTGATCGACAAAGAGGAAGGAAAGGCTGCTCAGGCTACCCCCGCCGCCCCTGAGGCCGCGGCACCTGCGGCACCCGCACCCGGAAAGGCAGGCGCGCAGACCATTGCCGCACCGATGCCGGGCAACATCCTGAAGGTGAACGTGGCGAATGGCCAGGCGGTCAAAAAAGGCGACGTTCTCATGATTCTCGAAGCAATGAAGATGGAAAACGAAATTCTGTCTCCCGCCGACGGCGTGATCGCTTCCGTCAACGTCAGCCAGGGCGCCACGGTGGAAACCGGTGCCGTTCTCTGCACGATGAACTGAGGCACCCGGAATCTGGGGAAAGGCGTTTTGCGACATGGAAACAATACTGAACTTCCTGCAGCAAACGGGGTTCTATCTCTTCACGACCGGCGACGGACTCAAGCAGCTGGCGATGATCCTGATCGCTTTCGGCCTGATGTTCCTTGCCATCAAGAAGAAGTTTGAACCGATGCTGCTCCTGCCGATTGCGTTCGGCATGCTCTTGACCAATCTGCCCGGAGCGGGCATGTACCACGAGATCCTCTTTGCGGGAGGCCATATTCACTGGGAACTGTTCGGCGGTGCCGCCGTCACTCAGGAACTGATCGACTCCCTGACCGCGAGCGGCGTCAGCGAAGCGGTGCTTGCTTCCGTGACGGTCGGATCCCCGATCACCATCGGACTGATCGACATTCTGTATCTCGGGGTCAAACTGGGAATCTACCCCTGTCTGATTTTCATGGGAGTCGGCGCCATGACGGACTTCGGTCCGCTGATTGCCAATCCCAAGAGCCTGCTGCTCGGTGCGGCTGCTCAGCTTGGTATTTTTCTCACCTATTTCTTTGCAACCCTGACGGGATTCACTCCCGCGGAAGCCGCATCCATCGGCATCATCGGCGGCGCGGACGGCCCGACCGCGATCTATGTAACGACACAGCTCGCCCCCTGGCTTCTCGGGCCCATCGCGGTGGCGGCCTACTCCTATATGGCTCTGGTTCCCGTGATCCAGCCCCCCATCATGAAGTTACTGACGACCCGGAAAGAGCGTCAGATCGCGATGAAGGAACTGCGTCCGGTTTCCAAGCTCCAGAAAATTCTGTTCCCGATCATCGTGACGGCCTTCGTCGCTCTACTTGTGCCGTCCGCCGCTCCGCTGATCGGATGCCTGATGCTAGGAAACCTGTTTAAGGAAAGCGGCGTGGTTGAACGGCTGAACAAGACCGCGCAGAACGAGCTGATGAACATCGTGACGATTTTCCTCGGTCTCTCCGTCGGCGCGACTGCGACCGCCGCGACGTTCCTCAGTTGGAATACCCTCAAGATTATCGCAATGGGTGTGGTGGCGTTCGGGTTCGGCACCGCAGGAGGCGTTCTCTTGGCGAAGCTGATGAATCTGTTCCTGCCTGAGGGAAAGAAGATCAATCCGCTGATCGGATCGGCAGGTGTTTCCGCCGTTCCTATGGCGGCCCGGGTCTCCCAGTCTGTCGGTCAGAAGGAAAATCCCGGCAACTTCCTCCTCATGCACGCCATGGGGCCGAACGTGGCCGGCGTGATCGGCTCTGCGATTGCGGCAGGGGTTCTGCTTGCCCTGTTCGGATAATTCGGGAAGGAGACCTTTGGGATGGAAAACAAGAAACTGTATATTACGGACACGATCCTGCGGGACGCCCATCAATCCCAGGCGGCGACCCGGATGCGTCTGTCCGACATGCTCCCCGCTCTTGCACAGCTGGACGAGATCGGGTACTGGTCACTGGAGTGCTGGGGAGGAGCCACGTTCGATTCCTGCATGCGGTTTCTGGATGAAGATCCGTGGGAACGGCTGCGGGTCCTCCGCCGGAATCTGCCGAACACCCGGCTTCAGATGCTGCTCCGCGGTCAGAATCTGCTCGGATACAAGCACTACGCGGACGACGTCGTGGACGCTTTCGTCAAGGCGTCGGTGAAAAACGGAATCGATGTAATCCGGATTTTCGACGCACTCAACGACGTCAGGAATCTGGAAGCCTCCGTCCGCGCCTCGAAAAAATACGGTGCGCACGTGGAGTGCGCGATCAGTTATACCATCAGCCCGGTTCACAACGAAGCCTATTTCGTCGAGCTTGCCGGAAGGATGGAGGAGATGGGCGCAGATTCTATCTGCATCAAGGACATGGCGAATCTGCTGCTTCCGT
>JAGAFM010000112.1 GCA_017612655.1 Clostridia bacterium | reverse complement strand
GACAGCAGACGGTTTTTGAAGAGATTGAAGAGCAGGTAAGATTTTCCGCATCTTCTGATCCCCGTGACGACTTTGACCATCCCGTTCCATCTGCGGGAGAACAGTTTTTCGACGTACTGGTCCCTCCTTATCTCCATGAAGAGGGAACCGTGCAGTCTGAATATAAATATATTGAATTGTAGTGCGTAAATACGCATCAGAGTTCAAAATATATTTGACTATAACGGGTAAGAGAACGGCGAGCCGGGATTTCAGGAGATTAGCCGGTCCGGACAGTTGCTGGCATCCGTGGGATATCGCTAATTTTAATATGATTATAAGGATAAACATTCCCGAGCTGGATGCATTCAGGAGACCGGATGCGTCCGCAGCATATACGATAATCGTGATGCGTTATGGAAACCAAGAAATTGATGATCATCGCCGTCTCCGCGCTGGCCGTGCTGGTTCTGATGCTCGGCATGTTCCTGTCGCAGGCGGGCGATAAAGACGACGCGGAGAAAGTATCCCTGGATACCGTCACCGTGGCGGCTTACAACATGTCATATCTGCCGTACGATGGGAACGATCCGCGTTACTACGAGGATGAGAAACCCATCTCGGAATACAAAACCGGAGATTTCAAACTCAAGACCGTGAAGGGCCAGGAGGAGATCCTGTATATCACGTTAGAGGACTTCGCCGCCTTGTACAAGAACGACTATCAGGACGGCTATTACGGAGTCGTCACAAGCGACGGCAAGACTTCCGTCTGGACGATCAAGGACAAGGACGGCAAGGACGTATACCACATGTCGGCCGACCCCGTCTCCATGGTTCTAAAGGAGGGCGGCGACCCGGTATGGGCTATCAAGCCGTACGAAATCAAAAACACCCTCATGGAACAGTTAGAATTCAAATTGAACGTCATCAAGGGCGGCAGCGATGAAAGCGTCTTTTCGTTCAAAGGCTACGGCCTGGATCCCGTGACCGACGGAGGAAAAGTCTATTACCCCATCGGACTGCTCTCGATGCACGCGCAGAACGAGATCGCCAGGAAGTTCATTTACTCCTCCCAGGATCATATGCTGTTCGAATACGGGAAAAACGAGCAGATGGACTCTACGTTCATTTACGGGAAGTACGGGAACAACGCCTGCATAAAGACCATCGTAGGCGAGTCCTTCGGAAGGTTCTCCAAGGAGATGCATGAGGAAATCGTCATCGATGCTCCCATGTACATGCGCGAGCACACCCGGAACCTCTTCTACTGCATTATGGACAACTATTACGGTCTGGGCAGCGTGATCGGATACAAGAACATGGGAGATTATTTCCGCAACACCGTTTACGACAAGGAATTCCTGTCCGACGACCCGCAGATCCGCGCGTCGGCGTACGGAAAGGCCCTCTCTCTTCTCAACGACGGCCACACCATGTTCAGCGGCTCCGCTTTGCTCGGGGAAGCTACCGCGCTGTTCGGCAACGAATACTATCAGACCCTTAACAAAGACCGTATGGCCCTCAGTTCCATACTGACCACGCAGAGAAACGCGGAACTGAGCAAGACCGGAGAGGACGTGCGTCCCGTAGATGTGAGGTACAGTTCGGACGGAAAGACCGCGTACTTTTCGTTCGACGATTTCAACGTCGCGACTTATACTAAAGATCCGATGCCCGACGAGGACAGGTACGCGGACACGTATTACCTGTTCATCAAGAATATGAACGAGATCAAAGACAAGGGCGGCGTCGAAAGGGTCATTGTCGACGTCAGCGTCAACGGAGGCGGATACGTCTCGATAATGGGAAAGATCCTGGCGCTTATGTCGAAGGACAACCATGCGTCCTTGTATTTCCGGGATGATAACAGCGGCTCGATAACCGAACAAAGCATCCGCGTCGACTCGAACGGAGACGGCGTTTACGACACGAAGGATTGTTACGGACAGTACTTCAAATTCTACATCGTGACCTCCGCGTCCTCCTTCTCGTGCGGAAACGCGCTGCCGTTTTTCGCATTGGAGAACGGATTCGCCAAGGTCATCGGCACCAATTCGGGAGGAGGCGAATGCACTGTTGATTTGGTCGCGCTTCCGTTCGGAGAGAGCATAATGCACTCTTCCACGAACCACGCCGGATACTACGACCCGGAGACGAAGGTATTCACCGGCGCCGAGGCGGGCGCGGGCATCAGCATGGTGCTCTCGGCCAATATGTATAACGTCGACCAGTTATCCGAAGCCATAGAGAATAACGAGAAAAAACCCCAGGTATCTCTCTCCTGAACCATAAACTCCGGGGCACCCCGCCCCGGGCCTTTCCGTTATTTTTTCCGGACTATTCTGTTTCAGCGGTCTGCGGGCGGAATCATATCCGGTCCGAGGGACTGGTAGAACTATAGTTTCAGATAGGCGTCCCGGGCATTTTCGTCTCTTCTTCCGGAAAAACCTCTGGGGTCGGCTCCGGCAAACTCCAGAAAGTCGTACTGGACGTCTATGAGCGTGAGGGCGTCCGGGCGTCCGGTTCCGAAGTTTATTCTTTTTCCTTCCAGAGCGGCCGCAATCTCTGTGATTTCAGTTTTTCCGGATCCGGCGGATCCGATGGCGGCGGAGATCCGGCGGATCATATTCCAAAGATAATATCTGGCCTCGAATTCTAAGACTATAGTCTTACTTTTTTCGATGCAGGAGATCCTGTCTATCGTGACGGTAGTGGATCTTCCGTCCGCATGGCAGAACGAGGAGAAATCGTGGGTTCCCTCGAAAAGCCTGCAGCATTTTTCAACGATCTGCATATCGAATTCCCCGAACAGGACGTACCTGTATATGCGGCGCGAAGCGTATCTCACGTTGAAATCCTCGCCGACTTCGCACCAGGATCTGTAAAAAATTGATTCCGAAACGGAATTGAGAGCTTTGAGAAGGACGTTTCCGTCTTCCATCGGAGAATAGAAGACTATAGTGTTGCCTAAGGAGTTCACTCCCTTGTCGGTGCGGCTCGAGAACTTGAGATCCGGATCCTCCGTCTTCAGAACCAGGCCGAGATCCCGCCTGACCGCGGATTCCACGGTGTACAGGCCGGGCTGCGCCTGGGATCCGGAGAACAGGGATCCCAGATACGCTATTTTGACGGCGAAGCGCTTCATGCGGAGCGCAGGGAGTTCATGTGGTCCACTCTCTTCCGCACGAGGGCGCGGGTGCCTATGTCGTGCCTCACGAACACGGCATCGCACTTCACGAACTCCAGAGCCTTCTCGCAGTTTGATTCGGCCTCTTCGATGGTGTCGGCCACGCCCACAACCCCGACGGATCTGGACGTTCCGGTGACCAGGACGCCGTCCTTCATGTCCACGTTTGCGTAATATACCGCCGCGCCGCATTTTTTGATCGATTCCTCGTCAACGTCGATCCTGTGCCCGGGCTCCGATTTCACCCCGTATCCTTTGGGCACGACGTATTTGCACACGGTCGCCTTCTTCGCGAATTTTATTTCTCCTTCGAGATTTCCGTCCGCCATCATCCTGCATATGTCCGCGAAGCCGGTCTCCAGCAGGGTGAGGACGTTCATCGCCTCCGGATCCCCGAATCTCGCGTTTATCTCGATGATTTTCGGGCCGGAAACTGTAAGCATGAACTGGCCGTACATGGTCCCGCGGTAGGGACATCCCTCTTCCGCCATGGCGTCCACGATATCCTGGATGATGGATACCGCTTCCTTTCTCTCGTTTTCAGTGACGAAGGGAAGCAGATGGTTTCCGTCGGTGTACGAGCCCATTCCGCCGGTGTTAGGCCCGACGTCTCCCTCGTATGCTCTTTTGTGATCCTGGACCAGAGGCATCGTGACTATGCGCTTGCCGTCGACGAATACCATCTGGGTGAATTCTT
>JAGAFM010000111.1 GCA_017612655.1 Clostridia bacterium | reverse complement strand
GTTTTTTTCCGTTTTCGTCTTGACTTTTTTCCCATTTTCCTTTAAAATGAAACAGTCAGAAAAGAAGACCCGCCCTGCCTGTGGCAAGAGCCCGGGTCTTCCGCGTTTCATCCGTCACTCCAACCGAAAGGTGATAGAATTGCCATGAACAAAAAGATTCTTTTTCTCTGTGCCGCGATTGTCGCGCTGACCGCCGTTTCCTGCGGCTCCGAAGGCGGGACCAGTCCCCAGAGCAACACCCCGTCCTCATCCGCTCAGGGAAGCGGGGAAGCGCAGTCCGGGGAGTCGAGCTCCATGGTCTACGACATTCCCGAGCCCGAACTGCCCGAGATGGACTACGGCGGTGCCAAGTTCATCGTCTATACGCCCTATGACAATAACGAAAGTTCGGAAACGTCCCTGTTCCCGCCGGCCAAATTCCTGTTCTCCGAGGCCCTGAACGGCGAGATCGTCAACGACACGGTCTTCAACCGGAATCTTTCGGTGGAACAGAAGTTCAATGTCAAGTTCGATATCGTGCAGAATGAAAGCCGGCCCGACGTCATGATTACCGCCGGAGAGCCGATGGACGTCGTCTGCTGGGCCGCCACGGGTATCGCGGATGACGTCTATACGGGCGCCTACATGAACATGTACGACTTCCCGTATCTTTCTCTCAATGCGGAGTACTGGAGCCCCAGCTGCGTGAAGGGAACGATCGTGGACGACCGGGTTTACTTCATGCCCTGCGACGTCAATCTGGATCCTCTTGCGAACGCCGGATTCCTGTATTTCAACAAGCGTCTCCTGGCGGAGCACGATCTGGTCAGCCCCTACGATCTGGTCCACGAAGACAGATGGACGTTCGACACCTTCCTTGACATGGTCAGGCAGGTGCACGGGGACCTCAACGGCGACGGCGTCATGGATATGGAGGACCTCTACGGATGCCTGCACAAGGGACAGTGGGGGAACGCCGCCTTCTTCCAGTTCTATTTCGGCGCCGGACAGATCTATACAAAGACCGATCCGGATCAGGGCCGTGTTCTCGCGCTGAACTCGGAAGTCGGCGAAACCATCATTCAGAAACTCTGGGACGTTCTCATGAACCGGAGCTACTGCATGGATGACCTCTGGATCGAGCATCTGACCGACACCAGCCACTGGGATACCCCGTATTATCCGCTCATGTTCGTCCAGGGACAGTGTCTGTTCATTCAGGAAGGCATTACCGCCATGGACTACTTCCGCTCCATGGACGACGACTTCGGTCTTGTTCCGAACCCGAAATACGACGCCAACCAGAAAGAGTACTACACACGCGTCAGCCCGGATGTCGCCATGTTCTGTCTCCCGGCCACCCTGGAGGATCCCGAGAAGACGGGAGCGATTATGGAATACTGGGCATGGCTGTCCCACTATACGGTCCTTCCGTCCTACTACGAGATTACCATCAAGCAGAAACGGACCCGCGACGAGGACGCCATCGAGATGCTGGACATCATCCGGACCACTCCGGTTTACGAATTCAGCGAAATCTACTACACGCACATCCGGCACTACGCCTGGGACGCGTGGGAGTTCCACAGCTTTACGAACCGTCTGACGGCCAGCGAGAAATTCCTCGGCAAGCGGATCGCCAAGTTCGTCAAGATGATCCGCGGTCTCGAAAACTGATCCCTTTTGCATCGTTCTCAAATTCAGCATCAGCGGCCCGTGACAGATCTTGCGGGCCGCTGTTTTTCCGCAGCCCGGAAGGACGCCGCGTCCGATTCACTTTCTGATCCGAAAGGAGTTTTTCCGATGAAAAAACGTCTTCTGTTTCTCTGCGCCGCGATCGTTGCGCTGACAGCCGTTTCCTGCGGTTCCGCCGGGGAGAGCGGGCCGGCCTCCTCGCAGGAAACCCCGGATTCCGCCCCGCAGAGCACCGGGGAGAGGGAGAGCGGAGAATCAGGCATTGCGGACGCCTACGATATTCCCGAACCCGATCTGCCCGAGGTGGACTACGGCGGAGCCAAATTCATCGTTTATACGCCGTATACGAACAACGAAAGCTCGGAGACGTCTCTGTTCCCTCCGGCGAAATTCCTGTTTTCCGAGAGCCTGAACGGCGAGATTGTCAATGACACGGTCTTCAACCGGAACCTGTCGGTGGAACAGAAGTTCAACATCAAGTTCGATATCGTGCAGAACTCAACCGATGCCACGGAGCTGATCACGGCCGGGGAGCCGATGGACCTGGTTTCGTGGAGCGATATTCTTCTGGCGGAAAGAGTCTACACCGGCTCCTTTCTGAACATGTACGGTTTCCCGCATCTTTCTCTCGAGGCGGAGTACTGGAGCCCCAGCTGCGTGAAGGGCACGATCGTGGACGACCGGATTTACTACATGCCCAGCGATCTCAATCTGGATCCGCTTGCGCACACCGGATTCTTCTATTTCAACAAGAGGATCCTTGCGGAGAACGATCTGGAAAACCCCTACGATCTGGTCCGGGACAATCAGTGGACGCTCGATACGTTTCTCCGTATGGTCAAGCAGGTGCACGGCGACCTGAACGGCGACGGCGTCATGGACATGTCGGATCTCTACGGCTGCCTGCACAAGGGGCAGTGGGGAGACGCGGCTTTCTTCCAGTTCTATTTCGGTTCCGGACAGGTCTACACAAAGACAGATCCGGATCTGGGACGTGTTCTCTCGCTCAACCCTGAGGTCGCGGAGACCATCATCCAGAAGCTGTGGGACGTTCTCATGGATCCCACCGTCTGCATGGACGACCTCACAATCGAAAAACTGACCGACACCAGTCACTGGGATACCCCGTATTATATGCTTATGTTCGTCCAGGGACAGTGCCTGTTCATTCAGGACTGCATTACCTCCATGGACTACTACCGTTCCATGGACGACGACTTCGGTCTGGTTCCGAACCCGAAATACGATCCTTCCCAGAAAGAGTACTATCATCGCGTCAGTCCCAACGTCGCCATGTTCTCCCTCCCGGCCACCCTGGAGGATCCCGAAAAGACGGGAACGATTCTGGAATACTGGACCTGGCTGTCCCACTGCACGGTTCTTCCTGCCTACTATGAAATCACCATCAAGCAGAAGCGGACTCGCGACGAGGACGCCATCGAGATGCTGGACATCATCCGGACCACTCAGACCTACGAATTCAGCGAAATCTACTACACGCACATCCGGCACTACGTCTGGGACGCGTGGGGGTTCCACAGCTTTGCAAACCGCGTCATGTCCAACGAGAAGTTCCTCACCAAGCGGGTCGCCAAGTTCGTCAAGATGATCCGGAGTCTGGACGACTGATTCCTTCCGCGTCATATCTCAAACTGCACCGGCGGTCCGTGACAGATCTTGCGGGCCGCTGTTGTCCCTCTGCCCCCGGAAGGACGCCGCGTCCGATTCACTTTCCGATCCGAAAGGAGTTTCCCGATGAAAAAAAGACTTCTGTTCCTCTGCGCCGCGATTCTTGCTCTGACGGCCGTTTCCTGCGGTTCCGCCGGAGAAAACGGGCCGGCCTCCGAGAACCCGGATTCCGCCCCGCAGAGCGCCGAAGACAGGGAGACCGGGGAGTCGAGCTCCATGGTCTACGATATTCCCGAGCCCGACCTGCCCGAGAAGGACTACGGGGGAGCCCGGTTTATCCTCTACACTTCGTTTGTTGAGAACGACAACACGGAAAACGTTCTCTTTCCTCCGGCGAAATTCCTGTTCTCCGAGAGCCTGAGCGGCGAGATCGTCAACGACACGGTCTTCAACCGGAACCTGGCGGTGGAGCAGAAGTTCAACCTCAAGCTCGATATCGTGGTGGACGAGACCGATCCCACGGAACTGATTACGGCCGGAGAACCGATGGACGCGGTTTCGTGGTACGATATCTATCTGGCGGAAAGAGTTTATACAGGAGCCTTTCTGAACATGTACGGCTTCCCGTATCTTTCCCTCGAGGCGGAGTACTGGAGCCCCAGCTGCGTAAAGGGAACGATCGTGGACGACCGGATATACTACATGCCTTGCGACATCGATCTGGATCCGCTCGCGCACACCGGTTTCTTTTACTTCAACAAGAGACTCCTTGCGGAGTACGACCTGGAGAACCCCTACGATCTGGTCCGGAACAATCGGTGGACGCTCGACTCGTTCCTCCGCATGATCAAACAGGTGCACGGGGACCTGAACGGCGACGGCGTCATGGACATGTCGGATCTCTACGGCTGCCTGCACAAGGGACAGTGGGGAGACGCGGCCTTCTTCCAGCTCTATTTCGGCTCCGGGCAGGTCTACACAAGGACCGATCCGGATCTGGGCCGTGTTCTCTCGCTTAACCCGGAAGTCGCGGAAACCATCATCCAGAAACTGTGGGACGTTCTCATGGATCCGACCGTCTGCATGGACGACCTCAAGATCGAAAAACTGACCGATACCAGCCACTGGATCACCCCGTATTATATGCTCATGTTCGTGCAGGGACAGTGCCTGTTCATTCAGGACTGCATTACCTCCATGGACTACTACCGCTCCATGGAGGACGACTTCGGTCTGGTTCCGAACCCGAAATACGATTCGGACCAGAAGGAGTACTATCATCGCGTCAGCACCTACGTCGCCATGTTCTCCCTCCCGGCCACTCTGGAGGATCCCGAGAAGACGGGAGCGGTTCTGGAATACTGGGCGTGGCTGTCCCATTATACGGTTCTTCCCGCCTACTATGAAATCACCATCAAGCAAAAGCGGACCCGCGACGAGGACGCCATCGCGATGCTGGACATCATCCGAACCACGCAGGTTTTCGAATTCAGCGAAATCTACTACACGCACATTCGGCACTACGCCTGGGACGCGTGGGGATATCACAGCTTTACGAACCGCGTCATGTCCAACGAGAAATTCCTCAGCAAGCGGATCGCCAGCTTTGTCAGGATGATTCGAAGCCTGAACGACTGATTTTTCCGATCCGGCGCGGGTTCCCCAAGGGGAGTATTTCACGTTGAATTGGAAAAAACTGATACATTGTCCAACACCCAGTTTAACATTTATGATGTTGCGAGATATGTCTACATCATAATGGAGTGGTAAAAATGAAGGTGGATTGCGTTGAGAAAATGACACCGAGAGAATAGTGGTCTTATGGGCACGAAAGGACGGAAACAGAAGAAGCGGGTTCTCCAGGAATCAACTGGAATACAGTAAGAAAAGTCGAAAAACTTCAATAAAAGAGAGAACTGACAAGAAGAGAAAAGAAACGCCTTGAAGATACCTGTCGGCCAAACTTCCCGGGATTTCTCTTTCAATGTGCGAAAAATACTTGACATAACCAAAAAGAGAGAAGCCACACGCGGCACAAATCGCGTATGGCTTCGTTTTTTTTTGCAAAAGCGTCGGGAAAGCGGGACGACAGCTCCGTTCGGCTGCCGGGATGGGCGCGCAAAGACCGGGGAACGGAGGCGCCTTTACACCTCGAACACGTCGCCGTCGTGCGCCAGCAGGAACGGGACGGGGATCGGCTTGTAGGACTGATAGAAATCCATCTCGCCGGCAGTCCCGTGCCAGCGCTCGGCAACATGGATGAAGATCATCCGGTCCGCCTTCGTTTTCAGGAACGAAGGCATCGCCACTTCCGGCTTGTAGTGCGTGCATTCGCACAGCAGCAGATCGAAATGCTCCTCGAACAGAACCGCCGGGTAGTCTGTGAAGTCGTCGCGCAGGTCGCCGGTATGGAGCAGACGCTTCCCTTCGTAGGAGACGCTGAAAGCGAAGGAGACGGGCTTGACGGGCGCGTAGGGGATGTGGTCAGTCGGATAGGCTTCCACGGTGATGTTTTCGTCTTTGTAAATCTCGCCGGGTTTCACGACGTGGAAGGTGAACACGTCTTCCCGCCTCGAAAGGCGCATGGCGCCCGCCCAGACGAAAAACGCTTCAGCCGCGTCTTCGGCAAGATAGATGTGGGTGTGCTGATAGTATCTCGCGTATTTGATGATTTCCTTGTACAGCTCCGTCAGACCGCCGACGTGATCGTTGTCCATATGGGTAATGAAGATCGCGCGGATTTTCGTGAAATCCTTGCCCGCGCGGCGGAGGAGTCCTTCGCAGGGGGCGCCGCAGTCGATCAGATACAGGGAATCGTTCAGCTCGAGAAGGGTGGAGGAGTTGAACCGGTTGTAGGTGGAATCGCCGTTGCTGGTTCCGAGGGTCGTGAGTTTCAAGGGGTCTGCCTCCTTTTGGCGGACAGGGAAGGGCGCCGTACTGGAAACGGGCAGAAGATCCAATCCGCAAATATCGTATGAAAAGAACCGGTCCGGCAAAAACAGGGAAGAAAAACCGGCTCAAGGCAATCATACCCTAAATCGGGAGGAAATGCAAGGGGTTCGGGCAAAAAAAAGGCGTTCTTCTTTCGGGAAACCGGGTGCATGCGGACGCGGAAGACGGTTATGTCAAGTATTTTTCGCACATTTGAAGAGAAACTCCTCGTGTAGAGGTCATCAAAATGGATATTTCCAGATTTCCAGAGTGAAAAAGGCTTCACTAAGTCCAGATGTACTGTCCTCTGGGAAAGGCTGGTTCTCATAAGGATGATCAGAAAACCAGCCGATCGGGAGGAAAAAGACAAAAACCGAACCACCCATAAGAGAACCGCAGGAAAGGCTGGTT
>JAGAFM010000110.1 GCA_017612655.1 Clostridia bacterium | reverse complement strand
TCCTTAGTACGAGAGGACCGGGATGGACGTACCGCCGGTGCACCAGTTGTTCCGCCAGGAGCATAGCTGGATAGCCGCGTACGGATGTGAGAAACGCTGAAGGCATCTAAGCGTGAAACACACCTCAAGATGAGATATCCCACAGCACAAGCTGGTAAGACCCCTTGCAGACTACGAGGTTGATAGGTCACAGGTGTAAGCACAGTAATGTGTTCAGCTGAGTGATACTAATCGGTCGAGGGCTTGAACTGCGTTCCAATGAGTCCTTTGCTTCTGATTCGGTTTTCAATGGGCATTTCCCAATATGTGCAGTATGATCATACTGCATTTTTTCTTTTTTCAGAACAAGGTTCGGAGAGGGAATCCATGACGATCTTTGAAGAGTCTTTACAAAAGCACTTTGAATGGAAAGGCAAGATTTCCGTGCATGCGGAAGTGCCTGCCGACACGCCGGAGGCGCTCTCGCTGGCCTACACGCCCGGAGTGGCTGCCCCGTGTCTCGCCATTCAGAAGGACCCGGATCTTTCCTATGAACTGACCCGGAGATGGAACACGGTGGCGGTGATAACGGACGGCACGGCTGTTCTCGGACTTGGGGACATCGGCCCGGAAGCCGGGATGCCTGTCATGGAAGGCAAGTGTCTTCTCTTCAAACATTACGGAGAGATTGATGCCGTGCCGCTCTGCATCCGTTCCAAGGATCCGGATGAAATCGTTCGGACCGTCTCCCTTTTGCTGGGGAGCTTCGGGGGGATTAACCTGGAGGACATTTCCGCTCCCCGGTGTTTTGAGATCGAGCGGAAGCTGAAGGCGATATCCGACATCCCGATTTTTCACGATGATCAGCACGGGACCGCTGTCATTGCGCTTGCCGCCCTGATGAACGCGCTGCGACTGACGGGAAAGAAGAAGGAGAACCTTAAGGTTGTCATCAACGGAGTCGGTGCTGCCGGAACGGCTGTCGGAAGGCTGATGATCCGGTACGGGGTTCCCAATGTGATTTTTTCCGACCGGAACGGGGCTATTTGCGAGGGAGATTCTTTATTTTTGACGGAAGAACATGAGCGGTTGTCTCATATCAGCAATCCAAACCATGAACACGGGTCGCTGCGTGAGATCATTCGAGGTGCGGATTTGTTTTTCGGCCTTTCCCGCCCCAGGCTGGTTGACGAGGAAATGGTTCGCTCGATGAACCGGGACAGCGTTGTTTTTGCCATGGCAAATCCGGAACCGGAAATTCTCCCGGAGGCCGCAAAGGCGGCCGGGGCGAGAATTGTCGGAACGGGACGCAGCGACTATCCGAATCAGATCAACAATGTTCTGGCTTTTCCGGGTATTTTCCGCGGAGCACTGGATGTCCGGGCGAAAGAAATCAACGAGGAGATGAAGATTTCCGCCTCCGAGGCGCTCTCCTCTCTGATTTCCGACGAGGAGCTCTGCGAAACCTATATTATTCCGAAACCGTTCGATCCACGGGTGAGAGACGCGGTTGCCCGTGCGGTTGCCGAAACCGCAAGAAAAACGGGTGTTGCAAGAATCTGAAGAAACTCTTGCATTTCCAGAAAAGGTGTGTTATAATCTCCGGTAAAATGGGGAGTATGCCACATTTTCCGAAGCAATTTGAACTTTTTTTCGTTTTTTTACCGGTATCACACTGAGAGGTATTCACAAAAGGTTTGCACGGAGCAGAAAGCGGCACTTTTTCGGACAGAAAAAGAAATTCGCTGTCTGCCTTTTGTGCTCGGTTGGAGGAACAATTCATGACAGACGGGGAAATTAACAAGCTGTTCGGCCAGGTCAAGATTGAGGAGCCGAATATCGAAGCGAAGGAGCAGGATTCCAGCCACGGGACGCTTCGTATTTTTCCGCTGATTCGCGGTTACGGTACGACGATCGGCAATTCCCTTCGAAGAGTGATGCTTTCCTCTCTTCCGGGTGCTGCTGTTGTCTCTTTCAGCCTGAGCGCAGGCGGAGAACAGATCCTTCACGAGTTCTCCACTCTCCCGAACGTGCGGGAAGACGTAACGGAAATCGTAATGAATCTAAAGGGGATCATTCCCTGTCCGGAAACCAGGATGCCGATAACCGCGCGTCTGGACGTCCGGGGAGAAAGAGAGGTCCGCGCCGGGGATCTCGTTGCGGACAGCGGGCTGACGATTGTCAATCCGGATCATCATATTGCAACTTTGACCGGTGATGCGGATTTCCGGCTCGAAGTTCTGATCGACAGCGGAATCGGATATGCTACGGCGGAATCCAACAAGGAAAAGTATGATGACGGAAGGGTCGGGGTCATCTTTATCGATTCCATTTTCTCTCCGGTTGTCAATGTGAATTTCCAGGTCGAGGACGCCCGAATCGGAAACCGGCTGGATTATGACAGTCTGACGATGAACATCACGACCGACGGATCGGTTTCTCCGACAGCGGCTGCTGTTGTTGCCGCCCGCATCATGAAGGAACATTTCCTTCTGATTACGGGACTGAGCGGTGTTGCCGACGATCCCGACATTCCGGGGATTGTTGTCAAGGGAGAGGAAGCCGCCAGAATCGAAGCTCTGGATATGCGGATTGAAGATCTGGATCTTTCGGTCAGAAGCTATCACTGCCTCAAACGGACCGGAATTCAGACCGTTCTCGAACTGACTCAGAAGACGGAATCCGAAATGCTGCAGATTAAGAATCTTGGGAAAAAATCGATCGATGAGATTCGGAACAAGATTCTCAGCCTTGGATTCAATTTCAAGGAAGAAGAGTAAACGTTTCCGCACAAAAACACCCCTGTCTCATTCTGAGAAGAACGAGCCAGGGGTTTTTCTGTCTGGATATGAACACGGAAGCAGGGAGAAACATAACGAAGAGGAAGGCTATTCCAACTCCCATTTATATAAAGGAAGTGTTTTCCTTCAAAACGGGGTCTCCCGTTCCCCGCGGAGAAAAGAGAGGACCGTTTCTTTGAGATCCGGGTCGGTGATGGGAGCGGGCTGCCACAGTTCGCGGTAACAGAAGCAGGGGATCCACTCCGAAGAAACGGACTCCAACTGTTGATTCGTAATGGACAGCGTTAACCGGTAAACCATGGTCCGGTTTTCGCAGGTGTGCGCTCCTCCGAAGAGAAAGTTGCCCAGGGAGTATACAATTTCGACTCCGTGATAGGTTTCGATCGGCTGAAGAACATGCGGATGATTTCCAAGCACCAGGTCCGCGCCCGCATCCACCAGGGTGTGGCAGGCATAGATTTTCCAGTCTTCCGGGACATGAGTGCGTTCCTGACCGCCGTGAAAGTAGACGATCTGAAAATCGGAAACGGAAGAAACCGATTCCAACCATTCCACGATCGGAGGGATGTAGGCATATCCGTACATGGATACGCATAGAAGCGCGACCCTCACCCCGTCTTTAGACAGGATCAGGGACTGTTTTTCGGTCAGAACGGTCCGCCTTCTGCTTTCCAGTGCGTCAATCGTATCCTGCCGCCCCTCTTTTCCGTAATCCAGGGCATGATTATTTGCAAGAGAAACAATTTCGATCCTTCCGTCGGAGAACGCCCCGGCGTTTTTGGTTTCCGAATAGTACCAGTATCCGGGATCTTCCTCCTTTTCGACCGGATTCAGGACCCGGTCCGTGAAGATGCATTCGCAGTTCGCTACTGTATAGTCGTCGGAGGAGAACAGCGGAAGCATCTTTTCGAAATAATACGACGGATCCGTATCGTACGCAAACCCGTTGAAGGACCAGAAGCCGTCCCAGCCCTGATCGGAGGCCAGAAGGACGTCTCCGACAAAGGAAAAAACGAACGTTGAGAGGACCGGCTCGGGCAGGTCCGGTTCAGGAACCGCCGTCTCCGGCTCTGTTTCCGGGGGTTCGGTTTCCGTTTCGGCAGGAGGATCTGTCTCTGTTTCGGCAGGTTCCGTCAGAGTCTCGGCAGACGGCGCGCCGGAACGGTCCGGATGCAGCGACGCAGAGATCCCGGGGATCGGCGGAATGGTTTCCGGGCTGCCAGAGCAGGAAAGCAGAAGCAGCAGGGGGATCAGCGCAAATGGCAGCTTGTGCTTCAGCATGCTTCCACGGTTTTTCCCGAAACAATGCTGACGCCAAGACCGAGAAAGTCCGTGCAAAGGACGTCTCCGCAGGCGACCGGTGCGGTTACGGTCAGTTCGCGAAGCGCTTCGCGGGCGCGAAGCAGGTCTTTTTTCGGGATGGGGGCGTCGGTCTTGACGGGAAGAAGTTTGTCTGTTCCGCCCAGAATGACGACGGTCGAGGTCAGCGTCCGGCGCGGATCGGTCAGTTCGTTCCGGGCATAGGTGTCGCCCCGCTTACAGGTGTTTCCCTCGACGGAGAGGACGGTTCCGTCCTCGTCCAGGGATATGGTGATCTGGCATCCCATCGGGCAGACGACGCAGGTGAGTTCCTTAGTTGTCATCGGGATCCCTCCTTTCCGTCCGGATCCGAGAGGGAAACTGAAACGGACGAAGCGTTTTTCATGCGGTTCAGGGCATCGGAACGGAGCACGACATTCTCCATCTGTCCCGGGACGAGAATCCGTTTTTTGATCTGATAGACGGGTTCACCGTCCGCGGAAACGGTCAGCACCTTGTTCCGGTAATTGTTGTCGACCCGGAAAAAGAGGGTCAGCGGCGCTTCTGCGTCCGTATGAACGAGTTGCGGCATGACGTAGCGGACGCCGGAAAAGGCTTTGACGGGGATCGTTTTCCGGGTTGTGCCGTCCAGACCGTTCAAAACGAACTGCGCGGCGGAACGTCCGGCTCTTCCCGCTTCCTCCGTGACGTAGTCCACCAGATCGTGGACGTGGAGCACGTTTCCGCAGGCGAAGATGCCCGGCAGGGAGGTCTGCATGGTTTCGTCCACGACAGCGCCGCCGGTGACGGGATCCAGCGCGATTCCGGCTTCCCGGGTCAACTCGTTTTCCGGAAGCAGCCCGACCGAGAGAAGAAGGGTGTCGCAGGGAACGTATTCCTCGGTTCCCGGAATTGGCCTGCGGTTTTCGTCGACTTCCGCAACCGTAACCCCTTCCACCCGTTCTTTTCCGGAGATGGAAACGACAGTGTGGGACAGATAGAGAGGAATGCCGAAGTCGTCAAGACACTGTGCCAGATTCCTCGGAAGCCCACCGGAATACGGCATCAGCTCACAGACCCGGAGTACTTTTGCTCCTTCGAGTGTCAGGCGTCTCGCCATGATCAGACCGATGTCTCCAGATCCCAGGATGACGACCTTACGACCCGGGAGATATCCGTCGATGTTCACCAGACGCTGGGCGGTTCCTGCCGTAAAGATCCCGGCCGGCCGGGTTCCCGCAATGTTCAGGGCACCGCGGGTTCTTTCCCGGCAGCCCATAGCGAGGACGATGGCATCCGCGGAAACGCGGGATAGACCCTCCGTCGGGGAGACGAACGTGACCGTCCTGTCTTCCGAAAGAGACAGCGCCATGGTGTTTGTCAGACAGGGAATGTTCCGGGCTTTGGCTTCCTCCAGAAAACGCGCTGCGTATTCCGGTCCGGTCAGTTCTTCTCCGAAATGGTGAAGGCCGAAACCGGCGTGAATGCATTGATTGAGGATACCCCCTGCTTCACGATCCCGTTCCAGGATGAGAATGTCCTCGGCCGGAAGGCCGGCCTTGTTGGCCTCAATCGCTGCGGCAAGGCCAGCGGGTCCGCCGCCGATAACAATCAATTGTCTGTTTCCGTTCATATCAATAACAGGACGTTCCGCATCGGGGATGCGGGTGGCAGAATGCCGGAACCTGATAACGCCCTGCTGTCTCCTTTCAGCTCAGATTGTAAAGATCGAACCCCTTCCTTCAGGGGAATTAGCCACAGTCATTGATGTTTTTGTACATATGGGGCTCCGAGTCGGTGCATGAGCCTGTTACAGGGAGAGCACCTTCTCCGGAATGAATCCCATTTGGTCAAGCAGTTCGATGTCCTTCGTTCTTGTGTTGTGAAGTTTCCACTT
>JAGAFM010000109.1 GCA_017612655.1 Clostridia bacterium | reverse complement strand
CTCGTCGCTCTGATGTTGGCAAACAATGAAATCGGAACGATTCAACCGGTCCGGGAAACGGCGGAAGCAGCCCACTCCTTCGGCATCCCCGTCCTTTGCGACGCGGTTGCGGCGTGCGGTCAGCTTCCTCTGGACGTTTCGAAGATCGGCACGGATTATCTCGTCGTTTCCGGGCACAAGATTCACGGCCCCAAGGGAATCGGCTTCCTTTATGCGAAAAGCGGGACCCCTCTCTCTCCGCTGCTTGATGGGGGAGGGCAGGAATCCGGAATGCGGGCGGGCACGGAAAATGTCGCATTTGCAGTCGGATTGGCCAAGGCACTGGAAGGCGCTGCTCTCCCGCAGGAAACAGACCGTCTCCGCGCGCTCCAGACCCGTCTTTTCGATGGTCTTCTTTCCATTGAGGGAACTTCCGTGAACGGATCGATGAACCCTGCTTTCCGGCTCCCGGGAAACGTAAACATTTCTATTCCGGACCTCAGTGCGGAGAGCATCCTCCTGCTGCTGGACGCGGCCGGCATTTCCGCGTCTGCCGGATCTGCCTGCAACTCGGAATCGACAGAGCCGTCCCATGTCCTTCTCGCCATCGGAAGAGAACGGGTCGCCGCATCTTCCTCCCTCCGCTTTACGCTGTCTCCGGATCAAACCGAGGAAGAAATTGATACGATTATCCGGGAAACCGCCCGAATCGTCCGACTGCTGCGCACGGCGCAGTAGCGTTCCCGTCCGCTGGTTTCCCCCAACCCCTTTTCCATCGGAGGAATCCCCCATGGGCTCACTGTTAATTGCCGTCATCTATCTGATATTCGTCAGCCTCGGCCTTCCAGATTCTCTGCTCGGAGCGGGCTGGCCGACCATGCAGATCTCGTTCGGCGTCCCTTCCTACTATGCAGGCTTCGTATCCATGACGATCTGCTTTATGACGATTGTCTCCGCCCTCTTAAGCCCCCGCCTGATACGGAAGGTCCCGACCATCTGGATCGTCATAGGTTCGACCGCGCTGACCGTGCTCGGACTTATCGGGTTCTCCTTCTCGAACCGTTTTCCTCTTTTGTTTCTGTTCGCGGTTCCCTACGGACTCGGGGCAGGAGCCATTGACGCCTCTGTCAATCATTATGTGGCCTCCCGGTACTCTTCCTCCGTTATGAACTTCCTGCACTGCTTCTGGGGAATCGGAGCGTCCATCAGCCCGAATCTGATGGCCCTCGCGATTCGTTACGCACATTGGAACGAGGGCTACCGATGGACCGCCTGTCTGCAGCTCGGGATCCTGCTCCTCTGCTTCCTTTCCATCCCCCTCTGGAAAAGAAAAGAGGAAGGGGTCAAGGACTTGTCCGAAGAGAACGGAAGCATCCGCGAAGCAATCCGGACGCCCGGGGTTCTCCTTACCCTGATTTCATTTTTTGCCTACTGCTCCGGAGAAGCCACCTGCTTTCTCTGGACTTCCAGTTACTTCGCGGCAATTCGGACCGGCGTTACGGACGAGATGGCAGCTTCTTTCGGCTCCCTGGTCTTCGCCGGCCTGATGTTCGGGAGATTTCTCTCCGGTTTGTTCTCCAACCGGATCGGAGACCGCCTTCTGATTCGAATCGGGATTGCCGTGGAACTGGCCGGCATCCTGCTCGTCATGCTTCCCTTCTCCCATTACGCCCCGGCCGCAGCTGGCTTTTTTATCATCGGAACCGGAATGGGCCCGGTTTACCCCTCCATCCAGCATCTTGCCCCTTCTCATTTCGGGGAACGGCTCGCGGCTCCCGTAATCGGGCTCCAGATGGCTTCCGCCTACGTGGGGAGCACTTTCATCCCGATGATTTTCGGAAGCATCCAGTATTCCGTCGGGATTGGCGTCATGCCGTTCTTCCTTCTGGTCTTTGCCCTGCTCAATCTGACCCTTCTGGAAGGCTCGTTCCGCAGGACGGAACAGTCGCGCCGAAGCGTCCCCTGATCCGGCTGCCCTGTCCGACTGTACAACGTTATGCCTGCGTTTATTCGGAGGAGTATTCGCCGCCATGAAAAAGGCTCTTACGTCTCTGTTACTGCTTCCCCTCCTGCTTGGGACGGTTTTCGGATTGTTTTTCCCTCTCTCTGCCTCCTCTGAGACAGCCCGTTCCTCCCTGCGACCGGGATCGGTTTATTCTCTGATGAACTGCGATACCGGAAGGATTTTTGCTCCGGAGGGAATCGCCGACTGGATTCTCGAACCGGCAGACGAGGAGAACGGCTTCTTTTTCCGTGATCCCGATTCGAACCGATATCTGGCAGAATCCGACGGAGCGTTTTTGCTTTCCGAGCAGGGGGAACCGTTTACTCTGACTCCGCTCCCCTATCATCGCTTTTCGCTCAGCAAAGAGGATTTGTTTATCCGTGATTCCGATGAAGGAGCTTCGAACCTGGCCTCATTGTCCGCTGCTGCGGAAAGCGGTTTTCTCAGCACATGCTGGTTTCTGACGGAAGAGGGCGGGACAAAGCCGCTGCGGATTATGCCTCTCGGCGACTCCTTGACCCTGGGGCTTGACGCGGATACACCGTTCCGGGAGCTCTCCGGCTACCGGGCGAGACTGTCTGTCCTGCTCGCCGAACAGTATCCGGATCTGCGTTTCGTGTTCGTGGGTTCTCAGGTACACGGAGGAACCGGTTCCGCAGACAGGGCCGAACTGTACCGTCACGAGGGCCACAGCGGTTACACGGTCACCACGCCGGAAGGAACCAGTCTCCAGATCGGGCTGTACGAGCTGTGTCCCTTCTGGCTTCAAAAATACCGGCCGGACATCGTTCTCCTCATGATCGGAACAAATGACATCGGGCGTTCCCTGTCTCTCGGGGAGGAGGCAGCAGACAGGACCGCGGAACTTCAGCTGCAGCTGCTGAATCGAATCCGGGAGCTCTCCCCGGCCAAACTCATCCTTCTGGAAACGAGTCCTCCGGTTCTGGGCGAAGAGAGTTTTAACCGAATCATGAGAAGATACAACCGCCTGATTACCGAAAACGTACAAACACTGAGCGATTCCGGCGTGGAGATCCTGATCTCGGATATCTACTCCCTGATATCCGACCTCGGTGCCGACGCTTTCTGCTCCGATTCGATGCATATGAGCCGGCTCGGCTACGACGCCATCGCCGGGAAGAACGCATCCGTTTTGTTTCAGTCTGCCTATCTGGGGAAAACCCTGCTTGCCATCCGCGGAGAGAATCTCCCGGATCCCGACGAGGACGCTTCGGGCGGAGATTCCGCATCAACCGCCGACCTTTCGAAACAGGAACCGGGCTTTCCGGAATACAGACAATCTTCCAACCTCTGGCTTGCCCTCGGCCTGGCTTTATTCCTCCTCGCCGTTTCCTGCGGGCTTTTCGCTCTATTCCGCCGGCATAAAAACCGGTGAGAAAACAAAGATCTGAAGACCGCCTGTCCGTTTTTGCGGAAAAAACGAACAGGCGGTCTTTCTTTGGAAAAAGCAATGAGAAGACAGACTCGAGATATTTCGGGAATCAGCAGCTATTCCTCTCCGGGCCCTGGGCATCTCCAGGAGAAAATCGGTTCCGGGGGAACAAACGGAGTTTTCCGAAATTTTACCGAGCGGAGAGGAATCCCGTCTCTCTTCCACTGGATAACCTCCAGAAGCATGTCGAAATCCTCCGGGAGATGTCCGTGTCTCCCTTTCCGCCAGTACCAGAGAATGTGGTCCTCTTTTCCAAAGAGACGCCATACCTCTCTGGCCGCGATATCCGTCATCCAGGAATTGATCGGTCCGGACCAGATGTCATCCTCCGCCTGACAGTCGAAGAGAATTCTCGGAGCAACCATCGCCTTCAGCATATGAGAGTCGAACGGAAGCGACGCTTCATTGTCCTCGTAGGCCTTCAGATCCGGCCCGAACCAGTCCGGAAATGCGTTGACAACATCCTTGAGCGTCTCACTCCGCTCCACCGTTCCGTCGGAAATTAGGGCGCTCATGTGAATTCGGTAGCAGCTTCCGCTCCCCGCACACGTTCCCTCCGGGCATACGATGGCGGCCCGCTCATCCAGCGCCCCTGCCAAAAGGGCGGCTTTTCCCCCTCGGGACAGGCCTGTAAAGGTCACGCATGAGCTGTCCGCGATTCCCAGGGACAGAAGAGCATCAAGGGTTCGGCTGAATCCCCACGCCCACGCGGCAAGCGCACCGAACCGCATTTCGGGATAGGTCCCGTAAAGATTGCCCGTCCGTCTCGGATTCCGCATGTCGGGAACGATCTCGTCCCGATTGAACGTGACAAGCATGATCCCGTTCCGGGTAAACCGCTCCGCGATTCCGGGATCCTGCATGCACCCGTAGCAGAGATCTCCGTCGATCACCACGGGCCACGGCCCCTGCCCATCCGGTCTGTGTGCGTATATCGTCCAGGAGACCGGATTCTCTCTCGTACCGGTCCGGATTCTCCAGATGTTCATTCTCCCCGGCCTGTCCGGGACGCAGAGGGGATCGCATTCGAGAAACGAAGGCTCCGGCGGCATTCCCCCGTACTGGAGCTCGATCACGGGCTTTATCAGTTCCCGCCGTTTCAACTGCCAGTCGTCGACCGTGCGCACCCGGGTTCCGTCTTCAAAAAGAAACGGATCCGGGAGTGTTCCGAGAGTTTCGTACTGAAGGATGTCCAAAACAGTCCCCTTTCCGGCAGAAGATCCTCCCCTGCCTGATTCTTTTCCGCAGATTTTGCAAAAATGCTTCAGAATCTTACCGAAACCCGGCCTCAGTTCCGCCCCCCGATCTTTTCCATGAGGGAGGCCTCCTGTTCCGCCGCAAATCCCGCAATCTCCGAAACGGTCTCGGGAGACAGGGGATTCGGCAGCCCGGCGCGGCTCAGAGTATCGAAATAACCGTACATGCCTCCCATCCCGCACAGCCTGAGATAGCTGCCCCATGCATCCTCTCCGCGGAGCTGCATGCGGTACAGCGCAAGGGCGTCCAGCTGTGCCATAGCGTAATCCACATAGTAGAAGGGGTAAAGGAAGATATGCTGCTTCTGCATCCAGAAACCGCCCCCTTCCAGAAAAGCATTTCCTTCGTAGTGGCGCCAGGGCAGATACTTCTTCTCGATCTCGCTCCAGAACCTGCGCCAGTCAGAAGGATTCGAGCCGGGATTCTCAAACACCCGATGCTGAAACTCGTCGACAGCGACAAGATAAGGAATCGTTTTCAGGGATTCGGTGAAATGCGCGTAGCGGTATTTATCGGCCCGGTCCCCGAAAAACCGTTCCATATAGGGATAAGCAAAGAACTCCATGGCCATCGAATGGATCTCGTTGACTTCATGAGTCGAGCCTGTCAGAGACGCAAGGGGCAGCCTGCGGGAAGCGTAGTAGCCCTGGAAGGCATGCCCCGCCTCGTGGGTCAGCACATCGATGTCGGCGGCGGTTCCGTTGAAGTTGGAGAAGATGAACGGAGCCTTGTATTCCGGAAGGAAGGTCATGTATCCGCCCAGGTGCTTGTTCTCGCGGGTGACGAAGTCATACAGTTTGTGCTCTGTCATAAAGTTGAAAAACTCACCTGTCTCCGGAGACATTTCCTCATACATCTGTCTGGCCTTCTCGGTGAGTTCTTCCGGCGTACCGACCGGAACGGCGTTGCCGTCCGGGAAGCAGAGGTCTTCATCAAACCACGCAAGATGATCCAGACCTAGCCTCCCTGCCTGCTCCCGATAGAGTCTTTCGCAGAGCGGGGTAATATGGGTGCGCACGGCTTCCCGAAACGAGGCAACCTTTTCGGAATCATAGTCATAGTGAGCGCTTGCCAGAAAGATATAATCGACATAGCCGGGGAATCCCAGCCTTTTCGCTATGGTTCGGCGGATCCGAACCAGTTTTTCGTACTGTTCGTCCAGTTTTCCGGATACCCCTTCGTAAAGCTTGGCCCATTCTTCAAAAGCCGCTCTGCGTTCGTCCCGGTCGGTCGACTGCATATGACGGAGCAACCCGTAAAAATTGCACTTTTCCCCCATAAAATCCACGGAACAAGACGCCACGGTTTTGGAATACTCCGTCCCGAGATTATTCTCGCGGATGGAAGGAAGAATGATGTTCCAATTTACGAGACGCATCTGCGTTTCGGTGTCCAGAAACAGTTTCTCCCCGTATTTTGCGGTCAGCTGCGGGCGGAACGGACTGTTCACCAGTGCCTTTCCCGCTTTCTTGATCAGCATCATCAGCTTCGGCATCTCGGTATTGTAGTATTTGATCTCCCGGTCGTAGAATTCATCTTTCATATTCATTGTGTTGCGGATACTGGCAATCGTAGCAAGAGTGGACACCCGTTCCACAATCTTCTGAAAGCCGAGAAAGGCGGAGTCCGCATCCTCCGGGGAAGCGGCTCTATCAAACTTCTCCAGGCACGCGGAGAAATCTTTCTTCATCTTCTTCAGATCTGCTCTCTCGTAGGGGATGTTGTTGAAAGTATCCATGTTAAACCAAATACAGGTGCTGCACCTGCACTTCTCCTCCTTCTTTTTTTCCTTTTTGTCGAAAACAGCCCCGGAAAACCATACTGATCCGGTCAAAAGCGGGTGACATACTCCCGCCGCCTAAAGTGAAGCGCCCCCTGTCAGGCAGACAGTGAAAAAATCGTTGTCACTTCTTTGTGTCCATCCTCCCCCACGTATCCTCTCTATGCATATCATCCAGCGTCACAAGATTGACACTCCCCCCCGGCTGAAACCGGAGGATTCTCGTTTCGTTGGGACTGCGCCGCTGTCCGAAGGCATCGTTTGTCTTACTTCCTCTCCGCGAGCATTTTGATGATAATATTCTATCACATTTCCAACCTCATTGCAAACCTATGTTCAACGCTTTTTGCCGCGGCTTTCATCCCCAGACCTAAAGGCAGGGGTCTTACGCCGCTATTTGATAAACGGCAAGCGACAAAGCTTGCAAGAAAAAAAGGCGCGGGGCGAGAGCCCCGTAAGACTGCTCAGT
>JAGAFM010000108.1 GCA_017612655.1 Clostridia bacterium | reverse complement strand
TCCGTGCGGACAGGAGAGTTTGTTCGAGAATACGGAGGAACCATCCGGACGCAGCTTCAAAATAAAAAGATCCTGAAAGTCGACGATGCTGAAGACGGTGACTGTTCCGTCCGAATTGTCGACGACGGCGTCTATGAGTTCGTATTTTATGCCATTGCCGAGGAACATGTCGTTTTTGATTGTCCCGGTTTCATCGAGAAGGATCAGCCTGGCTCGTGTAACCGGATAATCATCCGCACTTTGTGGGGATTCGTTATGTCCGAATACACGATCCTCGTCGGTCCCCCAAAGAATGGTTCCGGTGCCTGTGTGAAGAGCTCCGTTCAGAAAGCAGGAAGAAATAGCGACCTTCCAGCATTGCGTCCCATCCAGACTGCAGGTGACGACCGTGGTGCATTCGTCAAAGTCTTCCGGTGACTGATAATCAAAAGTATATCGATATCCTGTGCTTTCGATTGCCGGGGCGGACGGGCCGGAACTGTTCCTGTCCCAGAATCTGGCAAGCTCCTCCGGCGTTGGTTCCGCTACCTCGATTAAGAAGCCTGGAATCGAGGTTCGGAGGACCTCTGCCGTTTTTTCATCGGAAAACGACCGGGTCAGAATGTCTCGGTACACGGCTTTCACCTCCGAACGGGTGAGCCCCTCTGTGGATAAATTGTGCTCCAGAAAGAACGTTTCCGCTTCTTTGTATTCCTCCGCTTCCGCGACTACGTACACGGCTGATAATCCGAGACCGATCAGCAGGACCAAACAGGCTGCGACTGCCCCCCAGCGGATCCAGCGGGAACGGGCGGGTGAGTCGCTTCTGTTCCCCGAACGGCTCTTCTTCTCTTCTTCGAATTGTTCGGCTTCTTTGAGATAGGAGTCGGGGAGGTCTCCGATTGCCCGGGAAATCAGTTCTTTTCTCATAGGGAAATACACTCCTTTTCTAAGTAGGCCCGAAGCTTTCTCCGAATCCGAGACAGGCGGACCGAAACGGCATGGTCGCGGATCTGCAGACGATGGGCCAGATCCGAAATGGATTCGGAAAACCAGTAACGCCTGATAAAGAGAACACGGTCTTCCGGTTTGAGGCCCGACAGGAAGCGATCGATTGCTTCTGACAGGGCCTTTTCATCTGCCTCTTCTTCGGCTGAAGGGGAAGCGGGGATGGAGTCTTCCAGCTCTTCCAGAGCGATGTCGTAAACGGCATTTCTCTTTTTTGCGTTTTTTTCGTGATAACGCTTAATCGCGATATTCCGAAGAATCCGAAAGACATAGGCGGACAAAGAGGTAGGTTGTTCGGGCGGAATTCGGTTCCAGACGGCTAGAAATGTGTCCTGAACGCATTCTTCCGCATCCTCCTTGTTACCGAGAAGATTCTCCGCAACCGCCAGAAGAGAAGTTCCAAAACGTTCGGAAAGGGAGGTAATCGCCTGCTCAGAGCGCTCATTGAACAGGGCAATGATTGACTCGTCGTTCAAGGGCATCCCTCCTTCCTCTTCACTATGGTATCTCCGCAAAACGGCGAAAATGTCTCAAGAAACTGAAAAAGCGGGCACTGATTCGCGCCCGCCTGTCAAGCCTGATTGCGCCGGGTCACAGGAATCCGGCAATCGAATTCAAAGGTCCCCAAGAACTCTTTTGGGATTCTCCGAGAGAATTTGCTCACACTCCCGGTCGGTCAGACCGTAGCTGTAGAAGGCTGACAGTTCATCCGCCGGGTCCCACATCGGGTATTCGGAGCCGAAGAGCATGCGCTCCGAACCGAACATCCGGATCAGTTCTCTCATGCGGCGCGGGCCCAGAATAAAACGGGAGCTGGAGCAGTCCAGATAGCAGTTTTCGTCTTTCAGGGTGTCGTAGGCAATCTCGGGAATAGACCACCCTCCGAAATGTGCCCCGATAACAGTCAAATCCGGAAAGTTCCGCAGAAGATTCACGAGTCTTCTCGGATGACTGAAATCATAGCGGTAGTCTCCGCAGTGGATGAGCAGAGGAAGCTTCCCGCGGATCAGTTCGTAGACGGGAAACATCCGCGGATCATCCATGTTGAACGCCTGGGTATCCGGGTGGATTTTGATTCCGCGAAGGCCGAGTTCGAAGATCGACTGAATAACGGATTCGGGATCCTCCATGTCCGGGTGAACGGTACCGTAACCGATCAGTCTGTCCGGATGAAGGTGAACCTGCTCCGCGATAAATCGGTTGATCGAGGCAACATGATGCGGTTTCGTTGCAACGGAGTGAACCACAAACTTACTTATCCCTGCGCGGTCTCCTGCCCGAAGGAGAGAGTCCGCGGTGCCGGCGCCTCCCTCCATCTCGATGGAATAGAATCGACCGACAGCCTGAACCGCGGCGGCGGCAATTGCATCAGGATAAATATGCGCGTGAAAATCGATGATCTCCATACAGTGCCTTTCCGGTTTAAGAATTAGCGCGGGAATTCTCCCTCATTCATGTGGGAGATGGAAGCGCACGCAGTTCATGTAACCAATGAAATGAACATAAAAAAAACTGCTTATATGGTATACTGTCAT
>JAGAFM010000107.1 GCA_017612655.1 Clostridia bacterium | reverse complement strand
GGAATCGATTTTCTCCCTCTGTCCGTCGATTTCGAAGAAAGAATGTACTCGGTCGGCCGGATTCCCGGCGGATATCTCCGCCGCGAGGGCAAGCCGACGGAGAAAGCGGTTCTTACTTCCCGTGTGATCGACCGTCCGATCCGTCCTCTGTTCCCGAAGGATCTGCGCAACGACATCTGCATCTCCCTGACGGTCATGTCCGTCGACAGCGACTGCTCTCCGGAAATTACCGCCATGATCGGCGCGTCCATCGCTCTTTCCATTTCCGACATTCCTTGGAACGGCCCGATTGCCGGCGTGTTCGTGGGCATGGTGGACGGCAAGTTCGTCATCAACCCCTCTGCCGCCGACCGGGAAAAGTCCACCCTTGAGCTGACGGTTGCCGGTTCGAAGGAAAAAGTGGTCATGATCGAGGCAGGCGCAAAAGAAGTATCCGACGAGGATATGTTCAACGCAATCATGCTCGCCCATGAGGAAATCAAGAAACTCTGCTCGTTCATCGACGCGATCGTCGCCAACGTCGGGAAACCGAAATTCGAGTACGCTTCCGGCGAACTGGATCACGACATGTTCGACAAAGTTTTCGCTTTCTGCGAACAGGACGTCATGGCAGCGCTGGATACCGACGACAAGAACGTCCGCGACGCCAGAATGCAGCCGGTCCGCGAGAAGATTCTCGCCGAATTCTCCGAAGAGTATCCGGAACTGGAGAGCGTCTATGAGGAACTGATCTACAAGATTCAGAAGAAGATCGTACGCAGATGGCTTCTGGTCGACAAGAAGAGGGTCGACGGCAGACGGATGGACGAGATGCGTCCTCTCGCCGCGGAAGTCGGACTGCTTCCCAGAGTCCACGGCTCCGGCCTTTTCACCCGCGGACAGACCCAGGTGCTGACCGCCGCCACTCTCGGCTCGATGTCCGATATTCAGCTTCTGGACGGAATCGACGACGAAGAGTCCAAGCGCTACATGCATCACTACAACATGCCCGGCTATTCGACCGGCGAAGCCAAGGCTTCCCGCGGCCCCGGCAGACGTGAGATCGGTCACGGAGCGCTCGCCGAGCGGGCTCTCGTTCCGGTTCTCCCCTCGGTGGAGGAATTCCCCTACGCGATCCGCCTGGTTTCCGAGGTCGTTTCCTCGAACGGTTCCACCTCCCAGGCTTCGATCTGCGGTTCCACTCTCGCTCTGATGGACGCCGGTGTTCCGATCAAGGATCCGGTTGCCGGAATCTCCTGCGGTTTGATTACCGAAGAGGACGGCTCCTTTATGACGATGCTCGACATCCAGGGTCTCGAGGACTTCTACGGCGATATGGACTTCAAGGTGGCAGGAACCCATAAGGGAATCACCGCCATCCAGATGGACCTGAAGATCGACGGCCTGACGCCCGCGATCATCCGCGAAGCGCTCGAAGTTACCCATAAGGGACGCGACTACATCATCGACAATGTGCTTCTCAAGGCGATCGACAAGCCGAGAGCCGAGGTCTCCGAGTTCGCACCCAAGATGTTTACCATGCAGATCAAGCAGGACAAGATCCGCGAAGTGATCGGAACGGGCGGCAAGGTCATTCAGAAGATCGTAGCCGAATCCGGTGCGAAGGTGGACATTGAGGAAGACGGAACCATTTATATCTCCGCCATCGACAAGGCGGCGATCGCTGCGGCGAAAGCCATGATCGACGAAATCCTCTTCGAACCGATTCCCGGCGCAATCTACGAGGGAGTTGTTACGAGAATCATCCCGATCGGCGCGTTCGTGGAGATCGCTCCAAAGTGCGAAGGGCTCGTTCATATCTCGAAGCTTGCCCCGAACCGCGTCGAGCAGGTCGAAGACGTCTGCCAGGTGGGAGATAAGATGCTCGTCAAGTTCCTCGGTGTGGACGAAAGAGGAAGACTGAATCTCTCTCACAAGGACGCCCTGGGAAGATAACCTGATTATCAGAAACAAAGAGTTCGGGCCGGAGACCGCGAAATGAGCGGCTTTCCATCCCGGACTCTTCCCGTGTCGGAGCCACGAAACGGATCCGGCGGTTCTTTATAATATATAGGAAGGAAACCAACATGAGAATCGACACGCATGTACATCTTTATGACAACGCGCTGGGGGACTTTACCTGGCCGAGAAAAGGGACGCGTCACGATCTCCGGATCGACGAGCGGCGTTTTCTCGAGGAGGCGGAACCATACGGGATTACCCACTGCATTGCAGTTGCATGCACGCAGCAGCCGGAACAGCTCTCTCTCGTTCTGAACGAACTGGACGGCCCGTCGATTCTGGCCGCGGTCGGAGACACTTCGTTCAACAGCCCCGACTTCATTCCGATCTACGATTCTTTTACGAAGTACGAAAAATTCCGCGGTTTCCGGACTGACGCGGGGGAAGTCCCGCCGACCGATCTTGCGTATGAGAATCTTTCCTATCTGAAAGGGAAGAAGGCCAACGTCATCGAGTTCAACAACTCTCCGGCTCAGCTGATCGCCAACGTTCCCGATCTGATCCGCAGCAATCCGGATGTCCGGTTTGTGCTCGAGCATTTCGGCGGAATGAGAAGCGACCTCCCCATAGTGGACGGAGATAATCTCGAGTTTTTAAAAACGTTTTCCTCTTTCGATAACTGCTTTATGAAAGCCTCCGCTCTGTATCTGCAAGCGGAAAACCGGCCGCAGACCCCGGACCCCGCTCCTTTCACTCCGGTTCTGACGGCGTTTTACAACCTGTTCGGCGAAGAGCGCGTCATGTTCGGCTCGGACTGGCCCGCTCTCATGGATTATCCCAGAGACGGAAAATACGGCTTGGAGGTAGGAATCTTCGAATCCTTCTTCAACGCGTTTTCGCCCCGGATCTGCGATAAAATCATGGGAGAAAATGCCGCCTTCGTTTACGGAATCGATGCCTGATTCGCCCCCGGTATTCCGGGAGATCCTTGTTCGTAAAGGCATCTTAATAATCGCAAACCGCATTTTATAAATGATTGGAATAAAGGAGATTCAGCGATGAAACGCTTTGCCGGATTCCTTCTCGCTCTTCTTTTCGCCGCGGTTCTGTTCTGTTCCTGCTCGAGCGGCGGCGCAAGCCTGGCTCCGTCCGAATCCTACCGGATTTCCGACGGAAAACAGATGACCGGTGTTCCGAACCTCTCTGACGATCCGTACGAAACCCGGTCCCCGGCCGATTCCTCGCTGTCCGAAAACGGGGAGAAGATGGTGTATTCCGTCTCTCTGACGCTCGAAACCACCGCGTTTGACGATTCCATTTCTGTCCTCCAGTCCGTGGCGGCCGACTTCGGTGGATATGTGGAGTATTCCAATGTGACAGGGAACACCCGTTATTATTCGGACGGTTCCACCGCCGTGATTCAGCGGACCGCACAGTACCGAATCGCCGTCCCCGCCGATTCTCTGGATTCCGCGGTCTCGAGAATCCGCTCCATCGGCAATCTGACCTCCGAAGTTTCCAACGCTGACAACGTCACGTCCCAGTATACGGATCTTTCCGCAAGGCTGGAGAGTCTCAATGTCCAGGAGGAAAGACTCCTCGAACTGATGAAGACGTCCGACAACATCGAATCGCTGATCGTTCTCGAAGACAAGCTGGCGGAGGTTACGTATCAGAAGGAATCCTACCAGAGGCAGCTTGACAATCTCGAACGGAAGATCGCCTATTCCGTTATTACGGTCCGGATGGACGAAGTCAGCGGCTACACGCCGACGGCCACTGTTACCCGTACGTTCGGCGAACGTCTCGGCGACGCCTTCCGAGACGGCTGGTCCGGATTTGTCTCGGGTTTTGAGGACTTCCTTGTCTGGTTTGCTGAATCGCTTCCCGGCATCCTTCTGTTTGTCGCCTTCATCCTCGTTCTGATCTTCCTGATCCGGTTCCTGATCCGGAAGTTCAACAACCCGCGCAAACCGGCTTCCTCCTCCGCCCCCGCGCAAGCCGCGGCGGACCGGAAACCGGCCCCCGAGGGAAACCAGACGGAAAGGGAATAAGAACCTATGGAGCGTCGCGCCGAGGGCTCCGTTCTCCTGTCCGGAGTCCTGTGGGGAGTCATCAGCCTGTTTGTCCGGTTCCTCTCTGCAGGGGGACTGGATTCCTTCCAGATCGCGGAAGCCCGCATGTCGACAGCGGCTCTCGTGATGGCGGTATTTCTGCTGATCACGGACCGTTCGAAGTTCAAAATCAGGTTCCGCGATCTCTGGATGTTTTTCTGTACGGGAATTGTCAGCGTCGCGCTGATGAACTTCACCTATTTCTACACGATCAGCAACGCGGAACCGTCCGTCGCGTCGGTTCTCCTTTACACGAGTCCCGCCTTTGTGCTTCTTCTCTCCGCCCTCTTCTTCCGGGAGAAACCTACGGCGAAGCAGTATCTCGCTCTGGTTCTGATGTTCGTCGGATGCATTCTCGTGGCAGGACTCTCCGCCGGGGCGATTCACTCTCCCGTGATTCTTCTGACGGGAATCGGGTCGGGATTAACCTACGCCCTGTATACCATTTTCAGCCGGTTCGCCCTGAAACGGTACTCTGTCGAAACGGTCACGTTCTACACGTTCCTCTTCGCGGCCCTTGCCTTTCTTCCGTTCTGCAGCCCCGGTGCTTTGTTCGGAACCCTGTCCGCCCGTCCCGAACTGATTGCCGGCGGATTCGGAATCGGCCTGATCTCGGGTGCGCTTCCGTTCTGGTTCTACACCTGGGGAATGGAACGAATGGCTTCCGGAAAGGCGGCGATTCTCGTCGCGGTGGAGCCGGTTGTCGGGTGCCTTGTCGGGATGCTGTGCTTCCACGACAGCTTTGACGTGACGAAAATATTCGGTATTGTCCTGATCGTTTCCGCAATCGTTCTTCTCGGTTCGGAACCGACAAAAAAGTTTGCTTAATTTGCTTTCATATATCAATACGTTCCCGTTTGCACCGGGAGCAGGTTTTCTCCGATAAAAGCTGGATTTTTCCGGCTTTTTCTTTTACTGAATTGTGCACAAATAGTTTCTTTCGGTCAAGCGAAAACATTTCATTTCGACAAAAAAACCTCTTGACAAGCCCGGTTCGAGATGGTAAAATGTGTCTCACCCGCACCCGTCGAGAGGAGAGTGATGCTGCTATGATCTTCTACGGACTGCAGAAGATGACTCTCCTGGACTACCCCGGATTCGTCGCCTGCACGCTGTTCACAGGGGGCTGCAATCTCCGCTGTCCCTTCTGCCACAACGCGGATCTGGTGACCGGATTCGACGAGTCTTTCCCGAATTCATCGATTCCCGAAGAAGAGATTTTATCCTTTCTGAACAAGCGACGCGGCCTTCTGGACGGGGTTTGCATCACCGGCGGTGAACCCCTTCTCTGGAAAGAGCTCCCTGCCTTTCTCGAAAAGGTTAAGGGGCTTTCCTTTTCGGTGAAGCTGGATACGAACGGAACCTTCCCGGAGCGTCTCGAAGCGGTTCTGTCCGCCGGTCTGGCAGATTCGGTGGCGATGGATCTGAAGAACTGCAGGGAAAAGTACGCGCTGACCTCCGGCATCCCCGGGCTGGATCTTTCCGGGATCGAACGGAGCATCTCCCTCCTTCGCTCCTCCTCCGTCGATTACGAATTCCGCACGACCGTCGTTGCGGAGTATCACACGCCGGAGGATATAGCCGCCGTCGCGGACTGGGTCGCCGGCGCGAAACGCTACAGGCTTCAGTCCTTTACGGACAGCGGACGCACGCTTGCCCCCGGGCTTCACGCCCATCCGAAGGAAGTGCTTGAGGAAATGCTTGCGCTTGCCAGACGGCGGATCCCCGACACGGAGCTCCGCGGCGTCTGATTCATTCAATTTGTCGATTATTGCGTCTCCCGCCGGATCAACGGGAGACCTGAGATAGGAGTTGTGGTTATGTACGAGGTAGTAAAAAGAGACGGTGCCGTAGCGAGTTTCGATCTGCAGAAGATTCGTGTCGCGATCACCAAGGCATTTGATGCCTGCCATCAGGAGTACCATGACGAGGTGCTCGACTTTCTTGTTCTGAAGGTAACGGCGGACTTTTCCACCAAGGTGAAAGACGGGAAGATTTCCGTCGAACAGATTCAGGACAGCGTGGAATCCGTCCTGATCCGCGCCGGGTACGACGAGGTCGCCAAGGCCTACATTCTGTACCGCAAACAGCGCGAGAAGATCCGGAACGCAGGCGCTTCGCTTCTCGACTATAAGAAGACGGTCGACGATTATCTGAAGATCAACGACTGGCGCGTGAAGGAGAATTCGACGGTCACCTATTCGGTGGGCGGTCTGATTCTCTCCAATTCCGGCGCGATCACGGCCAACTACTGGCTGACCGAGATCTACGACGACGAGATCGGAAATGCTCACAAGAGCGGGGACCTTCATCTCCATGATCTCTCCATGCTGACCGGATACTGCGCGGGCTGGTCTCTGAAGCAGCTCATTC
>JAGAFM010000106.1 GCA_017612655.1 Clostridia bacterium | reverse complement strand
CTGCTTTGCGGAGGTCGTCATGGGAAAAGGGCGGGATTTCACGGAAGCATTCCGTCAGGGGCTCCGAGAGAGTGCCGAATTCTTCGAGAAAACGGTCCCAGAGGGTCACGAAGAACAGGATGGACGGGGAATGGAAGTATACGGTTCCGTCCGCGGTCACCCCGTAGCAGGATTTTGCTGGATCGGTGTCGGGAATGCCGGGACGGCGGAACTGCCGGCCGAACAGAATTTCCTTCGGTCCCTTCTTTTTCTCAAGATAGCTGTCGTCCGAAACGACTTCCAGAGGCAGGCTGCATCCGAGGCGTCTGCGCGTCACGGCCTCCAGCTTGTCCTTCAGTCTGGGTAGACCTAGCTTCAGGTAAGCTCTCTCGTTGTCGGGGAACCAGACGATCGCCTGGTAGGTTCCGAGCGCTTTGGAACGGTTTGCGGATTTCGGCATGGGAGTGACTCCTTTTTATAAGAATCATCAGGCAAAGCGGGTTATTGTTCGATCCTGTATATTTTCATCTGTCCTGGAGCGAGCCAGTCGCCTCCCTGAATTTCGTCCTCGGTCTCCCGATAGTACGCGTCATGGTGGCTGACCCTCAGGTCGTCGTAGCCGCCGTTCCAGTTCAGCCTCTGGAAGGTTTTCGCCCCTTTCGGAAGATGCAGGACGAAGCAGCCGTTCTCCTTCGGGGAATTGTTGACGATGGCGAAATACCTCTTCCCGTCGAGTTCGAAGAGACCGACTAAGCCGGGCAGCCCCTGCTCGCACGTCACGTCGAGAAGAAGGGGATCCGTTTTTCCGGCTTCGAACAGCGAATAACCGCCGTATGCTTTTCCCGTATGCCAGGTGGAGCGGTGCTCCGCCTTCAGGAAGAAATCTCCGAACTCGTGGAGAAAAAGGCGGTTGACACGGGAAAGGTGCGAGAAGGTTTCCGTCCGATCGCCGAACTCGTCGATGGGAGACAGACGGTAGTTGGCAATCATGACGGCGTAGACAAAGAACCACAGCAGACCCTTCATGCCCGAGGCTGCCGCCGTGTTGACCTGCCAGCGGAAGTCATCCTCGGAGGGAATGCGGTAGCGGAAATGCCCGACCGAGAGCAGGGTGGTCCACGGCAGAATCCCCGAGGCGTCCGCGGCTTCCGAGAATTTGCGCAGATTCGTGTAATACTGGTGCGTTCCGGTTTCTTCGGGATTCATCTGGGCGTAGCAGTCGTAGCACAGGATCTTGAGATCCGCTTCCTTTGCCATGCGTTTAGCCCAGTCCGCGAAAGTCGGAGCCTTGAGAATGTTCTTTTCCTGACCTTCCCAGTACGGAAGGAAGTTGAGATGAGGAGTCAGTTCGGGCGCGACGGCGAGCTGAATCCGATGCGCTTCGCAGGCATCCGCAAATCCCTTGTCGTCCGACGGCTCGTCCCCGACGTGAAATCCGATCGCCGCGGGATGCTTTCCGAACTGTTCGTAAGCCGCACGGAACCTGTCCGCATATGCTTTGGGATCGTCAGACGCGCCGTTCCACCTTGCGCGGTAGTCGTTCAGAATCACCCCGATGTCCCGATCTGCGCACGCGTCGAGGATGGAGAGCAGAATCTTGGGATCCGAATTCGGTCCGAACTGCGGGCTGAGCGCGAAGGTCATGCCGAGATCAGCCCAGTCCTTCACCGCTTCCGGCCCGAGCTGACCGACAGGGGTGTAGTTCCAGAAGCCGATGGGATAGCGTTTCAGTTTCATAGTGTCCTCCTGAAGCGGATTTCGGAATTGAGGTTACGATTTCTGCCAGATCCGGAGCGTATCGACGAACATCTCGCGGCGGAGGGAGCGGTCGATCTTCAGCTCTTCCGGAAGTTCGATGGAAAGAAGCACTTTTTCGGGGAAGCGCGAGGTGCCGCAGGCGTGATCCGTCTCTGCAATCAGCATGCCGTCCACATAGATTCGGTAGGCATCCTCGTCCCACAGGCATCCGTAGGTGTGATAGGAACCGGTAAAGTCGTTGCCGAGGTCCTGGACCTGGAACAGTTCCCCGCAGAGGCCGTCCACGCCCTCCACTCCGGTCACCCAGATGCAGCTGGTCGTGTAATCCGGGCCGAAATTCTCCATGACGTCGATCTCGGCGCCTCCCGGACCGATTCCGCCCTGGGAGTCTTCGCCCCGGTAGGGGCTGTCGCCTTGAATCCAAAAGGCAGACCAGATATCCCCGGCGGCTCTTCCCAGATTCTCGCAGCATTTGATGGTGGCCTCGAAATAGCCGCGGCAGTATTTCTTCTGCAGCTGAACGATCAGGCCGTACCAGCCTTCGCCGTACTCCCCGTTCGGTTCGTAGCTGCCCGTGAGGACCAGATTCCCGTTTTCCAGTCTTGCCTGGGAAGCCCCCTGATACCCGCAGCGGCGCGGACCCAGATGCCGGTATTCCCAGACGTCCATATCGAGTTTCTCACCGTCGAAAGTGTCTTCGAAGACCAGAGAGTAGCCCGCCCGCTCCAGTTCCTCGTAGGAGAAGGGAGGGACTTCCCGGTAGCAGGGGCAGGCGCTTTCCCAGTCCGAGCCGAATTCGGAAAGAAACCGTTTCCACAGAGTCGCGTAGAGCGGGATGCAGGGAGAACGGAAATAAACGGTTCCGTCCTCCGTAATCCCGTAGAAGGATTTGTGCGGATCGAAAGCCGGAATCCCGGGACGGTCGAATTCGCGCCCGAACAGGATTTCCTTCGGCCCTTTCTTTTTCTTCGCATATCTTCCGTCGGATACGACTTCCAGCGGAAGGTCGCAGCCGAGTTTCTCCTTGGTGACTGCCTGAAGCTTCGGGGTCAGAGGGGCAAGTCCCAGCTTCAGATAGACGCGCTCGGCGTCCGGAAAAAACAGAAGCGCTTCATACCCGGAAAGCGCGGATTCGCTGGGAGCGGGGCGGACAGGTTCGGTTTTCAATGTCTTGCCTCCTTTGTTCTCAGACACCGGAGAGACCGGCGCCGATTATGTCTTGTCAGGGATCCGGGAGAACTCCTTTCCGGACGATTGTTCCATGTGCCCACAGGGCTCGGCTTTTTCGTCTCAGGCCTCCTGGTGTTCTACTGCCTATTCTAACATCCGGCCGGATCGTTTGCAAGACCAACCCGGAAAAAAGTCGGGCCGATAGGTTGTTTCTCATAAAGATAATGAGAGCCAGCCCGTGGGATCAAACAAATCAGCTGCCTTTTATGGTCCATCAGTTCCCATATTCATAGCAAATACATCGATTTACACTGTGAGGCTCCAGAAAAGATTTGACGAGGCGGTACAGGCAAATCCAAATGCTCATCCGCTGTTTCACAGCGACCGTGGATTTCAGTATACGAGCTAAATTTTATACTCCAAGCTCGTTTCCGCAAATATGCGGCAGAGTATGTCCCGCGTTGGCAGATGTATTGACAACGGTCCGATGGAAGGATTCTGGGGAATCCTCAAATCCGAAATGTACTACCTGAAAAAGTTCACCTCGCGTGATGATCTGATTTCGGCAATCGAGCATTACCTCGATTTTTACAACAACAAACGTTACCAGCAGAGGCTCAAATGCATGACGCCAATGGAGTTCCATCGCGCCGCCGCGCGAAAAATTCCACCCTGCTGCGCAGCAGGGTGGAATTTCCACGCAAAATGCTTTCGCTTTTTTTCACTGTCTACTTGACAGGGGCGCTTCGCTGTACCACGAGTCGGTTGGCTTTTTCATCGGAATAGGGCCCGGAGAGAGGGATCAGCCTTTCTTTCCGAACAGACCGCCGATTGCGTCCTTGACGCCTCCGAGGTCCAGTTTGCCTGCGGCGCCCTTGAGCTGATCCGCTACGGCTTCCGCACCGACTTTCGTCGCTACGCCTTCCGCGATTTTCTGAAGCTGATTCTTGGTGACGGAGGCATCGCCGAGAAGGGATTTCACAATGTCCAGCGGAGCCTTCTTGAACTTTTCCAGAAGAGCGGAATCGCCTAGCAGTTTCTTCGCGATCTTTTCGATTGCAGCCTTAAGAATTAGCGCGGGAATTCTCCCTCATTCATGTGGGAGATGAAAGCGCTCACATTTGTGTACTGTGCGTCACAAATTGGTAACACATAGTTACTGG